>DASWFT010000124.1:0-1897 GCA_036394075.1 Streptosporangiaceae bacterium
TCGATGACACTGGCCCGTAGCTCCTCCAGACGCGCGATCTCCGCCTGCGCGAACTGCTGATAGCTGACATCGGCCAGCGGCGCGCCGCGCCAGAGCGCCAGCGCCTCGCGGAGGTCCGCCGCCGCCTGGTCGGGCGCGTTCTCCGCGAGCGCGCGACGACCTTCCCCGGCAAGGCGCTCGAAACGGCGGACGTCGATGTGCTCCCCGGTGGCGCGCAGAACGTAGGCGCCGGGCCGGGTCAGCACCACCTGGCACCCGGCCGCCGGGGCGCTCACCGGGCGGGCCGGCCCAAATCCGCGTGGAGCCTCCACGCCGGACATCAGACCTAACGACAGGGTGCGCGATAACGATCGCGGCACTGTCGTGACATGAAGCAGGCCGCGCGGCTTGGGTGATGTTGTGTCGCATTACCTGGGCCGCACGGCCTTGTCCAAGCGTATCTTCACCGGCCTCCAGCCGCGGCGCCTCGGCAAACTCGTCGCTGAGCTGGCTGGCACCTGGATGGCTTCTGAGGAGTCCCGGCTGCGTGAGCGCCGGGGTCACGAGCGTTTGCGTGCGCCTGGAGCAGGCCCGGACCACGAACTCGTGTTCGCCGACCGCGTCATCGTGACCCTGGTGACGCTGCGCTTTCAGCTCCCGCACGCGGCACTGGCAGAGCTCTACCGGGTGGACCGCTCCACGGTCACCCGCGCGATCCGCGAGGTCCGGCCGCTGCTGGCCGCCCGCGGGTTCGCTGTGCCCGGCCGCCCCGGCCTGCAGCTTCGCACCCTGGCGGACGTCTTCGCCTACGCCTCGGCCCAAGGCGTGGAGCTGCGGCTGGACGGCACCGAAGTCCAGGTCCGCCGCCCGCGGGCCAGCAAGCCGGGCCGCCGCGCGTTCGTCTCGGGCAAGAAGAAGATGAACACCAAGAAGGCCACTGTCGTCACTGACGGCGAGGGGCGCACGCTGTGGGCCGGGGCGTTCCGGCCCGGCCGCATGCACGACCAGACGGCTGTGCGAACCGAGGGCATCGCCGACCTGTTCGAGCAGTTTCCCGAGGTCAAGGCCAAGGTCGACGCCGGGTACCGGGGCCTGGCCAAGGAGTTTCCCGGCCAGGTCCAGGCCCCGCCGCTCAGGCCGAAGAAGGCCGCGACGCCGGAGGAAGCCGCCGCCTGGGACGCGGCGCGCCACCAGCAGTCATCGGAACGGATCTGCGTGGAGCACGCCAACGCCGAGCACAAGCAGTGGCGGACCCTCCAGCGGTTCCTCGGACGACGCGAAGACTTCGACGAGACCTACATGGCCGTTGCCGGCCTGGTCTCCGACCGCGCCGCCGAAAGGTGATCACCAATCAGACAGTCCGCCAGGCCAGCACGCCCCGACCTCAATCGCGCACCACGTCGTAAGATCGGCGAGGGCGAGTCGATGCTCGACTCGACCGCGAGGTGGCTACTGGCCATGGCCGAGTGGCTGCGCGGCCGGGTCGCGGAGGCCGAGCGCGCCTTCGCCGCCAGCATCACCGGGTGGCGGGCGGCGGGCGAGCGCTACTCGGCCGCCTACGGTTGCCATCACCTGGGCCAGGTGCAGCGGGCCCAGGGCCGCCTGGATGCGGCGGTCGGCACCTACCAGCAGGCGCTGGAGGTCACCGCGGCGCCGGGTCGGCCGGCTATGCCTGCGGCTGGGATCGCCTTCATCGGCATGGGGGAGGTGGCCTACCAGCGGAACGAACTTGAGGCTGCGTTGCATCAGGTAACGGAGGGCATTGAGCGATGCAGGCAGCTCACCTACACCCAGCCGCTGGCCACGGGCCTGGCCGCCCTGGCATGGATCCGGCAGGCCAACGGTGATCCGGGCGGGGCGTCGGAAGCGATGGGGCAGGCCGAACGGGCCGCGCCGGGCCCGGGCGTGACCGTTCTGC
>DASWFT010000125.1:0-8498 GCA_036394075.1 Streptosporangiaceae bacterium
CCACCGGAGGCCGCGGAGGTGTAGTCCACGACCGGCGGGCCGCCGAGCAGGTAATGAATGACGATGAAGACCGCGCCGACGACCACCGCGGCGAACGCCACGAGCAGGGTCACGACACGGACTGGCAGAGACACCAGTCACCACCTCGCTTCTTCGCGGCGCATCGCGCACACGACTGGGGCCGACCCGCCTATGGCACACGACGCGGGCCGGAGGCCTCTTATGGACCTGATCCTGCGATCGTTAGCCATGTGACGGCAACATTGCGGACACTGAATGACGAAATTGTCATGATCAAGGCTTGCCGCGAGGGTAAGTTCGGCCATGAGAAGGCATGGTAGCAACACTGCGTATCGTATTCACTACTCATAGTTACTTCGGTGCTGCTACAGTGCCCCTTCGCCGGGCAGAGGTGGTGCAATGGTTTGCCAACGCGTCGAAGGGTTGACCGGGAATGCCTGAATATGGAGGATCGTCCGCAGACGGCCCTCCGTGTACCCGCTTGGGGGGTCAGCAACCACGCCGCGCCGAGCTGACCGATAGAGCCAATGCACACTGACCTACCTGCGAAGATCGCCCACCAGCCGGGCATGTACCCGACGGCGGCGCGGCTCCTCGTTGTCGACGACGAGCCGAGGATCCGCGATTTCATCGCCCGGGCTCTTTCTGCGGCCGGCTATGCAATCGATTTCGCCAGCAGTGGCAGTACCGGCCTGCGCAAGGCCATCGCCGGCGACTACGACCTGGTCATCCTCGACCTCGTCATGCCGGACATGGATGGGCGGGAGATCCTCGCCGAGTTGCGGCGTGAGCGGCCCGAACAGGGAGTGCTGGTGTTGTCGTGCCTCTCCGACGTGACCACCAAGGTGGACTGCCTGGAGTTGGGCGCCCAGGACTACCTGACCAAGCCGTTCTCGCTGGCTGAACTGCTGGCCCGGGTACGCGTGCGGCTCCGGGACGTAGGTCACCCGCTGAATGAGGTGCTCAGGGCGGGAGAGCTGCTGCTCGATTTCGGCCGGCTGGAAGCCAACATCGGACAAGGGCCCGTACCGCTGACTCGCTTGGAGTTCCTGCTGCTCCGGGAACTGATGGAGCATGTCGGCCAGTCCGTCACCAAAGGTCAGCTGCTGGCCTCGGTCTGGGGCTACGATTTCGATCCCGGATCCAACGTCGTCGATGTCTGCGTCCGGCGCATCCGCTCGAAGCTTGGATTCGACCTGATCAAGACGGTACGCGGTGAGGGATACCAGCTCACCTCCTAGGGACCCGAGCACTGGCCGGCTGCGTCACAGGGTGGCCGCCGGCCTGAGGATCGTTGCGCTGTCTCGTCTCTGGCACGCTGTTCCCGGAGAACTGCCGGATCTGCCGCCGGCCGGCCCGCAGAGCCCGGCTCCGAGTCGGCGCCGCGGTCCCCTGCCCGGTGGCTTGCGCCATCCCCTCTCGGCTGGCCTGCGCCATCCCCTGCCCGGTGGCTTGCGCCATCCCCTCTCGGCTGGCCTGCGCCATCCCCTGCCCGCAAGCCTGCGCCATCCCCTCTCAGCTGGCCTGCGCCATCCCCTGCCCGCAAGCCTGCGCCATCCGCTCCCGGCCGGCCTGCCCTTCATGAGGAGCGCGCGCCGTGGCCCAGACGCCGGGTCGCCGGACGCGCCGGCCGGGCGCTCTTGGCCCTTCCAGCCGGGCTGGGTCGATGCGGCCTGGGTGGTTTTCACCGTGGCCAACCTCGCATCGATGGTGATCTTCTCGCAGTGGGAAACGGTCCCCTTCCACTTCATATGGATCAGCCTCACGCTGCTCTACGGTTTCCGCGTCTGGGCCATCAGGCCGACCCTGTGGGTGCTCGGTATGGTCGTCGCCACCACGTTCGCGACCATTGGCTGGGACGTCTGGCGCGGCGCCCAGTCGGTGGACGAACTGAACGAGGTTCCCCTGATGGCGGCCATGTTCTGGCTGATGGTCTGGCACGCGCGCCGCAGGCTGGTCGCCGACCACGAACGGGACCTGGTCAGCGACGAGAACGCGCGGCTGCTTTCGACGCAGCGCAGGTTCCTGCAGGATGCTTCCCATCAGCTACGGACCCCGATCACCATCGCGCTGGGCCACGCCGAATTGCTCGCGGGCGAACTCGCCGACCGCGGTGAGAGCCGAGACATCCAAGTCGTGGTGGGGGAACTCACCCGGCTGCGCCGCCTCGGCGAGCGACTGCTCGTCATCGCCGCATCCGAGGATCCGGACTTCCTGTATCCCGAGCCCGTCGCCCTTGACCTGTTCACCATGGAAGTCATCGGCAAGTGGCGGCCCACCGCGGCCAGGCGCTGGCAGCTCGGCCTGCTCAACGCGGTAACGGTCAGCGCCGACCGGGAGCGGCTTGGTCTTGCGGTGGACGCCCTGCTGGAGAACGCGGTCCGGCATACCACCAGCGATGACATGATCCAGCTGTCCGTGATCGCGGGCGGGGGCGGCGAGCCCGCGCGTATGATCGTCGCCGACACGGGCGCGGGCATCCTGCCCAGCGAGCTCGAGCGCATCTTCGACCGGTTCAGGACGGGGACGATGCCGAGCGAGCCGACGGCCGACGGGGCGAGTGGCACCGGCTCCAAGGGCACCGGCTCCAAGGGCACCGGGCTGGGGCTGGCGTTGGTGCGCGCCGTCGCCCATGCGCACGGCGGAGATGTGCTGGTACGCAGCACGCCGGGCGTGGGCAGCGAGTTCGAGGTGGTCCTGCCCACGCTGCCGATTCCCGCCGGGCCAATCCACCTGGCGGCCTCCCCGGGCTGGGCGGGCCCAGAGGTTGCCGACGAAGAGGCGAGCACGCTGAAGGAAGATCCATGGGCAAGCAGGCATCGATGACCTCGGGTGAGCGCAGTGACCTGCGCGGCAGCCGGCCACCTGGAGGCGCCGAACCGGATGCGCCGCCCGCCGGCGCGCAGTCGGCGTCGGTCGGCCCGGGCCTGGGCGCCATCGCCGGACCAGGCGCGACCCCACCACAAGGCGAAGCCGCCCGATCAAGCGCGACCCCACCGCCAGGCGAGGGCGCCAGGCCAGGCGAAGTCGCCAGACCAGGCGCGACCCCACAGTCGGGCGAGGGCGCTGGGTCACGGCGCGGGTGGGCCGCGCGGATGGGCGCCATGAGCCGGAGGCGCAGGCTTGCCCTGACAACCGCGGCGGCAGTCCTCGCCGTGGCTGCCGCTATCGTGGCCATCGGCAACACCTCCAGTGGCCCGGCAAATTCTCACTCCGATCCCGTCGCTCCGGCCTTCACTCTGGCGCTGCTCGGCCATCACGGCGAGCACATCTCACTCGCGGGACTCACCGGACGCCCGGTCATCGTCAACTTCTTCGCCTCGTGGTGCGAACCGTGCCAGAAGGAGACACCGCTGCTGGCCCGGTTCTACCGCGCCGCCCACGGGAGCATCACGCTGATCGGTGTCGATGCCAATGACAAGGCCTCAGCGGCACTGAGATTCACCCACGCGGCGGGCGTCAGCTATCCCGTGGGCTTCGATCCCTACCCGATGCACACGACGATCTCCTACGGCGTGGGCGGGCTCCCCCAGACGTTCTTCCTCGACTCGCAGCACCGGATCGTTAAGCGGATCTTCGGGGCCGTGACGGAGCAGGAACTCAGGGCCGGCGTAGCCTTGATCACCGCATCGGCGAAACGAGGCTGACCGTGGAGACGCCGACCCGCACCGACCCGCCGTACGTGCCGATCCGGCACACCCCCTGGCCGGTGCAGAAGACCCCGCGCTGGCTGCTGCTGGCCGGCCTCGTGGTGCTGGCGGGTGCCGTGCTGGTCGGCCTGGCCCACCGGCCCAGCCAGTCGCAGCGCGCCAGCGATGTGAAGACCTTCCTGGCGGATGTGAATACCGACATCGAATCGTGCGCCGGAGGTGTCCGGGAATCGTTCACGGTCCTGCGCGCCATCAACGCGGGTACTAGTCACGACACCGCGACCGCGATCCGTGTTGCCCGCTACGGTGCGGCCAACTGCTCGCCCGCCAACAACGAACTGCTCGCTAACCTGACGCAATACCAGGTGAGCGAGTCGCTGGCCGCCTTTCATCTCTCCAGGGCCGTAGACGGCCTCGTGACCTGGGCGTTCCCGTACGCGCAGCGGGTGCAGGACGATATCGCGAATGTGCTGAGCGCCCGCGACGCTACGGCACGCGCCCAGGCGAACGTGGCGCTGAAGCGCGACACCCGCGATCTCAACGCTCAGCGCGCGAAGGTGGACAAGATCATGATGAACGCGGTGACGGCCACCGCCGCGCATGCGAGGCTGCCGGAACTGCCGGGCTGATCACCGGTCCTCAGCCCTGAGACACGCCCTAGTCCAGGCCAACACTGGACAGCGCCGCCGAGAAGGACGCCTCCCACTCCACGCGCGATCGGCCGTCTGCGCGGCGGGTCAGCACCCCGCCGGGAGGATGCATGCCATCCATGGCGGCGAGGGCATTCCGCACGACGTCGGGGGCCCCGGGTGAAGTCACGTTCGCGTCGCCCAGTTCGAGTTCGTGCTGGAGATTGTCGCGGCCGTGACCCTGCACGACATCCAGCAGGAGCAGGGGGCGGCCGACCAAGCGTGCCTCGGAGCAGGTGTCCCCGGAACTCGTGACGACCAGGTCCGCGGCGGCCATCAGGGCTGGGATGCGCTCGGTGAAACCGAACACATGCAGCCCCGGCTGATGGCGGGCGGCCGCACGGAGCCGGGCCTCCAGCCGGGCATTGCGCCCCGCGACCGCCAGCACCTGCACGCCCGCCGCCGCCAGTGCCGAGGCCGCGTCAGCCAGCGGGCCGAGGCCCCAGGCCCCGGACATCAGCAGAACGCAGCGTGCATACCCGGCGATCCCCAGGCTGGCGCGTGCTTCCTCCTGGGTGGGCGGCGCGTAGAAGCCCTCCCGTACCGGGATCGGCACCACCAGGACGCGGGCGTCGGGCTGGAATCGCAGCACGGCGGCCCGCGCGGTCTGGGACGTCACCAGATAGAGGTCGACGTTGCGATGTATCCAGAGCCGGTGCGGGGTCACGTCGCTGCAGAAGACGATGTGGGTCATTCCCGGGTACCGGTCGGCGAGCCTGCTCACTGCTGACGCGGCCGTGGAGAAGACCGAGATGGCCAGATCCGCGGGTTGCGCATCGAGATGCGCACGCAGCCTCGGCACCACTTCCCGGCGCGCCGCCGCATCGGCGAGCAGCGCCAGCCTGGACCCCGCTCGCAGGGCGGCGAAGTGAAAGGCGTCGTAGAGACCGGGTAGCGCGAGCATCGACCTGAAGACCAATTCGCCCGCCGAGCCACCGCTTCTCCCGAGCAGGCGCATGGCGTCCAGGGTTTGGGTGCCCCACCCCCTGGCGGTCAGCGATGTCCCGCAGGCCTGGGCGAGGACATCGTGACCCATGCCAAGGGACCCGGACAACAGTAGGGCCTGCTTCATGGTCGGGGCTGCCCGCCTGCGTCCGCGGCGCCGGTCCCCACGCGGGTGCTGGCCAGCCATTCGAGGTACCGGTGGACACCCTCCGCGAACGGGGTGACCGGCGCCCAGTCGAGCAGTTCCTTGGCCAGGCCGCCCGACACGCTCACTCCCTGATAGTCGGCGGTGCGCGCGGGCACATGCTCGATGGTCACGTTGCGGACCAGGTCGCGGACGGTATCGGCGATCTCCCGCACGGACACCGGCACGCCGCCCTCCAGCGCCAGCGTCCTGTCCTGCGCCGCTGGCGAGAGGGCACGCACGTGCGCGTCGGCCAGGTCCTCCACGTAGACGTAGTTACGCTGTTGCTCCCCACTGCCCGCGATGGTGAGCGGCCTGCCCTGCAGCGCAGCCTGGACGAATTTGGCCACGACCAGCACGTCACGCATCCGGGGCCCGTACGGGATGCCATACCTCAGGATGGTGAAGTGCTGGCCGTACATCTCCCGGTAGCTGTGCACCAGCATTTCCGCAGCGAGCTTCGTGGACACATACACATGCCCGGCCCGGCGCAGGTCCACGGCGGCGTCCTCGGTCTGCTCGCCCTCGCCGACCGTCGCGCCATACACCCAGACGGTGCTGGCCAGCAGGACCCGCCCGCAGCCCTGGCCGCGTGCCGCGTCGAGCACCCTCGCCGTGCCTTCCACGTTCAGCCGCACCGCCGCGACCGGGTTGGCCGCGACATCGTTCACGTCGGCGGCCCCGGCCAGATGGAAGACCGCCTCACAGCCCGCCAGCGCACGGCCCAGCGCCGCCTCGTCGAACAGGTCGGCGTCCAGGTAGTCGGCGGCGGACTGGCGCCAGCCCGCCGAGAGGTCGATCACCCGGACCTCGTGGCCGGCCCGGACCAAATGATCAACTACATGAGAACCGATAAAGCCGCAGCCCCCAGTCACCGCGACGCGCATTGCTTCTCCTCAGACTCCGGTCAACGCGCCGTACACGGCGGTGACAGCGGTTAGTACCTGGTCCACCTCATCGTCCGTCATGTCAGAGTGCACCGGCAGGCATACGTGCCGGTCGGCGAGATCCTCTGCCACCGGCAGCCGCAGGCCCGCGCTCGCCGAGAACACCGGCTGGTGATGCAGCGGGAGGTCATACACCTCCCCGGACAGGTGGACGTCGTACCCCTGGGCCACTTCCTGCTTGAACCGCGCCCGGTCCGCACCGTCCGGCAGCAGCGCGATGTATTTGTAGATGTTGCTGCGGCAGCCGGGCGGCTCGGTCAGCGGCCGCAGGCCGTCCAGGCCAGCCAGCACCTCGTCATAGCGGGCGGCGACCTCGCGGCGCCGCTCGATGAACTCCTCCATGCGGCGCAGGTGCACAAGACCGGTCACCGCGTTCTGCTCGCTCATCCGCCACGCGTAGCCGAACCGCACATGGTGGTTGGCGGAGAACGCGCCCTTGCCCTGATCCCGGTAGATCCGTGCTTCATCGGTCAGCAGTTCCGAGGAGGTGAGGAGCATCCCGCCTTCCCCGCTCGTGACCACCTTGGTCGGATAGAAGGAGAACGCCGCCGCCACTCCGAAAGACCCGGCGAACCTGCCGTCGAAGGTGGCGCCGTGAGCATGCGCCGCGTCCTCGACCAGCGCAATGCCGCGTTCCTGGCAGATACGGGCCAGGTCATCCACGTGCGGGGTGATGAGCCCGCCGATATGCACCAAGACGGCCGCCGCCGTGTTCGGGGTGAGCGCCGCCTCCAGCGACGCCGGACTCAGCGCGAAAGTGGCCGCGTCCACGTCGGCGAACACCGGGTTCCCCCCGGCCTGCAGGACCGCCGCCGCCGTGGCGTAGAACGTGTTCGCGGGAACGATCACGTCGCGGCCCGTCACCCCGACCGCACGCAACGCGATGTCGAGCGCCGAAGTGCCGCTCGATGTGGCGGTCGCGTGCCGCGCGTCGTGCGCGGCGGCGAATGCCGCCTCAAAGCGCCGGGTGTACGGTCCCAGAGTGAGAGCCCCGGTAGCGAGGATCTCATCCATCGCCGCCGCGATCTCCGCGCGGTCGGCAGGCGGAAAGACAATGCGTGCTGCGGGCACTCTCAACGGGCTCCCCTTTTGAACGAGTCCTGGCTGGCGGCTCGGCCGATCGTCTGGACAGCCGCGGCGCCATCCGACTATGCCATGATTTCAAGACCAGCCGCGCGGGCCCCCCTACTGAACGGGCGTGTCGCGTCTCATCTGTGGCATCGTTAGGCACCGGTGGTTCACGGATTGCGGCGGGAGCGATGGCTAGTTCTAGCGGGCGTGACCTGCTGCTGGTATCGGCGGGACTCGCGTCGGCCGGGCTCATGGTCGCCCATGGCGGCCCCGGCGTCACCGCGATCGGCCCGGTGCGCCGACGGTTCTTCCCCCGGCTCGCGGGCCTGGGCCAGGGCGGCCATGTGGCACTCACCTTCGATGACGGTCCCGACCCCCGCTCGACGCCCGGCTTCCTCGACCTGCTCGCCACGCGGCAGGTGCGCGCCACCTTCTTCGTGCTTGGCTCGATGGTGGCCAAGGCGCCGCAACTGGCCGCGGAGATCGCCGCGGCCGGTCACGAGATCGGCGTGCACGGCTGGGATCACCGTTATGCCATCACGCGCGGACCGCGGGCGCAGCACGACGATATGGCGCGAGCCCGCGACGCGGTGGCGGACGTGACCGGTACCGCGCCGCGTTTCTACCGGCCGCCGTACGGCGTGCTCAGCGCGGGCGCGCTGGCCGCCGCCCGAAGGCTCGGTCTGACACCGGTGCTCTGGACCTGCTGGGGACGCGAGTGGACGCCCGGCGCCACGCCAGCGTCGGTCTACCAGACGATCACCAGGGACCTGGCTGGCGGCGGCACGGTGCTGCTGCACGATTCGGACTGCACATCGCCGGACGGGTCAGCCAGCGCCGCGCTCGGCGCGCTGCCCATGCTGCTCGACGAGTGCGTGCGGCGCGGTCTTTCTGTGGGCACCGTGGCGGAGCACAGGCGGTAGCGAGCTGCTACGGGTGCGATGGCGGCGGCCCGTCGGCTGCACTGGCGCCTGGCGCGTAGATCTGCCAC
>DASWFT010000126.1:0-1680 GCA_036394075.1 Streptosporangiaceae bacterium
CGGCTCGGTTGCCAGCGATATTACCGGCAAGTCCGCCACGGCGATGATCGAGGCGCTGACCGGCGGGGAACGCCGCGGCCAGGTGCTGGCCGACCTGGCGATCGGCCGGATGCGGACGGCCGGGAAGCTGGCCGGCCTGTCGCAGGCGCTGGCCGGGCGGTTCACCGGGCATCACGCGCTGCTGTGCCGCCTGCACCTGGACCGCATCGCCGGCTTCGGCACCGCTGTCGATGACCTCGACCAGCGGATCGCGGGCAAGGCCGGCCGCTGGCAGCGCGAGGCGGACCTGCTCAAGACCATCCCCGGCTTCGGCGACGTGGTGGCCTGGGCGTGGCTGGGCGAGATCGGCCCCGCGCCGCACCGGTACTTCCCCGGCCACGAGAAACTCGCTTCCTGGGTCACCTTGTGCCCGGGCAACAACATCAGCGCCCGCAAGCGCAAGCACGGCCGGACCGGTGACGCCGGGACCTACATCAAGCCGATGCTGGTCCAGGCCGCCTGGGCGGCGATCCGGGTCCGGGGACGGCTGCAGGCCAGGTACAGCCGGCTGGTCCGCCGCTTCGGCGGGGACAAGAACCCGGGCGCGAAGAAGAAGGCGATCACGGCGATCGCGCACACCCTGCTGAAGATCGCCTACCAGGTCCTCCAGGCCGGAACGCCCTACCAGGAGCCGGGCGCTGACTTCCGCACCCGCAGGGAATCACCCCAGCACCGCCAGGCATTCCTGGAGCGCCAGCTGCAAAAGCTCCACCCCGGCTGCACCATCACCATCACCATCAGCCCCCCGCAGGCCGCCTTACCAGCCGGCGCCTGACCACAAGCCCTGACTCCCGACAGCCCAGGAGCCGCCGCCGATCCGGCACCCGGCCCTTCGAGCCGCACAATCAACGCCATCCCGCACCCTCGCCACCGCGCAGGCCAGGGTTCGCTGCCGCGCGCCCACCGGGACCCAGTTTTCGTGTCAGCGGTCGCGAGATGAGCGAGGCCCCGGCTTGACAGAACGTACAGTTAATGTAAACTAGCGCTATGTCGTCAATATCGTCGCCCTCGGTCAACGCGCGGGAGGAGCGAATTCTCGCCGCGGCTCTGCCAGTGTTCGGGCGCTACGGGTTTCGCAAGGCCTCGATGGACGAGATTGCACGGTCTGCGGACATTTCCCGGCAGGGCCTCTACTTGCGCTTCGCCAGCAAGGACGCGTTGTTCCGTGCCGCGGTCCGCCACGAACTCGACACCGCGCTCGGCGAGGTTTCCCGCTGCTTGGACGAGGAAGGCGTTGGGCTGGAGCGACGTGTCGTCGCCGCGCTCGACGCTTGGCTGGGGCGTTACGTGGGGTCGATGCTGACCCTCGATCTCGGGAGCCTGCTCCAGAACCCGGCCATGCGGCTCGGCGACGTGGTCAACCCGGCCGTCGGCAGCTTCGACGACCGGCTCGCTGCGGCGATCGCCGCAGCGATGTCAGAGAACGACGTCAAGCGGCTTGGTGTGACCCCGGAGGAGATCGCGGCGGCGCTGCTTACGGTGGCTCAAGGCGCCAGGTACCTATCGAACGCCCTGGCGGAGTCCCGGGAGGAGTTCGTCGGCCGGTTGACCGCCGCCGTCCACGTGCTCCTCGCAGGCCTTGGTAACGCCGCGAAGGCAAAGAGATGACCACCACCCGGGACCGCGAGCGGCTCGACGCGG
>DASWFT010000127.1:0-5977 GCA_036394075.1 Streptosporangiaceae bacterium
CCGCGGCTGCACAGTCGAGCCGTTGAAGGCGCCGCCCTGATTGGCGGAACGCCCTTTCCGGAAAGTATCGCAGCCACTACACTGTTTTTTAGTTGTCCCCGGGACCCGGCAGCTCTCGAATTGCTTCTAGGTCCGGAGGCACATGATGGATGTCGGCGTTTGGAATCTCCCTCGCCGCAGCCGGGGCAACCTGCTGTTTCGCCATCTACCCGCATCCACCCGACCGCATCAACGTGCATGCGGTGGGCATGCGCCCGGCGCTTGCCGGTTCATTGAGAACGGTGCTAACACTGGCGTTGCCGCGTCGGCCAGGCCTGGCCACTCCTTGTCCGCGGATCGGCCACGACGGCCGCGGACATCCCCTCTGGTCCTTGAAGAAGGCTGCGTGCACGACCGCCCGCCATCGCCTTGATTAGGACTCGCCCAGCTGGGTAGTTGGTGGTCCGCCCAGCCGCTCTGCGGCATTTCAGCCCCTATTTCCCATGGACTACCGAACGGAAGGATCCGGCAAATGCTGGGTTACGTCGCAGCTGCTCTCTTCTTCATCGCGTTCCTGATCTACGTGACATCCACCGTCACCAGCAGCGTGGTCTTCTCGCCGACGAGCCTGATGCTCGTCGGGCTGACCTGCCTCGCTCTCCACCTCGCCGGGGTCTGGGCGACCTGGTCCCCCCGGCGCCGGGTCCGCCGCTGACCGCGGTAGTCGTCAGATACAGCACCAGTGGAACGTGCGTTTCGGAGGTAATAATGAAATACGTATCGGTGCTGCTCATTGTGTGGCTGGCCGTTGGTGCCCTGGCCGGCGGCCAGCGCCACTATTACAACGGGCCGGTTGAAACCTGCGTGAAGGCGGGCACGATCGCGCTGACGATAGTTGCGGGCCCCCTCAACTATCTCGGCGTGAATCCGAAGACCACCTGCACAGTGCCGCAGCCCAGTAAGTGACTCGTCCCGGCAAGTGACTGGTCCCGGCGTGGCGCCACCCTGCGTAATGGGCTCGCGCCACCCCGGTGCCGGCCGCCGGCAGCGTTTCACGGCGCCCCGGAGCGCCCCGGGTCACCGGTCCGGGGCGCCCACCCGGAAGACGCGAAGCTGAAGCGCCAAGGTGGCGTAGTACCGACCAGAGTGGTGAGCTCGAAAAGCGCCGCCGCGCCCAGTTGCGCCACGGCTGCCGCCCATCGGCACGGGGACCAGCTGTGATGGTTTCGTAAAGCCGCTTCTGTTCTTCATCAAGAAGGTCTGGAAGGAGCTTCGCCAACCGCGCCATCGGCTCAGGCTACAGGCCGTTCGGGAAGGTGATCGTTATCGGGGCGATGAGCGGGGTGCCGACCTCGAGCTGGATCTGGGCGTGTGCGGCGAGCGGGACGCCGCGGGGGTTGCCCTGGTACACCTGGCCGTTGTAGATCGCGGTGACGCGCCCTTTGGCCGGGCCGGCCTGACCCGGCCCGAGCGGCTGGCCCCACACGTCGAAGAAGTCGCCGAGGGTGTAGGTGCGCTGGACGGGCGACTCGATGTGGACGATGCCGTCGGCGGCGTGAGTATGCAGCCAGTAGAAGCAGTTCCCGCTGATGACGAACGGGCCTTGGGCGGTGTTCTGCGTGCGGGCGCCCGGGATCCCGATCCCGGCGGGCACCTGGCGGGGCGAGCCGTTCACGAAGATGGTCAGGTGCGCGTGGACGTGAAAAATGGTCTGTTCGCTGGTCTGGCAGCTGATGCCGTTGACGCTCTGGCCGGTGGCGATCGTGGCGGTGCTGGCCAGCGGGGGGGCGCTGGGGACCGGGAGGCCCTCGGGACCGGTCGGGCCGGGCGATGGCGCGGGCGCGAGCGTGCCCAGCGTGCTCAGCGAGGCGAGCTTGAGCCGCGGCGAGCCGCCGCCCGTGGTGGGCCGGCCGCCACCGGAGACCGCCAGTGTGATGCCCACGGCCGCCGCGGCCACGATGACCACCGCGGACGTCCCGGCCAGCCAGCGCCGACGGCGGCGGCGCTGCGCCTCCTGCGCCCTTATCTGGGCGAGTCTCTCGCGGGCCTTCTGCCGGTCTCCGCGGGCCTTGGACACGGCATCTGCCTCCTCATCGGCCCGCCCGCCGGACAGGATGGACCATACCGCGTGGCCGGGCGGGCGACGGACGCGACCGCCATCATCAGGGTAACCAACCACGTAAGCTCATCACACTGCGCCGCACGCCCAGCGCCTATCCTTGACTCTGTGCGCCTGGTCTCTCTGCTGCCATCGGCGACCGAGATCGTGTACGCGCTCGGTCTGGGGGATGACCTGGTCGGGGTCACGTTCGAGTGCGACGAGCCGCCCGCGGCCCGCGCGGAGAAGACCGTCGTCGTAGGTGGCCGTGATACGCGCGGGATGACCCCAGGCGAGATCGACATCTACGTCCGGAGCGAGCTGGCCTCCGGCGCCGACCTCTACACCCTGCACGCGGAAGCCCTGGCGACACTGCAGCCCGACCTGATCTTGACCCAGGACCTGTGCCGGGTGTGCGCACTACCTTCCGGGCATGTCGAGGACGCCCTTGATCACCTCGGCTGCCAGGCTGACGTGCTGTCACTTGATCCGCACTCGCTCGATGAGGTGCTTGAGTCGATCCTGGCGGTCGGGGAGCGCGCCGGCGTACCTGATCGCGCCGCCCGCCTGGTGCAGGAGTTGCGGGCCCGGCTTTCCCGCACGGCGGCGAGAGTCGCCGGTCGAGCCCGGCCGAGGGTAGCAGTGGTCGAGTGGGTGGATCCACCCTTTAATGCCGGCCACTGGATACCCGATCTCGTCAGTGCGGCAGGAGGCGAGCCGGTCGCGGCCCGGCCCGGTGCGCTATCAATCCCGACGACCTGGTCCGTCATCGCGGCCGCAGCGCCGGATCATGTCGTGGTCGCACCCTGCGGCTACCATCTGCCGGGCGCGATCGAGCAGGCGCAGTCCGTAGCCGGCCACCTGCCCGGCCTGCCGGTGTGGGCGATCGACGCCGACGGCATCGTGGTACGCCCCGGTCCTCGCCTGGTCGACGGCGTTGAGGCCATCGCCTCGATACTGCACCCGGATGCCGTGCCCGCGGCGCCACCCGGCACGGTGCACCGGCTGACATCCGCCAGCTAAATGTCGCAGCGCCGGGAGTTGCAGGCGGTCCACGATGCACGACTCGTAATTCGGCCAGTCAGGTACGAGGTCGATGGCACCGCGAACGCTATCTACATCTACAGCGTCGGGCGCGTGCCACGAGCCACGTAACGCATCGTGAGATGCCGGGGAAGATCACGTTAATGAATCATTGATAAATTGTTAACAGATTATTTCTGCGCCAAGTTCTGGCCGACTGTTTCGGTCAAACCTATGTTAGCGAGAAAATCATTGTCCCGCCGCTGACCGACGGATGGCGCTCGCGAACAGCCATTCAGGCCGGTGGCGCAAGAAGAGGAAGTCATGATGAGCCGACGGAGATCGCTTCCTATAGCGGGGCATACGGGGCTCATCAGGCGGCGGCGGCTGCGCAGCACGGCCTTACTCGCCGCAGTGGCGACCGCGGCCGCCACTGCGGCGGCGGTGACCGCGCTCGCACCTGCCTCACCGGCGCTGGCCGCGGGCCCAGCACCGGGCGCGCCGGGGGCGAATGCCACCTGGAACGAGGCCAACCTGCAGGGCTTTGCGGACTCCCTCGGCTCGGCCTCGAAGGTCTGGTACACCCTGGGCAACGGCGAACTGGAGAACATCTTTTACCCGCAGACCGACACGCCCAGCACGTTCGGCCTGCAGTACATCGTCACCGACGGCTCGACGTTCACCACCGCCGAGACGGCGGGCACCAGCCACGCGATCTCCCTCGCGGATCCGACATCGCTGGTCTGGCAGCAAGTGAACACCGCGACCAACGGCGATTACAAGATCACCAAAACGTACGTGGCCGATCCGTCGCGCTCGGTGGTCCTGGTCCAGACGACCTTTGACAACCTCACCCCGGGCCCGCTCCAGCTGTACGCCGACTACCTGCCGCAGCTGAACAACGACGGCATGGGCAACACCGGCGGCACCGACACGGCCAGTGGCGACCTGGCCGCCTCCAACGGCTCGGTGTCCAGCGCGATGGCGGCCTCCACGGGTTTCAGCCAGACGACAACCGGCTACGTCGGCAGCTCAAGCGACGGCAGCCAGCAGCTCGCCAGCAGCCACGCGCTGACCTCGACGTACACGTCGGCGGCGACCGGAGGGCACATCGTCCAGGTCGCGCAGATCCCGGTGGCGGCCAGCGGTTCGACCACCTTCACGCTGGCCCTCGGGTTCGACTCCAGCCAGTCGGCCGCGATCTCCGACGCCGCCGCGTCCCTGGCGGCGGGGTTCACCGCCCTGGAGAGCTCGTTCGAATCCGGCTGGCACTCCTGGGTCGGCGGCCTCAACGCCCCGCCCGCCTCGGTGACCGGCAGTAGCACGCTCCAGGAGCAGTACTACGTCTCGCTGATGGAACTCAAGGCCGATGAGGACAAGACCTTCACCGGCGGGTTCGTGGCCTCGCCGACTGACCCTTGGGGCACCAGCGTCAGCGCGAACAGCGCAGGTGACCACGGCTACCACGCGGTCTGGACCCGCGATGAGTACGAGATGGCATCCGCACTGCTCGCGGCGGGTGACACGACTGACGCGAACGCCGCCCTCCAGTACATCCTCATCTATGAGGAACAGTCGAACGGCGCCGTCAAACAGAACACATTCCTTAACGGAAACTCCGTCTTCGGCTCGCTTCAGATGGACGAGGTAGCCGACCCGATCATCCTTGCCTACCAGCTCGGTGCGACGAACTCGGCTGACTGGGGCCATATCCAGCTACTGGCCAACTACCTCGTCGCCAACGGCCCGTCTACGCCGCAGGAACGCTGGGAGGAGAACGGCGGATACTCGCCGGCCACCATGGCCGCCGAGATCGCGGGGCTGATCTGCGCCGCTTCGATCGCCAAGGCCAACGGCGCGACCAGCCAGGCGGCCAGCTACCAGTCGACCGCCCTGTCCTGGGCGTCTCAGCTGGATAGCCTCACCTACACCACCACGGGTTCCTACGGCAACGGTGCCTACTTCCTGCGGATCACTCCGGACGGAAGCCCGAACTCCGGCGCGTCGATCTTCATCCAGAACGGCGGCGGGAACCACGACGACCGCACGGTGGTTGACCCCGGTTTCCTCGAACTGGTGCGGCTGGGCATCAAGCCCGCGAGCGCGGCCGACATCACCAGCACGATCTCGGCCGTCGATTCGAAGCTTGCGGTGCAGACCCCGGAGGGGCCGATCTGGCACAGGTACAACTTCGATGGCTACGGCGAGACCTCATCCGGGGGCGACTACACCGGCTCGGGTGTGGGCAATCCGTGGCCGGTGCTGTCCGGCGAGCGCGGCGAGTACGACGTCGCCAGCGGCAACCTGGCCGGGGCGCAATCCATGCTGGCGACCATGGCGGGCGCGGCCAACTCCGGCTACCAGATCCCCGAGCAGGTCTGGGCAGGCAGCACTGGCACCGGCGGGTTCACCTTCGGCCAGCCCGACAATTCAGCGACTCCCCTTATGTGGTCGCTGGCACAGTACGCGCGGCTCGCGATCGACATTTCCGCCGGCCACAACGTGGACACCCCGGCGGTCGTCACCCAGTGCGTGCAGCAGGGCAACTGCCCGGTCAGCGGTTCTGTGCAGGAGACGGTGAACGTGACCGTGCCGGTGAACACCGACGCCTCCGGCGACACCGTGTACCTGGCCGGGAACCTGTCGGCGCTCGGCCTCGGCCAGCCGGACTGGGCGGCCAACGGGATCCCGATGACCCGGGTCAGCGCCACCAGGTGGACGGCCACAGTGACCGCGGCGGCCAACGCCACCCTGTCCTACAAGTACGACCTGGGCGGCACCTGGTCCAACGTGGAGAAGAACGCCAACTGCGCCGACACCGGCAACCGGAGCATGGGCGTGAACGGCGGCACGGTCAACGACACGATCGCCAACTGG
>DASWFT010000128.1:0-3242 GCA_036394075.1 Streptosporangiaceae bacterium
CATCGTCCGCAGCTGGTCGGACGCCAAGAGCGCGGCTCTTGGTCCGGCGGGCCCCTAAGCGCGCGCGCTTGCCGGCGCGCAGCGACTCGACGGTCTTGGCCAGGCGCGTGGCCCGGGTTTCCGCCTTCTTGGCCTCTTCCACCCAGCGCACCCACTCCTTGCGGTGCGTATAGGACAGGCCGTCGAAGGTGGCCCGGGCCGCGTCGTCCTGCGCGAGCGCCTTCGTGAGGTCGGCGGGCATCTCGACCTCGCGCGGCCCCGCGTCGGCCTCGATGCCGACATCGATCTGGTCGCCGGCGGCGACGCCGGCCGCTGTCCGGTTCTCCGCGCTCAGCGGGACGAGAAACCGCCCGCCCATCCGCGCGACCGTCGTCCGGTAGGTGTGACCGGCGATGGTCACCCGCACCGCGGGCCGTTTGCCCGGGCCCAGCGCCGCCACCACGTCCTCCGGCACCTCTATCCCGGTCGCGGTCTTGCCGCCCAGTTCTACCGTCGCGCGGAATTTCATGCCGTCGAGTATTCCATCCCGCAGTCAGTCCGGGCTGGTCCGGAGCGCGGCGATGACGGCCGCGGCGAAGGCGCCCGGATCCTCGAGCGGCGAGAAGTGACCGATGCCGTCGAGCCAGGCGAGTTCGGCGGCGGCGAAGAACTCGCCGATCCGGTCGGACCATTCGCGGGGAAACAACGGATCGTGTTCGGGCCACAGCACCGTGGTGGGTACCGCGATCCGGTCGCCCGGGTCGGGAACCCGCTCCGCCAGGGAGGCGGCGACCGACCCCGCGCCCGACCGGTACCAGGCGATCGAGGCGGCGAACGCCCCCGGCGGCCCGTAGACCGACACCAGGTGATCGAGGTGGTCGCCGGCCGGCTCGTAGCTTGGCCCTGACCAGTGCGACCAGAAGTGCGACAGGTACGCGCGGACGGCGTCCGGCTGGCCGTCCATCAACTGCGTCGATAGCTCGAGGTTGTGAAAGGCCTGGTACCAGAATTCCCGCTGGGCCCGCGGGACGAGGATCCGGTCCCCGATCCCCGGCAGCGGCGGCGCGATGACCAGGGCGCGGACCAGATCGGGCCGGTCCCGGGCGATGGCCTGGGCGATCCTGCTGCCGATGTCGTAGCCTGCGATGACCGCACCGCCCAGCGCCAGCTCATCGATAAGTCCTGTGACGCTGCGAGCCTGGGCGGCGGCGTTGTACTGGCTGGCCGGATCGGCCTGGTGCTTGTCCGACTCGCCGAACCCCCGCAGGTCGGGCACGATCACGTCGGCGGCGGCCGACACCAGCGGTGCGACCTCGCGGTAGTCGGTCCGGTCCCCCGGCCAGCCGTGCAGCAGCAGCACCGCGGGCCCCGACCCGGTTCGCTCGTAGGCCAGCCGGAATCTGTCGATCGCTGTTTCCTGGCGCATACCGGCCATTATCTACAATGCGCGAGTTACCCATGACTCCTCGAGGGCCGCGGCTGACTCCCTGAGACAGGGGAATGACTAGCAGGTTCCGTGGGCGGACCGATCAGTTTCCCCGCGCCCAGGTCGTCGGTATAAGACGAGACCGGCGCGGATGCCAGTCCAGCCGAGACCGAACGAAATACGCCGATTGCTAAGATTGTCCTCTACACGGCCGTGTCCCTAGACGGCTTATCACCGGCCCGGAGGACGGCATGGATCACCCTTTGGGCATCGATGGCCACCGCCTGCACGAATGGCTCGCCGCTGGTGGAGCCGACCCGAGGTCATACCGGCCATCGTGGGACCGAGCGCGCTGGAAGTCCCGATGACGGATCCCGCGGGAAGAGAGCCAGCCATGCACGCTGATGAACAACTTGCCGCTCACGCACGGGAACTCATCGACGGCAACCGCTACATGACGCTGGGCACTGCAGACGCGGACGGCAACCCGTGGGTCACACCGGTGTTTTACGCCACAGCCGACTACGCCAGCTTCTACTGGGTGTCCCAGACGGATGCGGTACACTCACGCAACCTCGCCGGCCGGCCGCAGTTGAGCATCGTCATCTTCGACTCCACCGTGCCGGCCGATACCGGCCGGGCGGTGTATATGACGGCGACGGCCCAAGAGTTGACCGGCAGCGACCTCGACCTGGGCGTAGAGGTCTACCCTGGACCGGCGGTGCGCGGGGGAAGCGCCGTGGCCCGCGAGGAGGTCCGGCCGCCGGAGCCTTACCGGCTCTACCGTGCGGCGGTCTCGGCGTGCTCTGTGCTATGCCCGAGAGAACCCGGGCAGCCGTGCCCGCTGCACGGGATCGCCGCCGATCACCGGACCGGCATCACCCTGGCGCATCTCGCCGTCCAGGACGCTCATGCTCGGCATGACTAGCCGGATACCAGACAAAGGCAGTAACGCTGCCGGGCCACGCTCACCCTGACGATGACGCCGCGAACTGCTCCGGGTTCTGGCTTCCCGCGGGGCTGTCCCAGGGCCGGCGCGGTCGGCGGCCCCCCCCCGGACGCCTCTAGGCGTCCTGGAGAAGCCCGATGAGGTTGCCGTCCGCGTCCTTGACCGAGGCGATCAGCCTGCCGCCGCCGACGTCCTTGAGGTCCTGGTCCAGCTCGGCGCCGGCCGCGAGAAGCGCCTGCAGGGTGCCCTTGATGTCGCCGACGTGATAGTAGCCGACGGCGCCGCTCTTGTGGCCGTGGGGATCAAGACCGATATCTTGGCCGTTGACATTGAAGCCGACGTAGTAGGGCTCATCCATGACGGGCGCGGTGCCCAGGACCGCGCTGAACATGGCCTTGGCCCTGGCGAGGTCGCTGACGGGGTAGATGACGGTCTTGATGCCTGCACTCATGGGTACTCCAGATGGTTGTCGTCACATCGACGGGGTTCCGTCGGTCATTGATATGACACACGGCGACGGAGGAACGTGACCGATGGACGAACGCGACTGGCTGGCCGAGCGGTTCGAGCAGAACCGCCCGCACCTGCGGGCGGTGGCCTACCGGGTGCTCGGCTCGGTGAGCGAGGCGGACGACGCGGTGCAGGAGACCTGGCTGCGGCTCAGCCGTTCCGGCACCGACGAGGTAGAGAACCTGGGCGGCTGGCTGACCACGATCGTGGCCCGCGTGTCGCTGAACATGCTGCGCTCGCGGACATCGCGGCGTGAGGAGCCGATGGACCCGCCGGTGACCGGCCAGCCGGTCACCGGCCAGTCCGGTATCGGGGTCGGCACCGATCCGGAGCATGAGGCGGTGCTGGCGGATTCGGTCGGCCTGGCCCTGCTCGTGG
>DASWFT010000129.1:0-17372 GCA_036394075.1 Streptosporangiaceae bacterium
TCTGAGACGTCCACACTTGTTAGTGTCCGGCAACAGCTTCCGGGTTACCCGCCCGCGAGCACGCCCAGCACCCACCCAATGCCATGTAGAAGAGCATGATCGCTGCTGAGAGTACTGGAGCGGCTACGTCTCCTGACCCGCCTGCCCGGTTACGGGCTGTGTTACCTGTGGGCTACGTGCCTTATACCGTTGGCTGCTTTAGCCCGGCCGTGTCCGCGATTGACGGCGTGAGACGCCCGATAGCTGGGCCGGGACAGCGACCGGGGGGCGTTCCGGGATTCTCCTTTCCTTGATCGCAGGGACGGTTGATGCTGGTCAGGGCGCTTGCGGCATGCGCTGATAGGGGCACAGGCGGTCACGATGGCACCTGGCCCGGAGGCAGTTCTGCGGGATTTGCAGGTTCTGCCGCCGCCGGCGCGGGCGATGCCTGCTCGTCATGGGGGGTCGCTTGAGGCCCGGATCGCGCTGAAGGCCGAGTCGTCGGCGCGGTGGATGAAGATGTGGCCCCTGAGCGTGCCGTCTTCCTCGATGGCTGCCCAGCCACGCCCGCTGGCCGGATCACAGTCGTCCTGCCCGTCCCAGGTGAACTCCACGCAAGCGCGGCCGTCCCGGTGTCCGTGCCGGCAGTCCATCCATCCCTCAACTGCGATGAACCGGAACTGGCCCGTCCCGTCCTTGCCGAACTCGATGAAAGCCGGGCCCAGCAGCTCGACCGACTCCTGGTCCCAGAACTCCATCCCGGATATGCGCCACGTCCCGGCGATGCGCATCCTCGTCACCTGCGCCTTTGTCATCAGCTGCGGCCCCGCCGCTTCTGCCATTGCCGGTAGGTGCCAAGGGCTTCCCCGGCCGATCGTCCCCACAGGGCCTTCATCCCGGCAGGCGCGCCGCTCAGACCACACTGGCGGGCAGCATGAACGGTATCGCCGCCGCATGACGACAGTGCCCGCTCCCACTGCCCGCGCTCGAACTCAGCGAGGCAACGCGAAAGGCTTTTGTCGAACAGGAACGCGCGTTCGCCCCGGCGCCGGCGTAGCTCCCGCTGCCCAGCTGAGCGGCTCTGGCTCGGGCCCTTCCCCATCGGCCCTCCCAGGCGCTGCTAGTCACGGCCGCGGACTGCACGCAGGTATTCAAGCACCGCCAGGCGGCAATATGTGCGGGATAGCCCGGGCGACATCGCGCGGGCGAGCGCCGGCAGGGGTTACGATCGGCCGCGACGGAACCTCCGTCCTGCTGGACTGCGCGGCGGCCGCCACCGGGACCAGCCATGGGCGACGAAGAATGGCAGCGCAAAGGCGCGACGCTCAGCGGCAAGACGGCTCGCGAGGAGTTCGGGCTGACCCAGGATGAGATCACCGAGGCGATCCGCGCGGGCCAGCTCCACTACCGCCTCAGCTCGGCGCACGGGAACCCATGGCTGCGGCTCCTCCGGCGCGAGGTCGAGGGTCTTGCCGGGACCAGGTTCGGCGACCGGGGCCTGAGGGAACGGCAGGCCAGGGCTGAACTGGCACGCGTCAGCCGCGACCTGAAGCGGCTCCGGGCTGAGCTGGCCGCGCTGGAAGAGCGGCGCTCCAAGCTCATCTCCGACCTCGGGGAGTGACGGCTCGCCCGGCCGCCGCCGCGGTCTCACGATCCGTGACTCCGCCTGCCGCCGCGGCTGCGCAGATCGGCCCGGACTTGCCTCGCCCCAGTCCAGATCCGCTGCGGCCCTTCGGTGGCGGCGAGGCGAGCGTCCGCCAGTTCCGGCTACGGAGTGTATTTGCTGGCGGGGTGCGGGCTGTGGCTGCGCAGGTTGCGGGGCGTCCGGGGGAAGCGGCGGGGCAGGTTGCCGCGACACGCGCCCGGCGGATGTGGATATGGGGGGAGGCTCCCAGTAGAAGAGGAGGTGTCTAGCAACCTTTTCGCCAAGGAGCCTCCGCATGCCGTTTTACCCTGCTGCGCCGTCCGGTGTCACGTCTTCTGCCGGGGGCACCGTTTCCGGGCTGCCGGGCGAGGCGCAGATGGTCGCGGTCCGGGTGGCGGACCTGGCCTCGCCGGCGGGGCAGGGGCTGGGGAAGGACGGCCGTTCGGCGCTGGTCGCGACCGGCGCGGGCAAGATCCGCACCGGGGACCTGGTGGTGTTCTGCAAGCCGGTCGCGGTCGCGGTGGCGGTGGTGCGCCGCGACGGGCGGGTGCAGGCCGCCGGGCATCCGGCTGACCATGCCCGGCTGGGCCTGGCTGAAGAACGGCTGGACGCGCTGGCCGGCAGACCGGACACGATCGGGAGATCGCGCAGGCTGTCACCCTGAAGGGCAAGGTGAAGGGTAAGGCGCGGCGGGCGATGACGCCCGGCCTGGCAATCCGGTTTGTCCTGCTGATGACCCTGATGGGGACAGCGGACTATGCCGAGGTTATGGCCGGACTGCTCGGGGACCTGGCGGGCGTGCCGTGGCAGCGGCCCTATGCGCTGCCGACCGCGACGGTAGCCTCCACCTGGCGGGAGGCGATCGGGCCCGGTCCGCTGGAACGGCTGCGGGACATGCTGCTGGCCGCCATCGGCACCGAGCATCAGGCCTGTGATTACCGGGCGGTCACCGTAGGGGACCTGGACGCGCACTCGATCGATGGGTCACTGACCCGGGTGCCGGATACCCCGGCGAACCGGGAGGCGTTCGGGTCAGCCGGCACCGCGGATGATTCCTCGCCCTACCCCCAGTTAAGGGAGCTGCGGCTGACTAACGCCTCCACCCGCGCTGCCCTGGCGGTGACCTGGGGCCCGTCCGGCGCCGCGGCCAGCGGCGGACGGGACAAAGGAGAGGCGGAGCAGAAACTGCTGGACAAGGCCCTGGAAAACTACTCCCGCCTGTTCACGCCACGCCAGTTGTGGATCATGGACAGGAATTTCCCGGGAGCCCTCCGCATCCAGCGGATGCTCGCGACTGGCACCCATGTGCTGATCCGCGTCAAGAGCGACATCCCGCTACGACGGGCCGGCAGGTTCGCACCCGACGGCTCCTATCTGGCGGAGATGTCCGGCGGCGGCGTCACGCTGACCGTCCGCGTGATCGAATACACGGTCAGCGTCGCCGAGCGCGACGCCCCCGAGATGTTCTGCCTGATCAGCGACCTCACCGACCACGCCGCCTACCCTGCGGGCATCCTCGCCGCCGCTTACCACTGGCGCTGGATCGGGTCAGAAACAGCATTGAAAGAAGCGAAGTCCACGATCAGCGGCGCCGGGCCGTCCACCGGCGCGATGCTCCGCTCCGCATCCCCCGCCCTGATCACGCAGGAGCACGCCGCCTGGGTGATCGCCGTGGAGCTGGCCCGCGCCACCGCCCGCGCCGCCGCGGGCGTCGCTTTCCCCGCCCGCAAGGGACCGCGTGCCGGCCAGCCGCCGCACCCCCGCGAGATCTCATTCGCCGCAGCCCGGCGTGCTGTCATCACCTCCGTCCGCTATGGCGCTGCCACCGCCAGCCTCCACGTCCAGCTGGCCGAAGCGAACCGCGACGGCGTCCTGGCCGTCCTGGCCCGCCGCCGCGTCCAAGTAGACCGCAACCGCCACCGCGACCGGAAAACCAAAG
Organism: Streptosporangiaceae bacterium; assembly: GCA_036394075.1. Lineage (GTDB taxonomy): Bacteria > Actinomycetota > Actinomycetes > Streptosporangiales > Streptosporangiaceae > JAWWPY01. The sequence continues at coordinate 3,564 of DASWFT010000129.1, forward strand.
CCCGCCCGGGCTTCCCGGCCAGCGGCCCGCGCCTGGTCACGCGGACAGCTCCCGCCCAGATCGCAGTCTGCGGCCCGCTCGCCAGCTGACCACCGCCGTCCCGTCCCCGACCCCGCAAGCACCGCCCGCCGCCGGACCGTGGACCCGGCCGCCCGCCCGGAGCGACAGCCGGGCCACAAGCACGCCCGGCCGCAGCCGTCACTCTCCGCTCAACACCCCGCCCACCGCCCACGCCCACCGCCGTCACGATCAGAACACTGAACTACACGGCATTGAGCACCCACCCGGTGCTGTACAAGGCAGCCGTTGCCATTCGGCCAGCTGGTTGTTGTCACCAATCAATGGTCGGCGAGGTCAAGGGCGGCTATATAGCCGAACGTCATCGCTGGGCCAATGGTCGCGCCCGCGCCGGCGTAGCTGTGGCCCATCACGGCCGCGCTCGTGTTGCCGGCCGCGTAGAGGCCGGCGATCGGGGTGCCGTCCTCCCGCAGCACCCGCGCCCGCGCGTCGGTGCGCAATCCGCCCTTGGTGCCGAGATCGCCGGGCACGATCTTCACCGCGTAGTACGGCGCCTGCCGCAGCGGCGCGAGGTTCGGGTTGGGCCGCTGGCGCGGGTCGCCGTAGTAGCGGTCGTAGGCCGAGTCGCCGCGGCCGAAGTCCTCGTCCTGGCCGGCGTCCGCGAACTCGTTGAACCTGACGAGCGTCTTAGCCAGGGCCGCCGGGTCCAAGCCGACCTGCCCGGCCAGCTCCGCGACGGTGGGCGCACGATAGACCGCTCCCGCCTGGTACCAGCGGCGGGGCAGCGGCTTGCGCGGCAGCAGGCCGGCGAAGACATAACTGTTGCGGTAGCGCTGGTCGATGATCAGCCAGGCGGGGATATGCGGGTTGCCCTCCGTGTGACCGTCGTACATTGCGTGCACGGCGTCGACGTACGGGGCGGACTCGTTCACGAAGCGCTGGCCCGCGCCGTTGACCAGGATGCAGCCGGGCAGGCTGCGCTCGGCGAGGCAGAAGTACGGCCCGCCGGACAGCGGTATCGACGGGCCCCACCAGGCGTCGTCCATGAGATCGAGCGCTGCGCCGGCGGCCTGGCCCGCGGCTATCGCGTCGCCGGTGTTGCCGGCTGAGCCGGTAGTCCACTCGGTGCCGATCGGCTGGCGCTGGTAGCGCCGCCGCATCTGCTCGTTACGCTCGAAGCCGCCCGCGGCCAGCACGACGCCGCGGCTCGCCCGGATCAGCGCGGGCTGCCCGTCTCGGGTCACCTGGACTCCCGTGACCTGGCCATCCTCCACGTGCAGGCCGGTCATGGGGGTGCCCAGCCATACCGGTACCTCCTTCGCCATCAGGCCTGCCCGCAGGCCGGCCGCCAAGGCCTGGCCCATGCTGAGGGTGCGCTCCCGGAGCAGGCGCGTGCGCGCCAGCCGGGCGAGGACCTTCGCAGAGGCGAGCATGGCCCGGGGGTGCCGGGGGCCGAGGCTGAGCCACCGGTAGTCGGCCTGGGTGATGGTCATGCCGTTGGGCGCCGGGAGGTAGGGAGGATTGAGGTGGGCCAGCTCGGTCCCGAGCATCCGCCCGTCGAGCGGCACCGGCTCGATGCTGCGCCCCTGGGCCAGGCCGCCGGGAGCCTCCGGGTAGTAGTCGGCGTAGTTCGGCACCCAGGTGAAGTTGACGGGGGCGGCGGCGCGCACGAGGGCGAGCATGGCCGGGCCGTGCTCGAGCAGCGCTCGCTGCCGCTCCGCCGGGACGCAGTCGCCCGCCACGTGTGCCAGGTAAGCGCGGGCCTGCTCCGGCGTGTCCCGGACGCCGGCCTTGCGCAGTACCTCGTTGCCGGGCGCCCAGATGCCGCCGCCAGAGCGGGCGGTGGAGCCGCCGAACCAGTCCGTCTTCTCCAGCACCACGGCACGCAGGCCGTGGTGCGCGGCAGCCAGCGCGGCGGTCATCCCGGCGGCGCCACTGCCCACCACGACGATGTCGAACTGTGCTTCGTCGAACTGGGCCCGGTCCGTTGTCATGGCACCTCCGGCCCTCCATACTAGAACACGTTACAGTTCTGGCCGAGCGGCGATCCGGGGGGTCCCCTTACAGACCACTAGGTTCCGCCCGATGGAGGCGCCGGTGCCGCAGACCTGGGACATCCAGGCCGACGTGATCGTCGTGGGCTTCGGGGCCGCCGGTGCCTGTGCTGCCCTGGAGGCCGCAGGCGCCGGCTCCGACGTGGTTGTGCTTGACCGGTTCCAGGGTGGCGGGGCGACGGCGCTGTCCGGCGGCGTGGTCTACGCCGGCGGCGGTACGCCCCAGCAGCGCGAAGCGGGCGTCAGCGATTCGCCGGAGGCGATGTTCGACTACCTGAGCTTGGAGGTCGGCGACGCCGCGTCGCCGAGCACGCTGCTGGAGTTCTGCCAGGGCAGTCCGGCGATGCTGGCCTGGCTTGAGCGCCACGGCGTGCCATTCGAGGGCAGCCTGTGCCCGGACAAGACCTCCTACCCCACCAACCGGCACTACCTGTACTACTCCGGCAGCGAGCTGTCCGCTCGCGACGTCGCGCCGCCGGCGCCGCGTGGGCACCGGGCCCGCGGCCGCGGCACATCGGGCGGCCTGCTGTTCGCCCGGCTGGCCGAGGCCGTGCGCGGGTCCGGCACCCACGTGCTGGAACAGACCAGCGCGAGGCGGCTGGTCACTGATTCGGCGGGCCGGGTGGTCGGGGTTGAGTGCCGGACGCTCCGCGGCGCGCCGGGCTGGGCGCGAGCCGCGCACCGGGTCCTGCACCGCTGGTCGGCCAAGCCCTACTTGTACGCGCCCAAGCTCGGCCGCGCCCTGCACCGGCCGGTGGCCTGGCTGGAGCGCCGGTACGGCCGCCCGCTACTGGTGGCGGCCCGCCGCGGCGTGGTGCTGGCCGCAGGCGGGTTCGTGGCCAACCGGCAGATGATGCGCGAGCACGCGCCGGCCTACCGCGGCGGCCTGCCGCTGGGGACTCCCGGCGACGATGGCAGCGGGATCCGGCTCGGCACCGAGGCCGGCGGCGCGACCGCGTTCCTGGACCGGGTCTCGGTCTGGCGTTTCCTCAGCCCGCCCGCGGCCCTGCTGAGCGGGGTGCTGGTGGATCGCGCCGGGCTCCGGGTGTGCGACGAGTCCCGCTACGGGGCGGCGATCGGCGAGGCGATCGTGACCAGGCATCACGGACAGGCCTGGCTGCTCGTCGACCAGGCGACCGTGGCCGCGGCCCGCCGCCAGTTGCGCGGCACGACACTGTGGTTCCAGCGGCTGCAAGCGTGGTACCTGCTGACCGCGGGCCGGGTCAGCGCGCCCACGGTCGCCGGGCTCGCGGCGCGGGCTGGCATCGACGCGGGCGGCCTCGCCGCCACCCTCGACGCCTACAACTCCGCTGCCGCGGCCGGGCTCGCCGACCCAGCCGGCCAGCCCGCCGACCCGGCCGGCAAGCCCGCCGACCTGGTCCGGGCGCAGGACCGGCCGCCCTACTCGCTCATCGACCTCTCGGTACGGCCCCGGCTGGCCTACCCGGCGCCGATGCTCACCCTCGGCGGGCTGGTGGTCGCGGAGGAGACCGGCCAGGTCCGCCGGGCCGACGGAACCACGGTGCCCGGGCTGTACGCCGCGGGCCGCAGCGCGGTCGGGCTATGCTCGCACTCCTACGTCAGCGGGCTCTCGCTGGCCGATTGCGTCTTCTCCGGGCGGCGCGCCGGGCGGCACGCCGCTGCCGCCATCGATGCCTGGCAGCGGGAGGCAGTGAGCGAGCCGGAGGGACGCCCCAAGGCGCCCCGGAGGCGAGCGGGAGACACAGCATGAGAGTGCTCGCGCAGCAGGAACTGTCCGCGATCGCTGACCGCCTGCGCGCGGCCGAGCGTGACCGCGCGCCCATCGCGCCGCTGACCGAGTCCCATCCGGGGCTGGAGCCGACCGATGCGTACGCGATCCAGCTCCGCAACATCCGGCGCCGGACCGCGCCGGTCGTCGGCCACAAGGTCGGCCTCACCTCCGCCGCGATGCAGCAGATGATGGGCGTCGGCGAGCCGGACTACGGTCACCTGCTGGCCGATATGCACCTGGCCGAGGATGTGCCGGCCGACGCCGGCCGCTACTGCTTCCCCCGGGTCGAGATCGAGGTCGCCTTCATCCTCGGTGCGGACCTGCCGGGGGAGGACTGCGGCGAGGCTGACGTGCTCGCCGCGACCGAGGCGCTCGCGCCTGCGATCGAGCTGATCGACAGCCGGATCCTCGACTGGCGGATCGGCCTTCCGGACACGATCGCCGACAACGCCTCCTCGGCCGGCTTCGTCCTCGGGCAGGCCCGGGTCAGCCCGGCCGACGTCGACGTGCGAGGCATCGACGCCACGCTCCGGCGGGGCGGCGCGGTCGTCGCCCGGGGACGCTCCGATGCGGTCCTGGGCAACCCGGCAACGGCGGTCGCCTGGCTGGCCCGCGCCGTGGCCCGGTTCGGCGTGCGGCTGAAGGCAGGACACATCATCCTGCCAGGGGCATGCGACCGCGCGGTCGACGCGCACCCCGGCGATCAGTTCCTGGCCGAGTTCACCGGGCTCGGCACCGTCTCCCTGCGCTTCGCGAACTAGGGCGACGGGTGAGCGTCCCGGCCACGGGGTCCGGGAGCGCGGTCAGTAGGTAATGCTGACCGCCTCCGTCAGCGGCACGGCCTGGCAGGCCAGGATGTACCCCTCGGCGACGTCCTCCGCTTCGAGCACCTCGTTGTGGGCCATCTCGACCTCCCCGCCGGTGAGCTGGCAGGCGCACGCCCCGCAGATTCCCTCGCGGCAGGAGAACGGCGGGTCGAGGCCCTCATCGATGAGAACATCGAGCATGCGGGTCCCGGCCGGCCACGGCAGCAGCCGGGTCTCGCCATCCAGGGTGACCTGAAGGGTCGCGGCCACGCCCCCGCTCGCCTCGGTGGCCTCGAAGGGGTTCTCCGCCAGCGACAGGAACCGTTCGACGTGGACGCGCTGCGTGGGCACGCCCAGCTGGCTGAGGCCCTGCCGGACGACTGCCAGGTAGGGATCAGGCCCGCAGACGAACACGTCATGATCGGCGTACGGCCGGGCCAGGGCCGCCATCGCAGCGGCGGTGGGCGGCCCCTGCAGCGAATCGAGCCAGTGCACCACGAGCAGCCGGTGCTCAGCGGCAGCCGTCAGCCGGCGCAGCTCGGAGCCGAAGATGACCGAACGCTCGTCACGGTTGGCGTAGACCAGCATGATCCGGCCGTGCCCCTGCTCCAGGGCCGACTTGAGGATGGAGATGACGGGGGTGATCCCGCTGCCCCCCGCGAACAGCAGAAAGTCGCCCTCCAGCGACCGGGGGCTGAACGTTCCGGCCGGCGGCAGTGTCTCAAGCATGCTCCCGGCCGCCAAGTGGTCGGCCATCCAGTTCGAGGCGTACCCGTCGGTCATCCGCTTGACGGTGATCGTTGGCCGGTCGCCGGTGTGCGGCGAACTCGACAGCGAGTAACACCGGGCCACCGAGCCGTCGCGGTCATGCGGGACGCGCACGGTGAGGAACTGGCCGGGGCGGTAGGCGAAGGCGCCGGCCAGTTCCGGCGGGATGGCCAGCACGAGCGAGCACGCGTCGTCGGTCTCGCTGATCACCTCGGCCACCTGAACCTGGTAATAGGCGCGCGGCACGGTCATGGCGTGCTCAAGGCGGCGACACCTCAAGACGTCCCTGGGCCGCCGCGCGGTCGATGCTGCCGCGCAGCCTGGCACAGGTGTCGATGAGGGCGGTCTGCTCGCCAGCGGCGACCCGCGCGCTGAACTCGGCACAGGCCCGCACGGACGCCGCGCTCCACTGCACGCTGGTGTGCTGGAGGCTGAACTTGGCGACCAGGACCGCCACGCCGCAGTGGTCGCACTCGACCCGCCCGAATCGTGCGTCCCGCTCGTCGGGCGTGCTCGCCAGGTGCCGCTCGTTGGGCGTGCTCGCCAGGTGCTGCCCGTTGGGCGTGCTCGCCTGGTGCTGCCGGTCGGCCATGGTCAGCGGGCCTCGGCCTGCCGCCCGGCGAGGTTCTCCGCCACCTCCGCCTCCCATTCGGCTACCGCGCGGGTGGTATCGACCTCGAACTCGTAGCGGGCCACCATGTCGGGCGCGACGTCCTCGACATCGAGGTAGAACTGCTCGTACCAGCGACGTAGCTGGTAGACCGGGCCATCCTCGGCGCACAGCAGCGGGTTGTCCACGCGGCTCTTGTGGGTCCAGATCTCCACGTCTTGCCGGAAACCCAGGCCGATGAAGTCGGCGAACTTGGCCGCGACTTTGGCGGCGCGCGCATCGGAAAGACCAGGAGGACGCTTAACGATCACACCCCACTGCAGCATGAATGAATCCGGGGTGACCGGATAGTGGCAGTTGATCAGGACGCTCTCCATGGTCGTGCCGTGGTAGTCGTGCCACAGCTGGTTGATCATGTACGACGGCCCGAAGTACGAGGCCTCAGAGCGCAGCGCGGTGTCCGTTCCTGATGCGTAGTTCGAGCCGGTCTCGATATCCGGCCGCGCCCGGGTGGTCAGGTACTGCGTGGCGATGTGCCCTTCGAGCACGTTCTTGAAGTACGTCGGGAAGGCGAAGTGGATGTAGAAGAAATGCGCCATGTCCACGACGTTGTCGATCACCTCGCGGCAGTTCGCCCCGTCGACCAGGATCGAGTCCCAGGTCCACTGGCTCCACTCGGCAGAGTACGCGCCCTCGATCCGGGGGATGGTTACGTCCTCAGGCGGCGGATTTCGCTGCGAGTCGTGCCACACGAACAAGTGCCCGTTCTGCTCCAGCGTGATCCAGGATCGCGTCCGGGCCGCGGGCGGAACGCGCCGGGCATAGGGGATCCGCGCGCACCGACCATCCGCGCCCCAGCGCCAGTCGTGGAAAGGGCAGGCGATCGCGTCGCCCTTGACCGTGCCGCGGCTGAGATCGCCGCCCATGTGCCGGCAGTATGCGTCGAGCACGTGCAGGTGCCCGCCCGAGTCCGCGAAGACCACGAGCTTGGTGCCGAATATCTGCACCGCGTGCGGGCCGGAGTCACGGAACGCCTCGGCGAGCCCCAGGCAGTGCCAGCCGCGCGCGAACCTGGCCGGCGGCGCGCCGCGGTCGATGGCCCGGACGCCGTCCCGGTCATTCATTGGGACCCTCCATGTCGCTCGTGTAGCTGAAACAGGTTGCGCCTGTTTCGTTCCGCGCCTTTGCTCTCCGACCTGCGCTGGCCTTACTAACAGAGTAGAACATGTTCTAGTCTGGTGGCGATGGCCAACCCGTGATGCGATCGGAGGACGTCAGGTGAGCGAGCGGAGGGGCGCGGCGTCGCCTGGACTGAGGAGCGAGGAACGAGCGACGAGGGAAGGCGGCGCAGTGAAGGGGGAATGGGGAGGCGGGCGGGGCCCCGAAGGCGAGCGGGAGACACAGTGAGCGAGAACCCCGTGCGTCCGGTGGATACTGAGCAGGCGGTAGTCGACGCGGTACGCGATCTGCTGCCGGTGCTCCGCGAGCGGGCGCAGGAAACCGAGGACGCCCGGGTGGTGCCCGCCGAGTCGGTCAAGGCGCTGGCGGAGACCGGGTTCTTCCGGCTGCTCCAGCCGGCCAGGTTCGGCGGGTACGAGGCCGACCCGATCACGTTCCTGACCGCCGTCCGGCTGATCGCCAGCGCTTGCGGGTCGACTGGGTGGGTTGCCTCGGTCATCGGCGTGCATGCCTGGCAGCTGGCCCTGTTCCCGCTCCAGGCGCAGGAGGATGTCTGGGGCGCCGACTCGAGCACCAGGATGTCATCGTCCTACGCGCCGGCCGGCCGGCCCGTGGCGACCGAAGGCGGGCACCGGCTCAGCGGGCGGTGGAGCTTCTCGTCCGGATGCGACCATGCCAGCTGGGTGCTGCTGGGCGGGATCGTGCCCGATGAGGACGGCAATCCCGCCGATTTCCGCACCTTCCTGCTGCCCGTCGGCGACTACGTGATCGACGACGTGTGGGACACCGTCGGGCTGCGCGGCACCGGCAGCAACGACATCGTCGTTTCCGATGCCTTCGTGCCCGAGTACCGGTCGCTCAGCTTCAACGACGTCTTTCGCTGCGCCTGCCCCGGTCAGGAGGCCAATCCGGCCCCGCTGTACCGGCTGCCGTACGGCTCGCTGTTCTCCTACGCGATCACGACGCCGATCATCGGGATGGCGACGGGCGCCTACGAGGCGCATGTGGCCTACCAGCAGGACCGGGTGCGGGCCTCTTACGTCGGCCAGAAGGCGGCCGAGGACCCGCATGCGCAGGTACGGGTGGCCGAGGCCGCCGCCGAGCTGGACACGGCGTGGCTGGCCCTGGAGCGCAACATGGCGGAGCTGATGGAGCTCGCCCGCGTGGGCACGAAGATTCCGGTCCCGTTGCGGCTGCGGGTGCGGCGCGATCAGGTGCGAGGCACCGGCCATGCCATCACCGCGGTGGACCGGCTGTTCGAGAACTCCGGCGGGCGGGCGCTGAAGCTGGGTACCCCGATCCAGCGGTTCTGGCGCGACGCGCACGCCGGCCGGGTGCACGCGATCAACGACCCGGAGCGCGCGTTGTCGATGTTCGGCCGGGGCGAGTTCGGCCTGCGGATACAGCCCGACGGCATGCTATGACGGGAGCAGGCCGATGACTGCCCCGCCGACGGAGTTCGCCTCGACGAGCCGCTTCGTGGAGGCGCGGGGGATGCGGCTGCACTACCACGAGGCCGGCCCCGCCGACGGCAGCGAGGTCGGCCCAGCCGGAGGAAATGGCGCCGGCCCAGCCGTGGGCGCTCCGGTGGTGCTGCTGCACGGCGGCGGGCCCGGCGCGTCAGCGTGGAGCAATTTCGGACCCAACCTCCCGGTCTTCGCCGAACGCTTCCGCACGCTCATGATCGACCAGCCGGGATTCGGGAAGTCCGCGCGGCCCCCGGTGACCGGCAACTACTTTACCTTCGCCGCCGACGCACTGGCTGGCCTGCTCACTGCGCTCGGCATCGAGCGGGTGCACCTGATCGGTAATTCGCTCGGCGGCGGCACAGCGGTCCGCTTCGCGCTGCGCTACCCCGAGCGCGCGGGCCGGCTGGTGCTGATGGGGCCCGGCGGGCTGAGCCTCAACGTCTTCGCCCCAGATCCGACCGAGGGCGTCAAGAGGCTGATGGAATTCGGCGCACCGCCCGGCCCCAGCAAGGAGAAGCTCGCCGCCTTCCTGCGGACGCTGGTCCATGACCAGCGGCTGGTGACCGACGAGATGGTGGACGAGCGGTTCGCCGCCGCCAGCGACCCTGAGGCGCTGGCCGCGATGGCCTCGCTCGGCGCCTCCTTCTTCGACCCGGCCAGCGCCGAGGAAGGGCTGCTGTGGCGGGAAGCCCACCGGCTGCGCCAGGAGGTGCTGCTGATCTGGGGGCGGGAGGACCGGGTGAACCCACTCGACGGCGCGCTGGTGGCGCTCAAGCTCATCCGGCGGGCCCAGCTGCATGTGTTCGGCCGCTGCGGGCACTGGGCGCAGCTGGAGAAGTTCGACGAGTTCAACCGGCTGGCGATCAGCTTCCTGGAGGCGGATGCACGATGAGACACCAAGTGACGCCGCAGCCGCCGGGCCGAACGCCGCAAAGTGCTGGCCTGCGCGCCTCCGGCACGACGCACCCCCGGGGGCCGTTGCGGTGTCCCGGCGGCGAGGACCCGCCTCCCGCGGCGCTATTTTGCGCGCCTCCGGCACGACCATGGGAGGCCCCCCAGGGCCGGCCGCCCGCGAGGGAGGCAGATAAATGATCCGGTCGCTGGGGTACCTGCGCATCGAGTCCGCCGACATCGGGGCGTGGCGCGAGTTTGGCGTCCGGGTGCTCGGCATGGTCGAGGGCCGCGGGCCCGACGCCGACGCCCTGTACCTGCGGATGGATGACTTCCCAGCCCGGCTGGTGATCACGCCGGGGGAGCGGGAACGGCTGCTCGCCTCCGGCTGGGAGGTGCCGGGCGATCGCGACCTCGCCGCAGTGGCGCGGGCGCTTGAGGAGGCCGGCGTCGCGGTCAAGGCCGGCACCGAGGCCGAACTCGCCGACCGCCGGGTGACGCAGTTGCTGCGCTTCGACGACCCGGCCGGAAACGCCCTTGAGGTGTTCTGCGGTGCCGCGCTCGAACATCGCGTAGCCGTGAGTCCGTACGGGAATCGTTTCGTCACAGGTCTTCTTGGGCTTGGCCATGTCGTGCTGCCCATATCCGACGACGAGTCCGTGCTGCGTTTTTACACCGAGGTCCTGGGCTTCCGGCTGCGCGACTCGATGCGCATGGCGCCAGAGCTGTTCGGCCGGCCAGCCGGGCCCCCGCTCTGGATGCGGTTCCTCGGCTGCAACCCACGGCACCATTCGCTGGCGCTGGCCCCGTTTCCGGCGCCGGCCGGGATCGTGCACCTGATGACCGAGGTCGGCTCGCTGGACGACGTCGGCCGGGCGATGGACCGGTGCGCCCGGCGTGGCGCACCGGTCAGCGCCACCCTCGGCCGCCACGCCAACGACCTGATGGTGTCGTTCTACGTACGGACGCCAGGCGGGTTCGACATCGAGTACGGCACCGACGGCAGGCTCGTCGACGACGCGACCTGGGTGAGCCGGGAGACCACCGCGATCAGCCTGTGGGGGCACAGCTTCGGCCCGGCAGGCGGGCACTGAGGCCGCATGGCAGACACCGCGGCAGCGACACGATGACGGCGATGCCTGGCCGGTGAGCTTCGAGCCAGAATCGGCCCGGTTCCGCCAGGTGCTCGGCCACTTCTGCACCGGTGTCACCGTCATCGCGACCCTCGATGAGGGCGGGCCGGCCGGCTTCGCCTGCCAGTCGTTCGCGGCTGTATCCCTTGACCCGCCGCTGGTGCTGTTCTGCCCGAGCCGGTTGTCGGCCACCTGGCCGCGTATCGCGGCGGCCGGGCACTTCTGCGCCAGCGTGCTGGCCGACGAGCAGCGCGAGCTGGCCAGGATCTTCGGTGCCAGCGGGGCGGGCAAGTTCGCCGGCGTGCGCTGGTCGCCGTCGCGATCCGGGGCGCCCGTCCTGGACGGCGCGCTCACCTGGGCGGGATGCACGGTCGAGACCGTGCACGAGGCCGGGGACCACTACGTGGTGCTAGGCCGCGTCACCGAGCTTGGCGAATGCCGCGCCGGGCCGCCGCTGCTCTTCTACCGCGGCCGGTTCGCCGCGACGGCCGCACGGCCGTCGGACGGCCCGCCCGAGGTCGTGGACACCCTCCTCGGCTGGCCGCGGCACACCGACTGGATGTGAGGACCGTCCCGGGCAGAAAACGGGCGTGACGGGCAGAACTGGCGTACAGCTGCCCGCGCCTGTTGCCAACCGTCCTTGCATCTGCTAATCTTTTTTGGCATGTGCAAGGAAGCCTTCGATGGCTGCAGCCGAGTTCTGAAGGCGCCGCAGGTCACGGAAGGACAGCACCTGATGCTGGATAACCGCACATCCATCGACTGTCCCGCAGCTCACCACCCGTGCTCGTCTGCGCAGCAGCAGCAGCACCAGCCGCCGGTAGCTGACCGGGCTGACCGCAGCATCCGCGCGGGTGGCCAGATCGCGGGTTGCCAGATGGAGTCCACTGGCGGCTTTCTCTCACGTTTCGGCGACGCGATCGATGACCGGGTAGCCGACATGCTCGGCGCAGCGGAATGCTCTGGTGCGCCTATGCGCCATGGCAGCCGGCGCCGCTCCGGACCTACTCGACCTCCTTGAGGATCTTCTGCAATGACTCGTTCTGCTCCCGCAGGTAATCGAGTTGCGCGCTGACGTCTCCGAGCTTGAGGTCGGTGTGCTCCTGCGCGGTGATGGCCATATCGGCCAGTCGCCGGTACTCGTCGGCCAGCTGTCGGTATTGCTCACCGCTGGCCAGCTCGATCTGTGCTCTCTTCTTGGTGGTGAGATACCGGGACCACGCGACTATCCCGACCCCAATCACGGGGAAAACGAAAAGCAAGACCAATGACTTGCCATTAGCATGCGTCATGACGAGCCCGGTTACTAGCAGAGCTAGCGCAATCAGGCCGGTCGCGCACATGATCGCCGTTTCGGTTACCGTCCTGGGCTTCATCGCACGCCCGCCTCCAGATCGCTTTCCGTGCCCAGTGACCGCGCCGCGATCATGATCGTCTTTGGCGTCAGGTGCAGCGCGAAGGGCGTCACCTCGTAGAACTTCATCGCCTTGCCGTCCTCTGAGACCTCGATGTGGGCCGAGACGAGCCCGGCCGCCTCCAGTTTCCGCAGGTGGACCTGCAGCAGGGCCCGGCTGATGCCCAGGTCGCGGGCCAGTCGGCTGACGTAGTTGCGCTCCTCCGCCAGGGCGCTCACCACCCGCAGCCGATGCGGGTTGGCGAGCGTTGCCAGCACTTGCAGCAGTTCGTCTCCGGTAAGGTTCGTGACTTCCATAGACACCCTTCTTGGCACCTGCAAAGAAAAAGTAGCAGGTTGAGGCTCAAAGCGTCAACGTGCTGTTCGCGGGACCAGTCATCAGGTCAGCGGTCGATCAGGTCAGCGGTCGATCAGGGCCGCCGCGATCCTGGCCACGTGCTCGGCTGGCTGGCCGAAGAGCTGGGCAGCACCGTGGGCCCGCTTGAGGTAGCGATGGGCGTCGTGCTCCCAGGTGATGCCGATGGCGCCATGCAACTGGATCATCTCGCCCGCCACCCGGGCCAGCACCTCCGAGCAGTAGACCTTGGCCGCGGCCGCGCGCAGTCCGAGGTCCGGGGCCTCGTCGGCGGCCGCCGAGGCCGCGGCGTAGGAGAGCGAACGTGCCGACTCGACCAGGACATGCAGGTCGGCCATCCGGTGCTGGAGCGCCTGGAAGCTGCCGATGATCCGGCCGAACTGGACTCGGACCTTGGTGTAGGCGACGGTCAGCTGAAGAGCGTGCTGCGCCGCGCCCACCTGCTCGGCACTCAGCGCGATGCACGCGATGTCCCGCGCTTGCGCCAGGGCCGCGCAGTCGCCGGTGCGCTGGCCGGCCGCGTCGGCCAGGCGCACGACGGCCAGCCGGCGGGTCGAGTCCATCGTGGTGACGGCTTCGCGGGTGACGCCGTTATGCCGCGGGTCCACGTCGAAGAGCCCCATCCCGTCTCGTGTCCGGGCGGCGACAAGCAGCACGTCGGCGACGTCGCCGTCGAGCACGTAGTGCGCCTCGCCGTTGAGCACCCAGCCGCCCGCCTCTGTGCCCGCCCCGGCGCCCGACGGGGGGTCTGCGATCGCTGTCGCGTGGCACGCGACCTCGCCGGGATCCCAGTGCCCGGCCGGGCCGGTCCAGGCCAGGGCGGCGATCGCGGTGCCATCGGCGATAGCTGGCAGCAGGCGCTGGCAGGCGGCGGTATCACCGGAGGCCAGCAGGGCCTGGGTGGCCAGGACGGAGCCGAGCATGGGCGACGGGGTGAGTGTACGTCCGAGTTGTTCGAGCACGATGTGGGTCTCGAACGGGCCGGCCCCAGCGCCGCCGTAACGCTCGGGCACTGCGAGTCCCGCGACGCCGATCTCGCCGCACAGCCGTTTCCACAGCGTCCGGTCGTAGCCCGGGGGCGACTCCGGCTCGGGGCCTGACGCGGGGCCGGCGCCCGCGAGATGGCGGGCCAGGAGGGCGCGGACGGCATCGCGCAGGGCCCGCTGCTCCTCGGTCAACTCCACGGCGTTCCTCCCTCCCCGGTGAGGGCGGCCATGACCAGGGCGCGGTGCTCGGCCTGAGTGCCCCACGCCGGGACCAGCGCGCGGACCTTGGTCAGCCACAGGCCGAGGTCGTGTTCCTGGGTGTAGCCGATCGCGCCGTGCACCTGCAGGGCGGCCCGGGCCGTCAGGTAGGCGG
>DASWFT010000130.1:0-14853 GCA_036394075.1 Streptosporangiaceae bacterium
ACCAAGCGGGCGGTGGCGCAGGCGGGCGCGAGCATGGAGTGGATCGACGGGAACATCGGCTCGAAGGTGACGATGAAGTACCCGGCGGTCTACCTGATGGGTGAGCACGCCAGGGGCGAGACGCTGTCGGTGGCGTTCGCCGGCACCGGCCAGCACCAGGACGCCGGCGCGAAGATGGTGCACTGCGCCCCGAACACCTCGTCCACGATCGTGTCCAAGTCCGTGGCCCGGGCCGGCGGCCGGACCTCCTACCGGGGCCTGGTCAAGGTGCAGGAGGGCGCCGCGCACTCCAAGTCCACCGTCAAGTGCGACGCGCTGCTGGTGGACACGATCAGCCGGTCGGACACCTACCCGTACGTGGACGTGCGTGAGGACGACGTGGAGATGGGCCACGAGGCCAGCGTCTCCAAGATCTCCGAGGACCAGCTCTTCTACCTGATGAGCCGCGGCATGACCGAGGACGAGGCCATGGCGACGATCGTCCGCGGGTTCGTCGAGCCGATCGCGCGTGAGCTGCCGATGGAATACGCCCTCGAGCTCAACCGGCTGATCGAGCTGCAGATGGAGGGGGCGGTCGGCTGATGGCGGGGCTTCAAGGGGCTGTGGAGTCAGCGGCCCCGGTCTCCAGGCTGCACGAACAGCGGTCCTACGACCCAGCTGACTTCCCGGTGCCCACGGGCCGCGAGGAGGAGTGGCGGTTCACCCCGCTACGCCGCCTCCGCGGGCTCCACACCGACCAGACCCTGGCCGAGGGCAAGGTCACCGTGGACACGGACCCGGCGCCCGAGGTGAACGTCGAGATTACCGAACGAACCGACCCCCGGATCGGCCGTAGTTTCATCCCGGCCGACCGGGTGAGTGCCCGGGCGCTCGCCTCAGTGCGTGAGGCGACGGTCGTCACTGTCCCGGCCGAGGCGGTCGCCTCCCGGCCCACGATCATCTCGGTCCGTGGTGAGGAAGCAGCCGGGGCCGCGTTCGGCCATCTCGTGGTGGACGTCGCCCCGCTCGCCGAGGCAGTCCTCGTGCTTGACCACCAGGGCAGCGCCACCTACGCGGACAACGTGGAGATCATCGTCGGGGACGGCGCGTCACTGTCGCTGGTCAGCGTCCAGGACTGGGCGCCTGACGCGGTGCACGCCTCGCACCATCACGCCACGATCGGCCGGGATGCGCGGCTGCGGCACACTGCCGTCACGATCGGCGGTGGCGTCGTGAGACTGGCGCCGTCTGTTCGTTATGCCGGTCCTGGGGGTGACGCGGAGCTGCTCGGGCTGTATTTCGCAGACGCCGGGCAGCACCTGGAGCACCGGTTGTTCGTTGACCACGCGCAGCCGCGCTGCCGCAGCCGGGTGGCGTACAAGGGCGCGCTTCAGGGCGATGAGGCGCACTCGGTCTGGATCGGTGACGTGCTGATCCGGGCGGAGGCGACGGGGACCGACACCTATGAGCTGAACCGCAACCTGCTGCTCACCGACGGCGCCCGCGCCGACTCGGTGCCGAACCTGGAGATCCTCACCGGCGAGGTCGTGGGCGCGGGTCACGCCAGCGCCACCGGCCGGCTGGAGGATCATCACCTGTTCTACCTGATGTCCCGCGGCATCCCGATGGAGGAGGCGCGGCGGCTGGTGATCCGCGGCTTCTTCGGTGAGCTGATCAACAAGATCGAGGTGCCCGAACTGCGCGAGCGGATCACCGCGTCCATCGAGGCCGAGTTGACCCGTGTCCGCCCGGGGGAGCCCGCATGAGCGAGACGAGCACGTTCGTCCGGGTGTGCAGCCTGGCCGATCTGCCCAACGAAGGCGCTATCGGGGTCGAGATCGGCGACCTGCCGGTCGCCGTGGTGCGGGTCAGTGGCGATGTCTACGCGCTGCACGACGTCTGCACGCACGAGGAAGTCCCGCTCTCCGAGGGCGAGATCTATGACCACACCGTGGAGTGCTGGCTGCACGGGTCCTGCTTTGACCTGCGCACCGGCGCCCCGACGGGCCCGCCGGCGACCAAGCCGGTGGCCACCTACCCAGTAAAGATCGACGGGGACGACGTCTATGTCGCCGTCCCCGCCACCGACCAGGCCAGCTGATCTCTTCCGAGCCAGCTGGGCCATTTGCGACCAGGAGACATGTGATGGCCACTCTAGAGATCCGCGACCTGCACGTCAGCGTGGTGGATCCGGCTGCGGCGTCTGGCGACCATAGCGGCGACGGCAGCCGCGAGATCCTGCGCGGCGTCGACCTGACCGTGGCCGCCGGGGAGACGCACGCGATCATGGGACCGAACGGGTCCGGCAAGTCCACCCTCGCCTACGCGATCGCCGGGCACCCGAAATACAAGGTCACCCAGGGCTCGGTCACCCTCGACGGCGAGGACGTGCTGGCCATGAGCGTGGACGCGCGGGCCCGGGCGGGTCTGTTCCTCGCCATGCAGTACCCGGTGGAGGTTCCGGGGGTGTCGGTGTCCAACTTCCTGCGCACGGCGGTGACCGCGGTCCGCGGTGAGGCACCCAAGCTCCGGCTGTTCCTCAAGGAGATGCGCGAGGCCATGGCGGCCCTGTCCATCGACCCGGTGTTCGCCGAGCGCAACCTCAACGAGGGCTTCTCCGGCGGGGAGAAGAAGCGGCACGAGATCCTCCAGCTTGAACTGCTCCAGCCGAAGATCGCGATCCTCGACGAGACCGACTCCGGGCTGGACATCGACGCGCTCAGGGTGGTGTCCGAGGGGGTCAACCGGTTCGCTCAGGAGCCGGGGCATGGCGTGCTGCTGATCACCCACTACACCCGGATCCTGCGCTACGTGACCCCCGACTTCGTGCATGTGTTCGTCGGCGGCCGGATCGTCGAGGAGGGCGGCCCGGAACTCGCCGAGGCACTGGAAGCCGGCGGGTACGAGCGGTTCCTGAAGGCAGGGGCGGCGACATGACAGTGACCCAGGCGGCCACCCGGCCACTCGACGTGGCCGCGGTGCGCGCCGACTTCCCGATCCTGGCCCGGACCGTGCGGCACGGCCACCCCCTGGTGTACCTCGACTCGGGCGCCACCTCGCAGAAGCCGCGGCAGGTGCTCGACGCCGAGCATGACTTCTATGCCCGGCACAACTCGGCCGCGCACCGGGGCGCTCACCTGCTGGGTGAGGAAGCCACCGACGCCTACGAGGGCGCACGGCTCAAGGTGGCCGCGTTCATCGGCGCGGACCCGGGCGAGATCGTGTTCACCAAGAACGCCACCGAGGCGGTGAACCTGGTCGCCTACGCGATAAGCAACGCGGCCACCGCAGGCCCGGAGGCAGCGCGGTTCCGGGTCGGCCCGGGCGACGAGGTGCTGGTCACCGAGATGGAGCACCACGCCAACCTGGTGCCGTGGCAGCAACTGTGCCTGCGCACGGGGGCCACGCTGCGCTGGATCCCGGTGACCCCGGAGGGGCGGCTGGACCTCAGCACCCTCGACGAGCTGATCAACCCGCACACCAAGGTCGTGGCACTGACCTGCCAGTCTAACGTGACCGGCACTCTGCCGCCGGTCGCCGAGATCGCCGCGCGGGCGCACGCGGTCGGCGCGCTGGTGCTCGGTGACGGCGCGCAGTCGGTGCCGCACCAGGTCACCGATGTGGCCGCGCTCGGCCTGGACTTCCTGGTCTTCTCCGGGCACAAGATGCTGGCCCCGTACGGGATCGGCGTGCTGTACGGGCGGCGCGAGTTGCTTGAGGCGATGCCGCCGTTCATGACCGGCGGGTCGATGATCGAGGTGGTCCGGATGGAGGGGAGCACCTTCCTGCCGCCGCCGCAGCGGTTCGAGCCAGGTGTGCCCGCTGCCGCGCAGGCCGCGGGCCTGTCCGCGGCCATCGACTACCTGACTGGGCTGGGCATGGCCAACGTGGCCGCGCATGAGGAGTCGCTGACCGCGCACGCGCTCAAGGTCCTCGGCGAGATCGACGGCCTGCGCATCCTCGGCCCGCTCAGCACGAAGGACCGGGGCGGCGCTGTGTCCTTCGGCGTGGCGGACGTGCACCCGCACGATGTGGGCCAGGTCCTCGACGATCTTGGCATCGCGACGCGGACGGACCACCACTGCGCCTGGCCGCTGCACCGGGCGCTCGGCGTGCCGTCGAGCACCAGGGCGTCGTTCTACCTGTACAACACGCACGAGGAAGTTGATGCCCTGGCTGAGGGCGTCCGCTACGCCCAGCGGTTCTTCGGCCGGGCATGATGGCCTGCCAGGGGCCGGCGGTGCTGTCCGGCCAGGCCAGCAGGCGACGGCTGGCGACGGAACACACGGGGCCGGCCCGCTTGTTCAAGGAAATGTGATGCAACTCGAGTCGTTGTACCAGGAGATCATCCTGGACCATTACCGGCACCCGCACGGCAAGGGCCTGCGGGAGCCTTATGACGCCCAGGTGCACCACGTGAACCCGCTCTGCGGCGATGAGGTGACACTGCGGGTCGTGCTCAAGGACGCGGGTGGCGAGCCGACCGTGGCGGACATCTCTTACGACGCGCTTGGCTGCTCCATCAGCCAGGCGAGCGCCTCGGTCATGACCGACCTGGTCGTCGGCAAGACCGTCGACGAGGCCATGGCGGTCAGCGGCGAGTTCCTCAGGCTGATGCAGTCGAAGGGCGAGGGCGTTCCCGACGAGGACGTGCTCGGCGACGCGGTGGCGTTCGAAGGGGTGGCGAAGTATCCGGCCAGGATCAAGTGCGC
Organism: Streptosporangiaceae bacterium; assembly: GCA_036394075.1. Taxonomy (GTDB): domain Bacteria; phylum Actinomycetota; class Actinomycetes; order Streptosporangiales; family Streptosporangiaceae; genus JAWWPY01. The sequence goes on from DASWFT010000130.1 coordinate 4,692, forward strand.
CCTGCTGGGCTGGATGGCCTGGAAGGACGCGACCGCGCAGGCGCTGGATGCGGCCGGGCGCGCCGGGAATGGGGCATCCGGGACCGGCGCATCCGAGACTGGGGCATCCGAGACCGGGGCATCCGAGACCGGGGCAAGGGAGAGGGCATGACCGAGAACGCTGTGACCGCGCAGGGCATTGCTACCGAGCCGGGTGCTCCCGACGTCACCGATCAGCCGCCGGGCCGCGACACCGAGGACGTCCTTGAGGCGCTCCGGGACGTTGTCGACCCCGAGCTGGGCGTGAACGTGGTCGACCTCGGGCTGATCTACGGGGTGGCCCTGGGGGAGGACAACGTGGCGACGATCGACATGACCCTCACCAGCGCGGCGTGCCCGCTCACCGACGTGATCGAGGACCAGGCCCGCGCCGCCCTGGACGGCCTGGTCGCGGACTTCCGGATCAACTGGGTGTGGCTTCCGCCGTGGGGTCCTGACAAGATCACCGACGACGGCCGGGAGCAACTGCGGGCCCTCGGCTTCAACGTCTGAGCCTGCGTGTGCCCCGTCGCGGCATTGTCAATATGCACCCACGGGCGTGTTGACTGGCACACCTTCATGATTGCGGTGGATCGGTGGTCGCGCGCGACCACCGATCAACCGCGATCCTGAAACAGAAGGTCCCGAGAGGTCGCGTCTGGCCCGTGCGTCCCAGAGGAGAAGCCGATTCAGCCGCCGGTGGGCCGCCTCGGCGACGCTGAGCAGCTAGGGTGACCAGCCATGGCCAGCTCGCGTCCAGCCGACGTCCCCGTGGCGGTGTTTTCCCTCGGCGGCACCATCGCGATGACCAGCGACCCCGGTGGCCTGGCCACCGGGGTGGTCCCGGCGCTGACCGGGAAGCAGCTCCTGGCCGCGGTACCCGGACTGGCCGGCGCAGGCTTCGACATCGAGGTGCATGACTTCCGCCACGCGCCCGGCGCGTCGCTGACCATCGGGGACGTCATCGACCTGGCCGCGGCGATCCGCGAACGGATAGCGGCCGGTGCCGTGGGGGCCGTGATCACGCAGGGCACGGACACCATCGAGGAAACCGCGTTCCTGCTGGACTTGCTCTACGACGGCGACGCGCCTGTCGCCGTCACGGGGGCCATGCGCAACCCGACGCTGGCTGGTGCTGACGGGCCGGCCAACATCCTCGCCGCCCTGCGGACGGTGAGCAGCCCGCTGATGCGCGGGCTTGGCTGCACGGTCGTGTTCGCTGACGAGATCCACGCCGCGTGCTACGTCCGCAAGACCCACGCCACCAGGATCACGGCCTTCGCCTCACCGTCCACGGGACCGATCGGCCAGGTCGTCGAAGGGCAAGTGCGCCTGCTGACCCGCCCGGCCCGCCGGTTCACCGTGCCCCTCACGGGCCTGGCCCGGCCGGTGCGCGTCGGCCTGGTCGTTGTCAGTCTCGGCGACGATGGCGAACTGCTGCGCGCGGCCGAAGGCCGTTTCGACGGCCTGGTCGTCGGCGCATTCGGCGCCGGGCACGTCCCCGCTGACACGGTGCCGGTCCTGGCCTCGCTCGCCGGGCAGATTCCGGTCGTGTTCTCGTCGCGCACAGGCAGTGGAACCACGCTGGCCAGTACCTACGGTTTCCCGGGGTCCGAACAGGACCTGCTCAGCCGCGGCCTCATCGGCGCGGGCTTCCTCGATGCCTTCAAGGCCCGCCTTCTGCTGCACGTCCTGCTGGCCCGCGAAGCCAGCCGCGAGCAGATCACCGCAGCCTTCCGCTAGGCGCTGCCCGGATCCGGCCGCGGCCAGGATAAAAGGCAATCAGCATGTTGTTCTGCATCACTGGTAGTGCAGATGGCTTACCCCGGCTGCTCCATCTGGCCGATCTAGACGTACCTGCACTCTGGTGCAGTGCATATATGAGAAAGCGGGCATCCGGGGCAATAGTGACTGTGGCGGCTTTGGTCTGTATAGCTGGCTACGGTTCCGCACGTCATGCGGCGGCGGAGGCCCAGCCGACAGTGAGCCGCGCGGTCATGGCGCAGGTTGGCGCTCAGCCCATCCGGGCCGCGAATTATCGGAGTCACGGCGTGAGCGCCCAGGAAGCCCCGCGCCTGTATGCCGCCAAGGCGCCCCGTGGGCCGTGACAACCCGCAGCGCATCGACATGGTCGCGTCCGGCCGCCAACTGGCTGGCACGGGCTGGTTGCGCGCCGACGCGAACTTCGATGTCACCTGGCGGCATGGATGAACTGCCCGGGTCGTCAGCGACGCTGTACCTCGGCCATGACCGGCTCAATGATCTCGTCAGCGAGCCACTGCACCGGGCGGCCCGAGAGGACTGCGGCGAGCACGATGTGAGTGACGCCGGCGTCGATCATTTCCAGGAGCAGGGCGCGCGTAGCGGCCGGCGCCTCAGGATCATCGCACCGGACAATCGTCTGCATGGAGCGGACGATCTCGTTTGGATCGCGTCCGATGGCGGCGCAGTGCTCCTTGAGGACCTGGTCCCTCTTCCGGAATTCCTGGGGCGTCCCCGGGTAGTTCCAGATATCGGCGTGTTCGGCGACGATGCGCAGGACGCGGTCGCCCGCACCGCCGATCAAGATCGGTGGATGGGGCTTCTGCAGGGGCTTCGGCTCGCACACGGCCCCCTTGAGCTGGATGGAGTGTCCATCGAAATCGAACGGCTCGTCCTTGGTCCACATCCGGCGGATGATGTCGCAGGATTCCGCGAGGTCCCGAACGGCCTCACCCGGCGAGACCAGGGGCACGCCGTAGGCCTCGAACTCTCGTACCGCGGGATTCTCGACGGCCACCCGGCTGCCCCCCACACCGATGCCGAAATCGAGCCGACCTTCGGCGATGATGTCGACCGTCGCCGCCATCTTGGCCAACAGGGTCGGGGAACGGAGGCGGTTGCTGGTCACGATGACACCGAGTCGCAACCGGTTCGTTTGGGCGGCCAAGGCCGCGAGAAGCGTCCAGGCCTCCAGGGCCGCTCCTGTGATGTCTCCCCGCAACGGCACCATGTGATCCCAGAGCCAGGCGTGCTCGAGGACCGGAATATTGTCCGCCTCACGCCAGACCTTGAGGATCCCCTCGTAAGTGGCACCCATCTGGCTGGTTTTGATGCCAAAGCTCAGTCGTCGGTCGAGCGCGGTCATCCTCGGGATACCTCCCTGTTTCGCTGTCATGCACTGCTGATCATCAGTGAGACTGATCGTCATTTGAACTGATGATCAGCTTAACCATAGAATCCTGATGTGTCCACCCAAGCTCCCGATGACCATTCGCCCGAGGGTGGCCCGCTACCCGCGCTGGCCAGCCGTCTCGGTTACCTTCTGAAGCACGCGCAACTGCGGCTGACCGAATTCTCGGTTTCAGCCCTTGCGCCCTTCGGGGTCAACGGGCGGGAGTGCGCTGTGCTCATCGCTATTGACGACCGAGTCCCCCTGTCGCAGCAGGAAGTCGCACGCCGGCTGGGGGTCGACCGGACCACGATGGTTGTCCTGATCGACGAGCTGGAGAACAAGGGGCTTGTGCAACGCCGGCAGGACCCGGACGACAGGCGCAGGAACGTCGTGGCCCTGACTGATGTCGGCCGCACGACCCTTCGGGGGGCCACGAGCGCAAGTGATGAGGCAGAGCGACGCTTCCTCGGCCCCTTGTCCGACGACGAGACCGCGAAGTTCAAAGAAATGCTCCGCGCGATCACCTTTGCGGCACCCGACGAGTCGCCGTCTCTCGGGGTCTAGGTGACGAAGGCATCGGCTGGCCGGTCTTCCGCACCTCTGCCGCCTGACCGCTTCCTGAGCGAGTGCTCGCCGGCTGACTCCGCCCGCCTGGGCCAATCGCCGGAGGCGCTGCCGGTAGCGTGGCGATCGGGATCCCCGCAGCGACCGACGAGGAGTAGACCGAGGTGCCCGCGTCACTAGAACCGGCCCTGCCCGCGCTGCCGCCTGAGCTGCTCAACAACGACCCGGATGGATTCGCCTGGGGGGTCTGGCACGAACGCACACCCAAGCTGGTCAGCCAGATCCGGGACGCCCACCCGTATGGCCCGGTGCAGCACCGCGGGCTGGAAGCGCTGATGGAGGAGATCTCCTCCGGGGTAATGGAGCCACCCGGCCCGGATGCGCACGACCAGGAGATGTGGAATTCGTGGGGCCAGGACTATTTCGGTAAGCCGTGGATGGAGGCGCCGTTCCTGTGGTCGGAGTCGTACTTTTACCGGCGGCTCCTCGGCGCCGTCGGTTTCTTCGAACATGGACCCTGGCATTGGGTCGACCCGTTCGACTACCTGAAGAACGCCGAGCTCCGTGACCCGGCATTGGAGCCAGATTTGGCGGCGCTTGATGACCTGCAGCGGCGCTCGGCCGAGGAGCAGGGACGGGCTAAACTCCTGGCGTCGTTGTGGGGCAATCGCGCCGACCTGGGCTTCCGGATCGGCAGGGCGGCCGGACCGGATCATCCCGTACAGACCAGGCTGGTCGATGATCACAGCCGTGAACTGTGGCTCGCACTCGGCGCCAGCGCGGATGCCGTCCTGGTCGCGGACAACGCTGGCCGGGAACTGCTGGCCGACCTTGTCCTCATCGACCATCTTCTCCAGCACGGCCATGCCATCTCGGTCACGCTGCACGTGAAGCCCCGCCCGTACTACGTGTCTGATGCGACCACCGCCGACGTCGTCGCCTGCCTCCGCCGGCTGGCCGGCACCCCCGGCAGTTCATCAGAGATCGCTCACAGGCTTCTCGGCGCCGCGGCTGAGGGCAATCTCGTCCTGTACACGCACGACTTCTACTGTGCGCCCTGGTCCTACCACCGCATGCCCGCCGACCTCGCGGCCCAGTTCGAGCAAGCAACGCTGACCATCTTTAAGGGCGATCTGAACTACCGGCGGCTCGTTGGTGACCGGGACTGGCCGCCTGCGACCCCGTTCACCGACGTGGTGTCGTATTTCCCCGGACCAGTCGCCGCACTGCGGACACTCAAGTCCGACGTCATCACCGGCATCGACCCGGCCGTCCGCGCCAGCCTCGACGCTACCGGGCGGCCCTGGCGAACCGACGGCAGTCACGGTCTCATCCAAGTCCGGCTGCGATAGCGGGCCCGACCGCGCCGCGGCGCCCGCAAGCTACTCTGCGTGCGAACGCAGGGCGTATCAGGGGTGCCTCGGCTGCCCCCCAGCAACCTGCGGACTGTGCCGGCGTCATCACATCCGCATGCGATGCCCCCTGGCCGGACCACCGCATATGAGAAGCTACTGTCCCGTTCCCCTAAAAGATGTGCGTTTGCCGAATTTTCCGAACGACACCAGTGCAGTGGCTCGTTCCGATTGATCACGGGATCTTGGCAGTGCCCAGGCCGAGCGGGCTCGGCGCGGCGAATTCGATACGCAGGACGGTCCGGCCTCCGGCGAGCCGCACGATCGTGGCGCGCCCGTAGGGATAGGGGGGACCACCCAGCGCCCGCAGGTGAGCAAGCATTGACCGCACGCGAGAGGAACGGGCCGCGCCGTTCCTCTCGGTCAGGTCGGCGGAGCGGAGTGGGATGCCTGCGCTGGCGCCCGGAGCGGAGTCGCCGAAGGCCACAATGTCTACCGGGTGCTGAGCGTCTACTGGAGGCTGAGCGGCCATGTCCGCGATCGTGTACAGCAGCCGCAAGTCGACCTGGCCAGCGGCGAGTTGCTTCCTGGCCTCGGCCGAGGCCAGGATTAGCGGGCTTTGCAGCAGCTGGGCTCCGGACGCCTTCCGGTCCAGCAGGTCCTTGGCCAGCGCGGCCCGGTATGCAGCCGCTCCGTCCGGAGCGATCGCCCGGACGCTGATCCGCAGGCTTCCAGAGCCGAAGGTCGCAATAACTGTCGGCGCATACACGGAACTGAGGCGGCGGCCGAACTCGTTGCGGACGGCTGCCGTCGCGACGATGACATCTGAGCCGAGCGGATCGGCTGCCCGCGTCCCCAGCTCAAGCAGGCGGCCTTGGGGGATCTTGTGCGCCTTGAGCGCCAGGCACATGGCAGGATCACAAGACACCCTGGCGGCCGGGCTGACCTGATCGAAAACCCAGGCCGCCGTGAGGTTGCGAGTCGCCGCCTCAATCCTAGAGATTTGCCTTGGCGCGTTGTGCTTGGGCGGCGCGCTCTGCCTTGGCGGCGCGGAATGCCTTGGCGGCGCGCAGTGCCTTGGCGCGTTGTGCCCTGGCGGCGCGATCCAGCTCCGCGCTGGTCTCGTCGTCAGGCAGACTCTCGATCTCGCTGCCCGCAGACGCTGAGATGACCGGGATTGGCGACGTATCGTCATCCGCATCTCGCACGCGCCCGAGCAAAAAGGCCGATAGGGGCGCCCGTGCGACCTCCGCCGGCGGCCTCGTCCCGTTATTCGCACCTGTCGCCGCCCGAGGCAAGGAAGCTGGGCGTTCGGAACTTGCGGCCTGCTTCTGGCTGGCGGCCTGCTTCTGGTTTGCGGGCTGCTCCGTCTGGGCGTCCATCGCGGCACGCACGCGCCGCAGCACAGACTCTGACAGCACAGGTCGCGCTGGCCGTGTTGCAGGCCACGACCCTTTTGTCGCACCCGGTACGCGCCGGGGCAGCGGCGGGACGCTGTCTTCGTCTCCCATGCGGCAAACCCCCTAAGGCGCGCGTACAGCAAGACGCGATCCCCACAGCACAGCGCAGCACACGATGCGTTGCTAATCAACCAGAATGACCGGTTTTAACTGCGCGCAAGCTCCAGGCCTGGCCGCACATCGTCACCGTGTCCGGCAGCAGGCCGCCGACAAGGTGACGTGGCTGTGGACGGTCAACGTCATCGATACGCAGGCCGGCATTCCCTCGCCGGCCCCTGGTGGCCCGGCAGTTCGTATGTGACCTGGGTAGGACTTGACGGTTACTACTTCAAGCCGTCATGGACGTTCGCTTCCTTGTTCGGGCCGACCATCAAAGCCGTGCGCACGCTGAGCCGCACTCCGGTCCCGATACGATCTCTGAAACAGGCGTGGCGCCTGCCGAAGGCAAGCCAGCGAAAATCGCCGACCTGTTCGCTGGTGTTCGCGCTTACGGCCTGCTGGGGCTTGTATGGTTCAATGCCGACCGGAGGGGAGACTGGCGCCTCAACAGCCCGGCGGCTGTCGCCGCGTTCGCCGAAGGTGCCAAGACGTTCAGGAAACCTGCGTCATGAACTATCTGCCGCGCCTCTCCGTACTCGGCGCCGGGCAACTCGGCACTACCAAGGCCGCCAGAAGGGCAGCATGAAACCCCGCCTGGCGATACTTTTGACCGCCGTAATCGCCGCTGCCGCCGTCACCTCGGTGGTCATTCGCGTCGCGTCGTCTTCCCCTTCCCGCCCCCGGGTGGCACGCGCATCCCTCCCGCCCAGCCCGGCCTCTTACCTGGGTGTCTACGAGCCCGGGTCGCCGCCTGCCTACGAGACGATCGCGGGTTTCGCGAAGGCAGCAGGCAGCCATCCGAACCTCGTCGGATACTTCAGCGGCTGGACGGAGCCGTTCGCAGCCTCGTTCGCGCAGAAGGTCCACGGTCACGGCGCTGTCACGATCGTGCAGATCGATCCCACCTATGCCGCCGTCCCGGCAATCGCCACCGGTGCCTACGACGGCTATCTGCGCTCGTACGCCGACAGCGTCCGGGACTTCGGCCACGCCGTCATCATCGGCTTCGGCCACGAGATGAACGCCGCCTGGTACTCGTGGGGCTACGGGCACATCCCGCCGGCCACCTTCGTCCGGGCATGGCGGCACATCGTGACGCTGTTCCGTGGGCAGGGCGCCGACAACGTCACCTGGCTATGGACTGTCAACCAGGACAGCCCAGGCACCGGACCGGTCCAAGACTGGTGGCCCGGCCCGGCCTATGTCACCTGGGTCGGCATTGACGGCTACTAATTCCGTCCGTCCGACTCCTTCGCCAGTGTCTTCGGCCACACCATTGCTGAGGTGCGGGCGTTCGCCGACAAGCCGGTGCTGCTGTCCGAGACCGCGGTCGGGCCCGATACCGGCCAGTCCGCCAAGATCGGCAACCTGTTTGCCGGAATGCGCCAGTACGGGACCCTAGGGCTGGTGTGGTTCGACATTGCCCAGAACAACGGCATCTACCATCAGGACTGGCGCATCGAAGACCACCCGGCAGCCGAAGCCGCCTTCCGGCTGGGCGTGCGCGACAAGTTGACCAGGCGATTATGGCGCCAGCGCCGCGGCGTCCAGTAACTGCCGATCCGCCCGTTCGAAGCCCTGCATGAGAACATCATCCCAGGTCATCGAACACCAAGTCGGCAAACACCCCGAGACCCCGCGGGCTTTTTCAGCAGGCTCGCTAGGCCGGGTCTAGTTCCAGTTCCGGGGTGTACCGGCCGTCGAGGGCGGCCACGTTCATCGAGACCCGCCGGGCGAGGGCCCGCTGGCCCGCCGCCCACCCCTCGGGCTCGCCGCGCCACGCGGCCAGCGCCGGATCCACCAGCGCGCGGCCGAAGGAAAACGTTAGCGGCCAGATGTGCGGCAGCCGTTGCATGGCGGCGAGGTTCTCGGTGGCGCGCTCCGGCCGCTGCCCGCCGGAGAGGAACGCGACACCTGCCGTGGTGAACGGCACCCCGGCCAGGGCACTGACGGTGGCCTCAGCGACCTCGTCCGCGGAGGCCGGTGCTCCCGCGTCGCTGCCTGGCACCGCCATGTTCGGCTTGAGCACGACCGCGGCCGGCCGGGCGCCGTATTCGCGCAGTTCACTGAACACCTCGAGCAGCACCAGCGACATCACCGTCGCGCACTGGGCCAGCGAATGCGGGCCGTCCATCAGGATCTCGGGTTCCACGATGGGGACCAGGCCGGCTTCCTGGCACGCTGCCGCGTAACGGCCAAGAGACTGCGCATTGGCCCGGACGGCAAGCAGCGACGGCTGGCCAGCGCCGATCCGCAGGACGGCACGCCACTTGGCGAACACGGCGCCAAGCTCGTGATACTCATGGAGCCGGGGGAGCAGCCCGTCCAGGCCCTCGGTCACCATCTCGCCCGGCGCACCGGCCAGCGGGTACGCGCCCTTATCGACTTTGACGCCCGGCAGCAGGCCCAGATCGCCGAGCGCCGCCGGGAACGGCCTGCCGTCGCCCAGCCGCTGCCGCAACGTCTCCTCGCACAGGATGACGCCGCTGATTCCATCGCTGAGCCCGGGGGTCGTCACCAGCATCTCGCGGTATGCCCGCCTGTTCTCCTCGGTGGGCGCGGCCCCCGCGGCCGCCAGCCGCGTCGACATGGTGGCCATGCTCTCGTCCGCCGCGAGGATCCCCCGCGGGTGCCATACCAGGGCTGATGCGACCGACTCCAGAGGTTCCATCTGCCGACGGTAGGCGCGGCGCCGCACCAGGGCATCCCCCGCCCGGTGGAACTAGCCGGGTGAGGAAGCTCACGCTGTGTCTCCCGCTCGCCTCCGGGGCCCCGCCCGCCTCCCCGTTCCCCCTTCACTGCGCCGCCTTCCCTCGTCGCTCGTCCCTCGCTCCTCAGTCCAGGCAGCACCGCGCCCGTCCGGCTCGCTCACACCGGGTCGGCGGCAGAGGGGCGCTTTCCGTGCCGGTTTTCTCCGCTGCTGGTCATCTGGTCCGGGTTTCTCCCCCTCGGGCTCCCCGGCCCGGGGGAGGCGCTCTGTTTCCCGCCCTCCTATCGTGGAAGTTCATCCAGTACCGGGAAGCGAGCGATAGACCGCAGGTCATCCCGGCATTTGGCCGCGCCGCGGAGGTGAGGTGAGCGTGCCCGACAAGCTGATGCGCCTGCGCCGCAGCGAAGCCGCACCCGAGCCGCCACGCCCGGTCATGCTCGCCATCGCGGGCGACAGCGCCGCCGGGAAGACCACGCTGACCCGGGGCATCGCCGAGGCGCTCGGCGCCGACCGGGCCATCGCCCTGTGCGTGGACGACTACCACCGATACGACCGTGTCGAGCGCCGCAACATCCCGTTCACCGTGCTCAACCCCGAGTGCAACTACATGGACGTGCTGGAGCAGCACCTCCAGCTGCTCGCTCTCGGGCGGCCCATCCTCAAGCCGGTCTACGACCATGCGACCGGGCAGCTCGTCCGGCCGGTCCTGGTCGAGCCGCGCGAGTTCGTCATCGTCGAGGGCCTGCTGCCGCTGCACACCAAGCTGTCCCGGGCCTGCTTCGACATCGCGGTGTACCTGGACCCG
>DASWFT010000131.1:0-20988 GCA_036394075.1 Streptosporangiaceae bacterium
TCTACCGGCAGCCATCAGCACATGCGGACCGGGCAGTTAGCGGATGAGACGCCCGCCGGTGCCCCGGCCGCGGATCTATGACCTGTACTGGTATTTCGCCGCCGAGCGCCAGCGGATGTTCGAGCGCCGCGTCGCGGGCGAGCCGTGGCCGTGGACCGATGACCCGATCTTGCGGGAGTTCAAGTTCTGCAACGTCTACCGCGCCGCCGACCGGGTGTCGCAGTACATGATCCGTGATGTCTGCTATCACGACGAGCCGTGCTCCCCGGAGGACCGGCTGTTCCAGATCGTCGCCTTCCGCACCTTCAGCAAGACCGGGACCTGGCGGGCCGTGCATGACGTCCTCGGCCGCTACCCGGCCCTGGACGACCTGGCGGACGGCTCCTTTACCCATGCACTTGACGACGCGCGGACGCGCAACGGCGGCCTGTATACCGGGGCGTTCATCCTGTGCGCCGCCGACGCCTACGGCCAGTCAGCCAAGCACCGCAACCATGTCGAGCTGTTCCGGCACATGTTCCTGCAAGACGGTCTCGGCGGGAAACTCCTGGAGGCCGGGTCGCTGCGCGAGGTGTACGACCTGCTGCACGGCTACCCGCTGATGGGCGATTTCATGTCCTACCAGACCACGATCGACCTGAACTACTCCGGGCTCATGGACTTCAGCGAGAACGAGTTCACCCAGGCCGGGCCGGGCGCGCTTCGCGGTATCAAGAAGGTGTTCGACAGTCCCGGCGACTATGCGCCTGCCGAGATCGCCCTGTGGATGACCGAGCGGCAGGAACAGGAGTTCATCCGGCTCGGCCTGCCCTTCGGCGGCTTGTGGGGACGGCCCCTGCACGCCATCGACTGCCAAGGGCTGTTCTGCGAGACCGACAAATACTGCCGCGAAGCCGCACCCGAGCTGGCCAGCGCTCGCAAGCGGATCAAGGCCCGGTTCACAGCCACCCCCGAGCCGATCCGGTTGTTCTTCCCCCCGAAATGGGGGATCAACTACAAGCTGCCTGCTGGGCCGGTGTACAGCGGGGCGCCAGCGCAGGAGCAGGCAACTCTGTTCTGAAATGGCGAGCGGCTAACCCCATCCGCCGCGCCAAGCAGCGGGAACGCGCCTCGTGGGCCGGCGGGGAATGTTCATGGAGGGTTTACCTGGTTGTGGGATGGCCTTGGCGGGTGGGGGACGTGGGCTTCGCCAGGTCGGCATGGAGGCCGGCCCGCTAGGAGGTCCCGACCGATGACGCCGCAGCCTTCGCACCCTACGATTCACCGGCGTTCGCGCTGGCGCGCCCCGCTGCTGCTGGCGCTGACCGTGGTCACCGGCGGCTCGCTGATCGCCGCGACCAACGGCAGTGCATCGGAGCACGCCCCCGGCGCGTACTTCCGGCCCGGGAACCTGCTGGTGAGCGGGTCGGTGTACGAGCCGGCCGACATCAAGGCCGGTGTAACGGTCCTGCCGCCGGGCTGCGTGAGCGGCTGTGGCGTGGCCAACAGCGACGGCGCGTATCCGCAAGTGTGGAACAACGACCTGGCCGACGCCAGTTTCGGCATAACGTCGCCGGCCTTCCTCGACCAGATCACCCCGTCCGGGCGCTTGGTGAGCACGGTGCAGATTCCCGACGGATCGCGGCGCGGTTCCCGGCCGGGCGGAGACCATCTGGTGACGAGCTTCTCCTCGAAGTCCGAACTGGCCCTGAACCTGTCGGCCAACGGCCGGGACGTGACCTTCATGGGTTACCTCGCGCAGCCTGACGCGCTCGATGTCTCCAACTCGAACACCCCAGGTGTTGTCGACCCGACGAACCCGGTGACCGGCGCCTACTACCGGCTGGCCGCGCAGGTGGATCAGCAGGGCCGGTTCCGGTTCACCGAGACCAACGCCTACAGCGGCAACAACGGACGGGCCGCGATCCTCAACAACAGTGACGGCGCGAACGCGCTCTACACGGCCGGCAACGCCGGCAATGGCGGCAACCCCCAGCCCTCCGGCGTCATCATCGGCACCGGCGCGCAGATCATGACCCCGCGGGATGAACCCGAGCGCGCACAGCAGCCCGGCACCCCCACGCCGGTCGGCAGCTTCAACGTGACCGGGAACAACCTCGCCACCGGGCTGCCCTGGGCGCCTGCCACCGACGGCCTGCGCAACATCACCGGCCGGGTCAACCGGGACGGCACGGTCACGATCTGGGCCGTCACCTCCACGGTCAGCGGCAACGGCGACCAGGGTGCCGACCCCAACAAGCTCGTCGCGGTGACCGACAACCCGGCCACCGTCACGCCTCCGGCTGAGAGCTTCACCACCGTCCGCGCCGCCGGATTCGGCGAGGTCTTGCGCGGAGTGTCATTCACCCCGGGAACGGAGATAAACAGCCGCTGAGCGCCACGCGCGGCGACCCGACACCGCCATCCGGCCGCCAGGTGGGGCGGGGAATAATTGCGGCTCGCCGCCGATGTCATCCCAGACCTCGCCGCCGGTGTCATCCCCGGCCTCGCCGTCGGCCGGGGAGTGGCCAAGCAAGCTGCGGGTCAGCGCCTGCCGCTGCTCGGAAAGCTCCTCGGCCGCGGCGGCGAGGTCGGCATCGGTGAGGGAGCGCACGTCGTCCGAGGCGCGGAACGCGGCCAGCACCGCCCGGCGCAGCAGTTCCTTGATAAATGACGCGGTGACGCCCTCGGTGGCCGCGATCACCGGCGCAAGGTCCGCCTCCAGTTCCAGCGTGCCCGCATACAGCCGCAGCAGGCGTTCCCGCGCCTGCTCATCCGGCTTGGGGATCTCCACGGCCAGATCCACCCGGCCGGGCCGGTCGACCAGCGCCCGCTCCAGCATCCCGGCCCGGTTGGTGGTCAGCACGAACGTGACATCGGCATCAGCGCCGATCCCGTCCATCGCCTCCAGCAGCGAGAACAGCAGCGGGCTACTGTCCGGGCCGAAGCTCCTGTCCTGGGCGACGAGGTCGACGTCCTCCAGGACCAGCATGGATGGCTGTAGCCGGCGGGCCAGCGCGGCGGCTGGCTCGATGAACCGCATCGCCTGCCCGGTCATCAAGATGACCGTGCAACCGCTCATCCGGCCCATCAGGTAGCGGACGGTGTGCGTCTTGCCCGTGCCGGGGAATCCGTGCAGCAGCAGCCCGCGCTTCAGGTGCTGCCCGACTGCCCGCAGCCGCTCCGCGTGGCTGGTGATGCTGATGACGTGGCGCTCGATCGAATCGAGCACCCCGGCCGGCAAGACGACCTGCTCGGCGCCGAGGTCCGGGCGCGGCAGGAAGCTGAGCAGCTCGTTGCCCCGGTGCTCGGACACGCCGAAGCTAAGCACCTTCCCGCGGAACACGTCGTGCACGCGCATCAGCCGCTCGATCTCACCACGGACCGCGACCGCCGCGATCCGCTGTGCGGCCAGGATTTCCATCCGGCACTCGGACGGGCCGAAACGGTCGGTGGCCCGAAGCCCGATGACAACCGGGCTGTCGTCGGGTGCGGTCGACAGCACCAGGCCGAACTGCACCACCTCCATCGCCTCGTCCGGCCCGATCGCGGCCGTGCCGTGGGTGACGGCCGAGATCTCATATCCAGGGCCGGACCTGGTGATCATGGTGGCCAGATCTTCGTGGTCCCTGTTCATCCCGCTGAGGCCGAACCACTCGGCAGCGGGGGAGTGCTCGGCCAGGTAGGCGTCGATGCCGCGCTGAAGGTTGGCGTGTTCCCACAACGGGAAGCTCTCCTCGACGAACGCCATGTCCTTCAGCTCACAGCCGAGGTGCGCGCCGATCTTCGCCGCCACCGGGGTGTCCAGCCCGGCCTGCGTGGCCAGGTGATAGCTGGCTTCGAGCAGGTCCCGCAAGGCCATCGCCAGGCCGGTGGCGGTAGACACGTCGAATGGCGCTGTTCCGCCGCCCTGGCCCGAAGCAGCGTCACCGGAACGGTCGGCGGTATGGTCTGCGGGAGTCATGCCGACCAGGATGGCAGTGCCGCCAGCACGCGGGCAATTCAATTCACGCGCGCCGCGGCGAGAAGTACCCGACCACAACACGCTGGAAAATGAAACCGCCCTTCGGACCGAAAGGACTAGACAATGGCTGTGGCCATCGTCCTGGCGGCCGGCGCGGCGCTGCTTTCTGCCCTGGCGGTGGTGCTTCAGCGGGTGGCCATCGAGTCGGCCCCGGGCTCCAGCCTCAGTCCCCGGCTGATGACCCATGCGCTGAAGAAACGTGGCTGGCTGATCGGCTTCGGCCTCATGCTCGGCATGTTCGTCCTGCAGGCGTCGGCGCTCCGCGCCGGCCAGCTCAGCGTGGTCCAGCCGGTGCTCACCACGGAGCTGATCTTCCTGGTGGCCATCCTGGTGACGGGCTTTCACCGCACGGTCGGCTGGCGCGAGCCGCTGGGGATACTGGCCATCGTGGTCGGGCTGGCCGGCTTCTTCGCCTCCGCCTCACCCGCCATCGGCACGGGACAGCCAGACCGCAGGGCCTGGGTGGTGGTGTCGGTAGTGACCGTGGTGTGCGCGCTGGGCCTGGTGGCGTCGGGCCGCGCCGGTCCCCGCTGGTGGCGGGCCTCCGCGCTGGGGGCCGCCTCCGCCGTCCTGTTCGCCTACAACGCCGCCCTGACCAAGACCCTGACCACGCTGCTGCGCGACGGCGGCTGGGCCCACGTGTTCGCGAGCTGGGAGCCGTACCTGCTCGCCCTCAGCGGCGCGTCGGGGTTGTTCCTGTTGCAGAGCGCGCTGCACGCGGGGCCGATCACCGCGTCGCGCACCGCCAACGTCATCATCAACCCGCTGGTCAGCATCGTGATCGGAATCACCGCCTTCAGTGAGCGGCTGCGCGCGGGGGCGGGATTCGTCACCCTCGCGTCCTGGCCATCGCGGTCCTGTGCGCCGGAGCCGTGGTGCTCATCCGCTCGCCCCTGGTGGCCGGCATGGGCGGGACGGCGAGCGACGAATACCTCGGCGCCGGCCCTCTCCCGCCTCCCGTGGTGTAAGCGGCACGGTCGAAGGCCGGTCTGAGCCCCGGCCATCGTCATCGGCATGCTCGTTCAGCGCGACGTCCCCGCAGTGCGGACATAGCGGAGCTTGTCACTATCTAGCGGGATAGCACGCTTACAAAGCCAACCCAAGAACACGATCCTTAACGCTTTCCTGGTAGCCGGTGCCGGACACTCAGAGGCGGTCGGCTAGCCAGGCGTGTACTTCCCCGACGCGGTGCTCCAGGAGGGTCAGGTGCCCGTCTTCATCGGTCAGCCTGGCCTCGACGCCGGGGATGTGCGCGGCGAGCCACTGGCCATGGCCGAACGGCACGAACTTGTCCTGCCTGCCGTGCAGCAGCAGCACCGGAACCGCTATCTGGGCCGGATCGAACCCCCACGGACCGGCCTGCGCGCAGCCGTCATCCCACCATCCCTGGCCACCGGGCGCGAGACCCTCGTGCATGGAGTACGCCAGGTACTCGGCCAACTCGCCGGCCAGGACCGCCGCATCGACCGGTGAAAGCAGCGACTCCAGTCCCTCGGCCAGGTCACCCGCCGACGCGGCCAGGAACTCCTCCCGGTCCTTCTCCAGCTTGACCCGGGCTGCGTCCTCGTCGGCGAGCAGCAGCCGGAAGTCATCGGCGTTCTCCTGGCCCATGCCGGCGAACCAGTCGAGCCCTTCCGCGCCGTAGGGGGCCGATGACGCCAGCGACGCGGCCGCCACGACAAGGTCAGGGAGCAGCGCCGCGCACGCCAGCACGTGCGGGCCGCCGCCCGAGATGCCCCACATCGCCAGCCTGTCGATCCCGAGCGCTGAGCAAATGGTCCGCACATCGCCGGCGCAGTCGGCGACGCTGCGCCCCGGGTGCGGTGCTGACCCGCCATAACCGGGCCGGTCATAGCTGATGAGCCGCAGGCCGCGATCGGCCGCATCGGCTACGTTGCGGCCATACAGGCGCCGGGAGTTCGGGGTGCCCATGTGAACCAGCACCGGGCGGCCATCAAGATCACCGGCCTCCTCGACCGCCAGCGTTCTGCCATCCGCGGTCCGGACCACCCGTTCCATGTCTGCCCCTCCACGAGCTCGCGGTCGGCCCGCGCGCGGGCCCTCCCCGAACGCTACGCGCCCCGGGACCAGCCCGTGAGCAAGGCCACCGGGCCCAAGGCCACCCGGCCGAAGGCCACCCGGCCGAAGGCCACCCGGTCCCGGCTCGTGGGGGACCGGTTCCGGCGGCGTCAGGGCGTTGTGGCCGGATGGCCTGTGGTCCGGCGGAACATGCGGTACCGCCGCCATGGCCGGTAGCCGGCGCGGGCGTAGAAGGATTCACGGACCGTCCAGCCGATATGGCAGGTGCGGGTGCCAGCATCACGCAAGATCTCCGAGGCGCGTGCCACCATGGCGGTGCCGATTCCCTGGCCTTGCCGGTGCGGTGCCACGCCCACGCACCCGATCGTCCCGGCGGCCGGACCGAGCAGGGGCAGGAACACGGTATCCGCGCCGGGACCTTCAAACAGCAGGGTTCCGGCGATCCCCCCCTCGCGATCCCGCGCGACCAGGATGTTCTGGTCACTGGGCTCGAACCAGCGCGCCCAGCTGGGGAAGGTGGACGACTCGAAGGCCAGGACCGCGCCGGATTCCGACCGGGTTGCCTGGGTGATGGTCACGCCCGCCTGAGTGGCGCGTTCGGATGCGCCGGCTGGTGGACGATAGTCATCCAGGTCCGCCACCAGGTCGAGGGTGTCATGGCGGGAATCCCAGCCGAGGGCAGCGAAGAAGCTGACCGCCGCGGGCAAGTCAAGCGGGACACCGGGCCAGATGTAACTGGTGCCGCCGCTCCCGGCGGCCACCTCACCGGTACCGGCCGCACTCAGCAGCCCCACCGCGGCGGTGACCAGCGCGGTGCCGATCCCGCGCCGCTGACACGCCGGAGCGACCAGCACGAGCGGGATGCTTCCCGCCATGTCCACGGCGGCAAAACCGACCAGCCCCATGCTCTGCACGGCGGCCAGCCCCGTGCCCTGCACGGCCACCAGTCCTTCGCGCAGCGCCATGACGCCACCCGGCAGCAGCGGCCAGGCCGGCGGCAGGGCGGCTCGCCAGAGTGCCTCAACCTGTTCCCGGTCAGTCGCCGGCTCGAACTGACGCAGCCACCACTGACTCGTCACGCCTGCCATCCTGCCACCGGCAGCGCAGCCGTCCATTGCCTGGCTAGCTGGCTGGCCAGCCCGAGCCGGAGCCAGGGACGCCGGTGTCAATCAGGGTCAGCCCGTCGGAGTCCCGCCAGAGATAGGCGTGCCCGACGGGGAAGCGCAGGAAATGCAGGCGCGGGGTCACCTCGACGACGTCCATGCGGCGACGGTAGGAACTCATGCCCGGAACCGCCAGCATCTACGCTGCCCGCGAATCCGCCCTGCGCGTAATGGTCAGCGTCGGGGACGAGGTGGGCAGTGCGCTGAGCAGCGTGCCGGTGATTAGGGCCGGTCATCCGTCTGTCACCCGTCGGTTAGGGGACAACGGTGACGGGCCAGCGGCTGGCGCGCACGAGATGGACCGCGAGCGAGCCGACGAAACGGTGACCAGCCGAGGTTGAGGCGCCGACAATCACCGCATCGGCCCGCAGTTCGTCGGCCAGCCGGACGATTTCGGTGAAGGGATTGCCGTAACGCTCGATGACTTCGGCCCGGATCCCGCGCTCGGCGCCCTGGGTCTCGACGGCCTGCCGCAGTTCCCGTGCGATTTCATCTTGTGCTTCCTGCACGGAGGTGACCGCGCCGCCGCCAATTCCCGCCACCGCGCTGAAAGTGCGCACATACAGGCAGACCAGCCGGGCGTTCTGCCGTCGCGCCATTCCCGCCGCGTAGGCGCCAGCGCGCATCGAGGTGTCCGAGCCGTCTATGGCCACCAGCACCACTGTCGGCCCGTCCGAGGGCTGATCGCTCACCTGCCAAATGTACCCATCAGTCAGCCGGGTCTGAGGGCCACGGAGAGGTCGATTTACGCGGTGCCTTCCTGGGGTGGTTCGGTGCCCCGCTGGCCCAGAAGACCACGAAGACGCTCCACCTCGTCGTTCAGCCGGCGGAGCCCCTCGGCCAGGGATGGAAGGTCCTGGTGCGCGGTGGCCCACTTCTCCTGACGAGAGGCTTTCTCGCCGAGCAACTGCCGCCCTTCTCAGCCTCGTCCGTGCTGTGCCGGTTCACGTCAAGGTACGTCGCGTCTGAAAGATGTCAAGTTATGTCGCAAGTTCGGTGTCGCCCCGTTCCGGAGATGCAGGGATCTTCCGCGTGTTCCCGGTCTGGCCACGCCGGTTGCATCCAGTGGAAGGATGGGAGCCGTGATCGGACGCCTGCACCATGTGATCGTGGACTGCCCCGACCCAGCGGCGCTCGCGACGTTCTACGCCGAGCTTCTCGGCCTCCCCGTCACCTGGCAAGAAGACGACTTCGCGGTCGTCTCGAGGGACGACACGTCCTCGGGTATCGGATTCCAGCTCGCGCCCGGCCTCCAGGCACCGGACTGGCCCGACCCCAGCCGGCCGCAGCAGATCCACTTCGACGTCATGGTCGATGACGTCGAAGCGGCCGAACCACGCGTCCTGGCCCTGGGTGCCCGGCGGCTTGCGGGCGAAGACGGCGGATCACGGGTATACGCGGACCCGGCCGGACACCCTTTCTGTCTCATACCCCGGCCGGCCTGGGCTGCGCCCATAGGCGGCTCGCCAGGCCAGTGAGCGAGCCGAAGAGGCGCGGCGTTGCCTGGACTGAGGAGCGAGGCACGAGCGACGACACCTAAAGGCGCCCCGCAGGCGAGCGGGAGGCGGAGCATGAGCGCCCCCGGTGGCTGACGGGTGATCCGGGTCGCGGCCGATCCCGGTCGCGGGAGGCTTGCCGTTCTATGCGGAGCCCGGCCGTGCGGTGGTCTGGCCGACCTCGATGAGGTGGCCGTCCGGGTCGCGGATGTAGGCGCGGATTTCGCGGTCGTGGTCCTTGGGCTCGGTCAGGAACTCGGCGCCTTTCGCTGACCACTCCGCGTAGACCTGGCCGATGTCCGCGACCCTGATGTTGAGAAACGCGCTCGTGTGGCTCGGGTCGGCCGGTGGCGTGAGCGTCACGCCCGGCTTGTCATCTGTCGGGCCGCCGCCCACGTTGAGGATGAGCCAGCTGTTGGCCATCTTCATGATGACCGGGTCGCGTTCCACCAGGACCTTCGCCCCGAACACCGACTCATAGAAGTCACGGGACCGGTCCTGGTCGGAGACCACAAGGAAGTGGGTGACCACGAAACCGGTCGCCGGGTCGGGGAAGTCATCCGGGCTCATCTGAACCTCCGTAGCAGTGGGTGAGCGCCGCCGGCGCCGATCACGGCGACGGGCGGCGCACGCACTTCCTGCTTACTCCTATCGCGCCAAGACGGCTATCGCGCCAAGACGGCTATCGCGCCAAGACGGCTATCGCGCCAAGGCGGCTATCGCGCCAAGGCGGCTATCGCGCCAAGGCGGCCCAGTCGGGGCGCGAGCGGCTCGCCGAGGGCGCGGCCGGGTCCGGGGCGGGACTGAGCCCGGGGACGCGGCTGGGCTGCCCGCGGTAGGTGCCCGGCGCGATTCCGAACGTGCGCTTGAAGGCCTTGCCGAAGGAGAATTCGCTCCCGTAGCCGGCTCGCGTCGCGATCGCGGCGAGCGGCGCGTCGGTCGTGTGCAGTAGGGCGGCGGCGTGCGCCAGGCGTGTGCGGGTGACGTAGCGCCTGGGTGACTCGCCGACGAGCTCGCGGAAACGCGCGGAGAACGCTGATCGTGAGAGCGTGACCTCGGCCGCGAGGTCGCCGACGGTCCACGCGCGCTCGCGCTGGCGATGGATGAGCTCGACCGCGGCGGCGATCTGCGGGTCGCGCAGCGCGAGAGCGCCGGCGCCGTCGGAGAACCCGAGCCCGGCGAGCGCCGTGCGCAGCGCCTGGGTGAGGAGCGCATCGGCGAGTCGGCTGACGACCTCGTCCGCGCCCGGCGCGTCAGAGGCGGTCTCCGCGGTGAGCAGCGCCAGGGTCGCGGCCAGCCACGGGACGGGGCGCCCGGCGGTCCCGCGGATGTGCAGCACGGCCGGGAGGGCCCGCAGGATCGGGTGGGCGCCGCCTTCGAGCGCGAAACCGCCGCACAACAGCCCAGTGCGAGCACCACCGCCGCCGTGGTTCAGGCGGCGCCGCTCGCCCGGAGGCGCGGCGGCCAGGATGTCCTCCAGTTCGGTGACGGGGGTGGCCGGGTCATCGCGCATCCAGTGCCTGGGCCCGCCCGGCAGGACGATGAGGTCTCCGGCCTCCAGCGCGAGCTGGGTTGGCTCGCCATCGACCTGGAGCCAGCCGCCGCCCGAGGTGACGACGTGGAAGGCCGGATTGCCGTGCGCCTGGACGCCGAAGCCCCACGGGGCGCTCAGCAGCGAGCGGCAGTAGACGGTGCTGCGGATCCTGATGACGCGCAGCACCTGGCTGATGGGATCAGCCGGGTTGAAATCGTTCAGCAGATCCAAGGGGCATTCGCCTTCGCGTCAGCGTAACCAGACGCGACGATACCGGCTCCCGCGCCGGGGCGGTGCCCGGGCCGGCGCCGGCGTGGCGATTGGGACAAAGATCGTGGACGCCCGGCCATTCCGGGTTGCGTGCCCGCGACCGTAGTTTCGTGGCGATACGACAACCAACCGCAGGAGGCAGCATGCCCGGCGCAGCGAACGTGGCGGAGGAGTTCTTCGACGCGTGGACGAGCAAGGACTACGAGCGGGCCCGCGCGCTCGTGCACGACGACGTCTCGTTCGTGGGCCCCATCGACAGCTTCGCCGACGCGGACTCCTACCTCGCCTCGCTGCAGCAACTCAGTCAGATCGTCACCGGCGCCGACAAGCGGAAGGTGTTCGTCGACGGCGACGACGTGTGCGTCATCTACGACCTCAAGACCGCGCCTGTCCCCAGGACGCCGACGTGCGAGTGGTACCGGGTCCGCGACGGGAAGGTGGCCTCGGTCGTGGTCATCTTCGACGCAAGGCCGTTCGCGGCGATGTTCGAAGGGCACGGCGACTAAACAACGACGGAGCCGCTGGCCACGGTGAGGGTGAGCACTAGCCACCGTGGCTTCCCGGGCGCTTACCTCGGCGGCGGGCGGCGGATTCTGGCCGCGAAGAGGTCGCGGAGGCTCACCACGCCGCAGATCATCCGGCCTTCTACGACCGGGAGGTGGCGGAATCCGTTCAGGAGCATGATCTGGGCCGCGTCTTCGACGGACGTGTCTGGGCTGGCCGATTGCGGATCGGGGGTCATCCATGTCGACACCAGGGATGCTGAGAGGTCCTCACCGGACGCGGCGGCCCGCAAGACATCGCGCTCGGTGAGGATTCCGGCGACGAATGGTCCCTGCATGACGACGGCCGAGCCCACGTTCTCCTCCACCATGCACGCGGCCGCCGCGGCCACCACTGTGTCCGGCGTCGTCATTGCCACCCGCCTGTTCATGAGATCCCGGAGCACCCTCACGGCTGTCGTACCGGGGTATCGCAGGCCCTCAGTCACTGCCCCCCACCTCATCCAGTTCGGAGTCGCGGTGCGGAGTGCCCGGCCCGGCCAGCTCCTCGGAGAGCATCCTCCACAGCGAGCCGGCCCACGCCGACAGGGCGGGCCACTTCTTCCAGAAGACCTGGAGGGTCGTCTCGTCGAATTCGGCATGGGCACGCTGAGGGGTGATGGCATCCCTGATTTCCTCAAGACCTTGAATCAAGTCGAGGAACTGTCCGGCGTCATCATCCATGGAATCACCCTTCGCGCGAGTGTAAGCCGGCGGCCACTGCAAAGGCGAGAGCCGGCGTCCTGGGCAACCGTGTCGCCAGTCTGGCAGATTCTTGCGCACAGGGGCCTGGCCAGGCAATATGATGCAGTTTCTGGCCATTGGCCGCCGCTCCGAGGCGCCCACGCCGACCGCGTCCCCCCAGTCGTGCTGAGCGATCCTCAGCACGATCGGGCGGCCGCCGGTTTCCGCCGCGAGCACCTCCGGGGATGCGCGGCTGGTCGTTGCGGCCAAGGGTCGCTGTGGCTAAAGGTCACGGTTCCGGTGAGCCGTAGCCGCCGCCGCCGGGGGTTATCAGGACGAGCATGTCCCCCGGGCCGACCGGCTTGGAATCGCATCCCCGCATGCTGGTGGTCGACCCGTCCGGGTGCTCGATCCAGTGCCGCCCGAGCGCACCAGGTTCACCGCCTGCCATCCCGTAGGCCGGTACCCGCCGGTGGCCGCTCAGCATGGTCACCGTCATCGGTTCGAGGAAGCGGATGCGGCGGCGCCCGCCGTTGCCGCCGGGCCAGCGCCCGGCGCCACCGCTGCCCGGCTGGATCTCGTGGCTCTCCAGGCGCACCGGGTACCGCCACTCCAGCACCTCGGGGTCGGTGAGGCGCGAGTTGGTCATGTGGGTCTGCACGACGTCGGTTCCGGCGAAGCCGTCTCCGGCGCCGGACCCGCTCGCGACCGTCTCGTAGTACTGGTGCGTGTCGTTGCCGAAGGTCAGGTTGTTCATGGTTCCCGATCCCTCGGCCATCACCCCGAGCGCCGCGTATAGCGCCCCGGTGACGGCTTGCGAGGTTTCCACGTTGCCTGCCACCACGGCCGCCGGGTATTCGGGGGACAGCATCGAGCCGGGGGGGATGATCACATGCAGGGGCTTGAGGCATCCGGAGTTCAGTGGGATCTCGTCGTTGACGAGGGTCCGGAAGACATACAGCACCGCTGCCATCGCCACCGATGACGGCGCGTTGAAATTGTTCGGCAGCTGCGCCGACGTCCCGGTGAAATCGATCTCCGCGGTGCGGCTCGCCCGGTCCACCCGGATCGTCACCTTGATCACGGCGCCGTTGTCGAGCTCGTAGGTGTACGAGCCGTCCTGGAGGACGGAGATTACCCGGCGCACCGACTCCTCGGCGTTGTCCTGCACGTGGCCCATGTAGGCGCGGATCACGTCGAGGCCGTAGTGGTCGACCATGGCGTGCAGCTCCTGGACGCCCTTCTCGTTGGCGGCGATCTGAGCGCGCAGGTCCGCGATGTTGTCGGCCGGGTTACGCGACGGATACGGCGCGTTGCGAAGCACCTCGGAGGTCTCCGCCTCCCGCAGCGCGCTCTTCTCGACCAGGAGCCAGTTGCGGATGAGGACACCCTCCTCCTCGATACGGGTGCTGAACGCCGGCATGGAGCCCGGGGTGATACCGCCGATCTCGGCGTGGTGGCCGCGGGAAGCCACGTAGAAGAGGATCTCGCTGTCGCCGGAGAACACCGGGGTGATGACGGTGATATCGGGCAGGTGGGTCCCGCCGTGGTAGGGGTCATTGAGCACGTAGACGTCACCCGGCTTCATCTCGCCGGCCCGGTCCTTGATGACTTCTTTGACGCTCTCGCCCATGGAGCCGAGGTGCACCGGGATGTGCGGGGCGTTGACGATGAGGTTGCCCTCAACGTCGAAGATCGCGCAGGAGAAGTCCAGGCGCTCCTTGACGTTGACCGAGTGCGCCGTGCTCTGCAGCCGGTAGCCCATCTGCTCCGCAATTGACATGAACAGGTTGTTGAAGATCTCCAGCCTGACCGGGTCGACCTCGGTGCTTATCACCTGCCGCTCCGGGGCGGCGCCGACGCGGTTCAGCAGCAGGTAGTCCAGGGTGTTCAGGGTCGCCTTCCAGCCGGGCTCGACGACCGTGGTGGCGTTGGCCTCGGCGATGATCGCCGGCCCCTCGACGGCGTCGCCGTGACGCAGTTCCTCGCGGCGGTACAGGTTCACCTCGGTCCAGGCACCGCCGGCGAAGACCCGCGCCCGGGCTGGCCGCACGGGCGGGCCAGGCACGGGCGGGCCAGGCACGGGCGGCTGCGGTGCCCGGCCTTCCGTCACGGGCTCGGAGGCGCCGATGAGTTCGACCGAGACGGCCTCCACCGTGATCGGCTTGTCTCGCATCAGGAAGGAGAAGCGCCGCTGGTAGCTTTCCTCGAAGGCCTTCGTCATGGCCTCGGGCGTCCCCGCCGGGACCAGGAGCGCCGTATCGGTGGCGTCATAGCGCAGGTGAACCCGGCGCACTGCGCGGATTCGCTCGGGGGCGACGCCCTGGCCGGTCAGCTCGGCCCGCGCTTCCGATTCCAGGCGGTCAAGCGCCTCTTCCAGCTCCGGCCCGAGCTGGCCGCTCAGCGGTGCCTCCACCGCCGACTCCCGCATCGCGGTGATGTCCGCCAGCCCGATGCCGTACGCCGAGAGCACCCCGGCGTAGGGATGGATCAGGATCCGCGTCATGCCCAGGGCATCGGCGACCGCGCAGGCGTGCTGGCCACCGGCCCCGCCGAAGGTCGCGAGCACGTATTCGGTCACGTCGTAGCCGCGCTGCACGGAGATTTTCTTGATCGCGTTCGTCATGTTCGCCACCGCGATCTCGAGGAAGCCGGCGGCCACTTCCTCGGGGCTTCGGCCATCACCGATCTCGGCGGCCATCGCGGCGAATTGATCGCGCACCGCATCCGCGTCGAGCGGCTGATCACCGCTGACGCCGAACACATGCGGGAAGTAGCCCGGCTGGATGCGGCCGAGCATGACGTTGGCATCGGTCACGGTGAGCGGGCCGCCGCGGCGGTAGGCGGCCGGCCCGGGATTCGCGCCCGCCGAGTCCGGGCCGACCCGGTAGCGCCCGCCGTCGAAATGCAGGATCGACCCGCCGCCGGCCGCGACGGTGTGGATGCTCAGCATGGGAGCCCGCATGCGAAAGCCGGCCACCTGGGTCTCGTATTGCCGTTCGTACTCGCCGGCGTAGTGCGAGACGTCGGTGGAGGTCCCCCCCATGTCGAAACCGATGACCCGGTTGAATCCGGCCGCTGTCGAGGTCCGGGCCATGCCGACGATGCCGCCTGCCGGGCCGGACAGTATCGAGTCCTTGCCCCGGAAGGTCCGGGCGTCGGTAAGCCCCCCGCTGGACTGCATGAACAGCAACTGCACACCGTTCAGCTCATCCGTCACCCGGTCCACATAGCGGTTGAGGATGGGGGAGAGATACGCGTCGGCGACAGTCGTGTCGCCCCGCGAGACCAGTTTCATCAGCGGGCTGGTCTCATGAGACTCCGACACCTGGGTGAAGCCGATCCGGCGGGCGATCCCCCCGATCCGCTGTTCGTGGGCGGGGAAGCGATAGCCGTGCAGGCACACGATCGCCACCGACCGGAAGCCGTTGTCGTAGGCCGCCCGCAGCGACCGGCCCACGTCCTGTTCGTCGAGGGGGATAAGTACCTCGCCGTGCGCCGCTACCCGCTCGCTGGCCTCGATCACCTGGGAGTACAGCAGTTCGGGCAGCACGATCTGCCGGTCGAACAGGCGCGGCCGGTTCTGGTATGCGATGCGCAGCGCGTCACGGAAGCCGCGGGTGATGACCAGCACGGTCGGCTCGCCCTTGCGCTCAAGCAGGGCGTTGGTCGCGACGGTGGTGCCCAGCCGGACAGCCTCGATCAGCGCGGTTGGGATCGGCTCGCCGTCGGCGACCCGGAGCAGGTGCCTGATCGCCGCCACGGCCGGGTCCGGGTAACGCCCCGGGTTCTCCGACAGCAGCTTGTGGGTGATGACGGTGCCATCCGGCCGCCGGGCCACCACGTCGGTGAACGTGCCGCCCCGATCGATCCAGAACTGCCAGCGCTGGTTCATGAACTGCTTACCGCCTTAACGACAGGGCCCTCCGCATCGTCGAGGTATACCGCGAGTTCCGCCCGTGCATCGTTCAGTCTTCCTTTGGCGATGTGATCGTGAATCGTGCGGTTGCGCGCCAGGAACGAGCCATGGAAGGCGGCCGGATCGGAAACAGCGAGAAAGCCCAGCCGAAGCTCGGTCATCAGCCGGCGGAAGACTTCCGAGATCCGAGCACTGTGGTGGGAATCGACTATCACCGCATGAAATTTCAGATTGGCCGTCCCGACCTCCACCCATAGTTCGTCCTTGGCCGCCGCCTCGGCCTGCACGACCATTGCGCCCAGTTCTGTGATATCAAGCTGATGCTGGCTCTCGATGGCCAGGTCGAGTGCGGAGAGCTCGAACATGCGGCGCAGTTTGTAGATGTCGCGGACATCGTCGGCGGTAAGCTCCCGCACGATTACGCCCTTGTGTGCCTCGTGGGTGAGCAAGTGCTCGCCGGTCAGCGTCCGGAATGCCTCCCGGACGGTGTTTCGCGAGACCTGGAGCGCCGCCGACAGCGCCGCTTCGGGCAGCGCCGTGCCCGGCGCGAACCTGCCCTCGAAGATGTTCTCCCTGATCACGTCGGCCGCTCGCTCCGAAGCGGTCGGCAGAGGCTGGAGGGACGGGAGGTCGGACATGTCCCCTCGCAGACCCGGCCCGAAGCTCTTGACCACCGCGCTCCTTTGCTGAACACTTGGTCTTGTTGAACAATCGACTGTAGGTCGTTGGAAGACCACAGTGAACCGCCGACTTCTGACTGCAAGGCAGTCTAGGTCACGTTCGCAGGCCGGCACCAGGCCAGGAGGACAGATCATGACCGCAGAGGCCGCCACGCGGGACGCCGCATCAGCCCACGATGCTCAGGCGACGGAGGAGGAGGCTGCGGCGACGCAGATCGTCACTGGCCTGGCGCAGGCCGCGCGCGACGCCGCGGGGTCCCTCTTCACGGCGCCGGACGATGCCTTAGACGAGTCGCTGAGAACCATGGCCCGCCGCTTGCGTGAAGCGGCGGCGCCGGTACTGATGGCCAATGAGGAAGACCTCCGGGCCGCCAGTGCCGCGGGCATGTCAGGAGCCCTGCTCGATCGGCTGCGCCTGGTCGGAGCGGCGTTTTGGCCCTTGAGTTCATGGCGACCGGGCGTCCGGGCAGACAACCTTGGCATCGGGTTCCGGTCTGCAGCACTGACGAATGCTCGCCCTGGTTGCGGCAGAAGCGGGTGACGGCGACCTGCCCGTGACGCGTCGGTCAGTCCCCGGTCGCGCCGTCGAGTCGTTCGCGCAGGAGATCCGCGTGGCCGTTGTGCCTTGCGTATTCCTCGATCATGTGGTGGTAGACCCAGCGCAAGTTCATGTCGACCTTTCGGCCCGAATGGAAGAAGGTCTCGTCCAGAGCCCGGCCCCTGGCGGCTTCCCGGGCAAGTTCAATCTCCCGCCCGAAGGTGGCGAAGTCCTGCTCCGCATCGGCTTCATCGACGTGATCGAACTCCCCGTCGGGATCAGCCTCGCTGGAGTAGAGGACGCCCACGTCCTCTCCCGCGACGCGGCGGCGAAACCACACGCGCTCGACGTCGGCCATGTGACGGACGAGCCCAAGCAGCGACAGGCTCGACGGGTCAGCCGTCCGTTGCCGGAGCTGTCCGGCAGTCAGGCCACTGCACTTGCTCAACAGCGTCTGGCGGTGAAAATCCAGCCACGCCTCCAGCATCTGCCGCTCACCGGCGATGTGAGGCGGGTCGTGACGGACGATCTGCGGCGCTCTCCACGGCATGCGCCCAGCATGCAGGTTCGTGACCTGATGACCAACTCGATTGGAACTTCGCCGTCGACTATCGGGCAGGGCCGCCTGTCCCATCGCTCCCGTCGGGGCTACGACAGTGCACCTGGCCGGGCTGTCAGTCTTGTGCAGGACCCGGTGGCCCTGCGGTCACGATGCTGCGGGCGTTTCTGCTTGTCACCGGCGACCCGGCGCGGGCGGGCGGGCCCGGGGATTGGGTCAGTCGGCGAGCAGGTGACGGAGGTAGGAGTCTGGCTCGGTCAGGAAACGGCGCCACGCGCTGACGAGGTGGAGTTCTTCCCACCGGGCGGCGCGGATGCCCCAGTCACCTAGTTCGAGGATGCTGGCGCCGGGGAGGGCGGCGACGATGGGTGAATGGGTGGCGACGACGGCCTGGGAGCCGGCCTGGGCGAGGTCATGGAGCAGGGCGACCAGGCCGAGGCAGGCGGTGAAGGACAGCGGGGCGTCGGGTTCGTCCATGAGGTAAAAGCCCGGCTTATTCACCCTGGTGCGCAGTATCTCCAGGAAGCCCTCTCCATGGCTGAGCTCATGGAACCGCTCCTGGTGCCGGCCGGGGTTGTCTTCCAGGTAGCTGTAGAGCGTGTGCATGGTGTCCGCGCGCAGGAAATAGGACCAGCGGGGCCGGACGGGTCCGCGCTCGACGATCAAGTACGCGCCCAGCCCTGGCTCGCTGTCCCTGGTCCGGAAGAGCTTCGCCATGGCTGACCCGCCCTGTGGGTTGAGGCCGCAGGCTTCCGCGAGTATCTCCACAACGGTGGACTTGCCGGAGCCGTTCTCGCCCACCAATACCGTCAGGCCGGGGGGCAACTCCAGGCCCTCGCACAGCATCTGTTCGACTGCCGGGACCGTCGCGGGCCATTTGGAGGTATCGACCGGAGCGCCCGGATCGTGGCGGATCAAGCGGATCGCGCGACCGTCCGCCTGCCATCCCGGACTGCCGCCACTGGCCACCCGTCAATCATGCCGCGCCGGCCTGGCAAGCCAGAAAGTCACCCTGCCAGCTAGCGGCCCTGCTGGGGCTCCAGGAGGCTAAGGATGTGCGTGGGGGTGGCCAGGGTGTGGTGGCAGATGGCCTCGACGAACGCGGCGGTGATCGGGTCCGGACGCACGCGGGTGTAGGCCGACAGCATGCGCCGCACCGGCGGATCGGGGCGCCGGAGCACGCCGTCGAAGGCCGGCGGGACGACATTGCCGGGCAAGAGGGTGATGCCCAGGCCCGCGCGAGCAAGGTTCAGCGCGGACGGGCCCTGTTCGGTGCGCACTGCGGCACGTGGCGCGAAGCCCGCGTCGCCGCAGGCGGCCTCCAGGACGTCGGCCAGGCCGCTCGGGGGAGTGAAGTGAACCCAGTTGTGGTCGGCCAGGTCGGCGAGGCTTACGCCCGACCCGGTACCCGGTAGCTGCACGTCGGGAGCTGCCGCGATGACGAACTCCTCGGCTCCGATTTCCCGCACCGGTCCGTCCCAGGCGGGCGGGGTGGGGCCGACGGCAACGTCGGCCTGCCCGGCCTCCATGGCGGCGATCAGGTCGTTGGTGTGCCGGAACTCCACGAGCCGTACCTGCACGTCCGGGTACTTGCGGCGCCAGGTCCGCAGCGCGGCCGGCAGCACGCCCACGCTGATCGAGTAGAGCGTCCCGACGTGTAGTTCGCCGGCGTCGACACCGGAAGCGCGCATCGCCGAGGTGGACGCCCGCTCGGCGTGCGCCAGGCTAGCCCGCGCGTGCGGTAGCGCGGTGCGGCCAGCGGGGGTCAGGCGCACCCCGCGGGGCAGGCGCTCGAGCAGCGGCCCGCGCAGCTGCCGCTCGAGCGTCTGGATCTGGTGCGAAAGCCCCGGCTGGCTGACATGCAGGCGGGCGGCGGCCGCGGTGAACGAGCCCTCGTCCACCACGGCGACGAAGTATTCGAGCTGGCGAAGAGATACTGACATGCACGCAGGTTATCGTTCTTAGAAGATCTATTTGTTGGACATATATCAGCGACGGCGGCAGGCTTTCTGCCATGACTTCTTCCCACGCCACGCACCCACCGGCGCAGTCCGGCCCAGACCCGTACGCCTACCTGCCCCAGGTGCCCTCGTTCCAGCTGACAAGCGGCTCGGTCACGAACGGACAGCCCCTGCCCCTCGAGCAGTTGTCGAAGATGTTCGGGGTGCCCGGCGGCCAGGACCTCTCGCCGCAGTTGTCGTGGTCGGGCTTTCCCGCCGAAACCGAGAGCTTCGTCGTCTCGATGTACGACCCGCAGGCACCGACCGGGAGCGGCTTTTGGCACTGGGTCGTGGCCGACATCCCGGCCAGCACCACCTCGTTGTCCGCCGGCGCCGGAGCGTCCGACGCTGCGCATCTTCCCAGCGGTGCATTCCAGCTTGCCGGGGATGCAGGCGCGCACCAGTACGTCGGCGGAGCGCCGCCGGCCGGCTCGGGAGTGCATGAATACTTCCTTACCGTCACTGCGCTTAACGTGGCCAAGACCGGACTCGACGAGAACGCGAGCGCGGCCTACCTCGGATTCACCATCGCCGGGCACACCCTCGCCCGCGCGACGCTGATCTGGCCGACGCCCGCTTCGGCCGCCTAACGGCCCGCGACGTCGGCCAACCCAGACCTTCCACAGCTAGATCTTCCATAGCTAGATCTTCCACAGCTAGGAGGTAAGACGGTGCGGAATCTGCGCATGCTGTGCCTGCACGGCTACCACGGCACCGGCGCGATCCTGCGCCGCCAGATGGCACCGCTGGCCGCCGCGATCCCCTCGAATGTCGAGCTCGTGTATGTCGACGCGCCCTCCCTGTCTTCGGGCGACTTCGGGTGGTGGCACGACGGGTTCCGCGGATGGGAGCGCACGCGTGACTGGGCCGTCGAGTTGCTGCGCACCGCGCCGCGCATCGACGGGATCTTCGGTTTCAGCCAGGGCGCCGCCCTGACCGGGCTGCTGGCCGCGCTGCGCGACAGCCGCCCCTCGCCGCTGCAGTTCGAGTTCGCCATCATGGTCGGCGGGTTCACCAGCACCATGCCGCAGCACGCCGAGCTGTTTCGGCACAAGCTCACGGTCCCCTCCGTCCACGTGACCGGCCGTGCCGACGTCAGCGTGCCCAGGCGCGACTCGCTGCTGCTCGCCGACCGGTTCGCGGACCCGCTGGTCATCGAGCACCCCGGCGGCCACGTCATTCCCGCCGGCAGCGCCGTGACCGCGCCGATCGCCGACTTCCTAGCCGGGTTCTCCGGCCGCGTGAAGGCCGCCTCGGCGCTCGATGGGTCCCGGAGCGGCCGGTGAACGAGGGGAGCACAGAACCGGCCGGCCCCTGACCGTGGTGGGCGGGTCAGGGGTCGGCCGGGATGGAGCGGAACGCTAGCCGACGGTTGTCTCGACCAGGGTTGCGGTGGGGGTTGTGCCCCCGGTGGAGAATCCAACCGCCCGCAAGGGCCCGCCCGGAGCGGTCTGGGCGAGGGAGTTCAGCACGTTGGAACCGGGTCCCGGGTTGGCGCTGGGCACGATCTGCCAGGTGGTTCCGTTCCAGTGCTCGGCGAGGGTCTGGTTGACCGAGAAG
>DASWFT010000132.1:0-16895 GCA_036394075.1 Streptosporangiaceae bacterium
GTGCCCGCGGGCCGCGGCGCCTGCGCCGCGAAGCGCTCCAGGATCCGGCTGGCGAACCCGGCATGACGGCTGGTCGGCGGCACCATGACAGTCAGGGCCGACCGGACGGCGGCGCCCCCGTCGAGAAATACCCGGTACGCGCCGTCCGGCTCAGCGAGGGCGAGTGCCTGCTCAACGAGCCCGGCCGCCGCCTCCGCTGAGCCGAGGCGGCGGTGCGCCACCGAGGCGAGCAGCAGGGCGGAGATCCGCTCGTGCCGCGTCACTGCGCCGACCGCGTCGCCCGCGGCAGGGTCGAGGAATGGCTGCACCGCTTCCAGCGCCGCTGCGAAGTCGCCTTCCGCGATCAGCAGCCCGCCGCGCAGCAGGCGCGCGCTCGCCCCGTCGAAATGCTCGCCGTCCTCGACCAGGAGCAGGATCGCCCGGGCCCGGCCGGTGTTGCCTGCCCGCAGCGCGACATCACCCTCGGCCACGGTGATCACATCGGATAGGGCCGGATGGGCCGGACCCCACGTTTCACGGAGCCGGGACAGCACGGTGCGGGCGGCCGTTCCGTCACCATCGGCGAGTATGACCCGGGCGCGGATCAGCGCCGCCACCGCGCTCACCGACGGCTCCCCCGGGAACTGCCCGGTGCGCTGTTGATCCACGTCATCCAGCAGCCGCTGGGTGGCCGCCAGGTCGTCACGGCTCAAGCTGACCTGTGCACAGGCGAGTTCGGCGAGCAGCGACGCCTCGCCGCCCTCGGCTGCCCCGGCGACCCTGGCCGCGGCACCGCCGCGGACGTCTCCGGCCGACCGCTCGGCCGCGGCCAGGTCCCCGTACCACGCCTCGGCCAGCGCCCGCCAGGCGCGGGCGCGCGCCTGGAACCCCGCCAGGCCACCCGCACCGAGTTCACGGTCGGCGCGGCGCAAGGCGCGGCGCGCTTCCTGGATCTCCCAGCGGCGCAGCGAGGCGGTGCCAAGCGCGAACCAGAGCAGCCCGATCCCGCGGTGCTCGGGCTGGGTGCTGACACCGGGCTGGGACCGCTCGGCCAGGGACCAGCCCGCGGCGAGCAGGCCCGGATCGGGGTCGGTCCGGGAGGACGTGTGCATCACCCGTAGCGCTGCGATCGTGGGCTCCATGATCCGGCGCATAGCAGGAGCCGAGCGCTCGACGCTGCGCTGCGCGCTGTCCAGGTAGGAGGCCGCACCTTCGCGGTCTCCTTCCCACAGCCGGACCGCGGCCCAGGCGGCGGCGACGGCCGGGTCATCGGCGGATCGTTCGGCGGGAAAAAGCGCCAGGACCGCCTCTAGCTCCGCTGCCTGGTCTTTCATGGCGGCGCCCGCTCCAGCCTCGGCCAGGACTTGCGCCGCATAGTCCCAGTCCTGCGCCTCCGCCGCGCAGCGCACCGCCTCGATAGGCCGCTCGTGAGCCGCGTACCAGCGGGCGGCGCGGA
This sequence comes from Streptosporangiaceae bacterium, assembly GCA_036394075.1. Taxonomy (GTDB): domain Bacteria; phylum Actinomycetota; class Actinomycetes; order Streptosporangiales; family Streptosporangiaceae; genus JAWWPY01. Next base: position 1,436 of record DASWFT010000132.1, read on the forward strand.
GCAGCAGCACCGGGATTTCGTGCGGGATCTCCCGGTGCAGCCCTGCGGTGAGCACCTCGCGCAGCAACGGGTGGTAGCGGTACTCGCCGCGTTCCCGGTCGAGCGCGTCGACGAAGCTGTTCTCCCTCATCAGCCTGTCCAGCGTCCTGGCGCCGTCGGACTGGCCGGTCAGCGTGTCGGCGAGATCACCCGACACATCGTCGGTGATGCTGGTCCGGAGCAGGAACATGCGCGTCTCGGCCGGCTGCCTGCCGAGCACCTCGTCCCAGAGGTAGTCGGTCACCATGGGCTCGTCCCCGGCCAGATCGGTGATCCTGGTGCCGGGCCCCGGGCACGCCCGGGCCCGCATCGCGGCGAGCCGGAGCCCGGCCATCCAGCCCTCGGTGCGCTTGAGCAGTTCGTCGCGGGCGGCCTGGTCCACGTCAAGGCCCAGCATGGCGAAATACGCGTCGGCCTCGTCGGGGGTGCAGGCGAGCTGGCGCCCGCCGATGTCCGCGAGCTCACCGGCGACCCGCAGCCTGGCCAGTTGCAACGGCGGCGGCTGACGAGCTGACAGGACCAGCCGCAGGCTACCGGGGGCGTGCCGGACCAGCAGGTCAAGGCCGGCCAGCACGGCCTCGTCCGTCACCTCATGCACATTGTCGAGCACCAGGATCACCGGCTCGGTGAACAGCTGCGCCGCCTCCACCAGGCGCATCGGGAAGCGCTCGGGCGACGAATCCTCTAGCGAGCGCAGGGCATTGGAGGGTGCCGTCCGCAGCCGGGTCAACCCGGCGCAGACATATGCCCAGAACCAGGAGCTCTTGTCACCGGCGTCCAGCGTCAGCCAGACGACCCGCTGCTGCCCCTGGTTCGCGGCCGCCCAGGTGGCGCACGCCACAGTCTTTCCGGCCCCGGCGGGCGCGGAAACAAGCGTGACCCGGTGCTGAGTGGCGCGCTCGATGAGGCCGGTCAGCCTGCGGCGGCGGAGCACAGGGAAATGTGAGCGCGGAATCTGCAGCTTGTCTTCCAGGAACCGCGGCCGCGGCCGCTCATGCGGCTGCCCCTTTTGCGATCCCTGCGACGCGTCCGGCCTGCTCATTGTGCTCGTCATGGATCCCCCCGAGAAGCATTGACCGGTCCGGCACGGACCAGGAGCCACTCCCCCCTGCGGGATAAATGTGCAGGTCAGAGTTCTTTGATGGCTAGTACCCCCGGTGCTCCGGTATCAACCGCACCGGGTGAGCGCCTGGTCACCCGGCGCAATGTGCCGGCCCGGCCGCGTCGCCTCTCACCCCCGGCGGGTGGTGCTCCCGGCCGCCGTCGGCTTGGACTGGGCCGACCGCTTGGCCCCCGACATGGGCCGCGCTGCCGGCTGGAGCCCGGTCGCTGACCTGGACCGCGCCGCGGGCGTGCGGCGGCCCGCCGATCCGGACCGCGCCGCCGACGTCCGGCGGCCCGCCGACCCGGACGGCGCCGCCGACGTGGGCCGCTTGATGGACGGCGGACGTCGCGGCACCCAGCGGCTGACCATCGCGTGGCCGAGCCCGGCAGCGGCGGCGACCGGCCAGGCCATGAGGTCGGCGGCCGCCAGGGCGCCGCGTCCCGCGTAACGCAGGGCGCTGCGCCCGGCGTAACGCACGAGTTCGTTCCTGGCCGACAACACCCGGCCGACTCCCGCCACGGGCGCGGTGACGACGTCGATCGCCCGCTCCAGCGGAATGGTGACGGTCAGGTCGCGCTGGTGCCCATGTTCGTGCGCACGGGCCCGGGCAGGTGACCCGTTGCTGGTGGCGGCGGCCCGTAGCGTTCGCGGCCGCCCGCGCTGAGATACACCGGTGGGCATCGAGGTCGCTCCTCCCGATTGGCACTCATCCTGATTGATTGGCACTCATCCTGACTGGCGCTAATCCCGGTTGGCACTGCCTCCCAAGCCGGTTGAGCGATCAAAGCCTCACCCACGGTATAACGAGCAGCTACGAGTGGATCACGCAGGGTAAGCAATAGGCCACGGGGAGACTCACTCCGATCGCAACACCACGGCCACCCGGCACCCAGCCAGGCCAGCCACCCCGCACCGCCTTTCCGGCGGCCCCGGCCCGCCAGCCGCCAGCGCTGAAATGTAACGTGACCCCGGCTGAGGCAGGCCATCCGCGGTCATCAACCGACCGCCGACCGGACCGGCGGGTAATCTTCCCGGCGCACCACCCCGATCACCGGCTCACCCCGCAACCAGCGCAGCACGTTCTGAGCCCCCCGCCGAGCCGCGAACTGGAGGATCCCGGGAACAAGCCCGGAGTTGTGCGGCGAGCCGATCACATTGGGCAACTGGAGGAACGGGTAGCCGGGCCGGAACTCCCTGCCCCTCGACGGCTCATCCCACCAGGCGTCGATGCCCGCCGAGAACTGCGGGTGTGTCATCAGACGCTCGTAGAGAGCCCGTTCGTCCACGATGGCGCCCCGGGCCACGTTCACCAGCATGGCGTCCGGCTTCATCAAGCTGAGTTCGCGGGGGCCGATCAGGCCAGTGGTCACCGCGTTCAGCGGCAGCGCGATGACGAGCACATCCGCCGCGGCGAGTACCTCGTCCAGGTCGGCCAGGGTACCGGCGAACTCGACAGGTTCCGAGGTCCGCCCGGTGGTGTTCACCGCATAGATGCGCGCACCGAAGGCCTGCATCAGCCGGGCGGTTGCCTTGCCGATGCCGCCGAAGCCCAGGATCGCGCACACCGCTCCGTTGAGCGTGCGGGACAGCGCTCCCTGATCGAACCGGCCGCCGGCCAGCGCGGCGTTCTGCTGCGGCAGTCGCTTGGCGAGGCTGAGCGCCATGGCCATGACGTGCTCAGCCATCGGCGCGGCATAGGCGCCCATGTTGCTGGCCAGCACCGCCTGCTCAGGAATCGCGTCGAAATCGACGCTGTCGGCGCCCGCCGACAGCAACTGAATGAACCGGAGCTCGCTAGCCTGCCGCAACGCCCCAGCCGGCAGTTCCCGCCGCAGGTTCCAGGAGAGCAGGGCCTCGGCCCTCCTCACCACCTCCATGCGCTCGCCCTTAGGGAAGCGCCGCAGGAAGGCGATGCTGGCCGCATCGCCCAGGACCCCGTTGTTGATCCCGGCAAACTCTTCGTCCACCGGGTAGCCGACCACCACCAGCCGTTCGTGGGCCATCGGGCCTCCGTCGCTCGCATGCTCCCTCGTAGTACCTTCTAGATCGATTCTCCCCTTTCTGGCGAGGCGGACCTGGCAATCCACCCAGATCACCGGGCGCGGTAGCCCCACCCGCGCCGGATGGTGACCGCCGCCACAATGGCACCGGACGGTGATGAGATGACCGGGCAGCAGGGATGCGTTGGGAAGGCAAGGCTGAGTGAGACCGAATTCCGGGCGCTCTACCAACGGCTGCGGCAGCAGGCCCGATGGGGAGCCGCGGACCGGCGGGGGGCGCTGAACTACATCACGCCCGCCGAGGTGCTGGCCGCGCCGTGGCCAGACGGCCTTGGGGGCCGGCCGGCCGCCCTCGGCGTTACACGTCGCGTTCGGCGGTCAACCGCCCGCTGCTGACCGCGTGGAGGAGTGCCTGGTAGTCGCGCTCGTTCTGGTCCGCGTATTTCGCCGCGAACTCGGCGACCGCCTGTTCGAATACGTCCGAGCCGCCCAGGTAGGCAGCGATGGCGACCCTGTCCCCTGACCTGGCATGGGCCCGCGCGAGCGTCCACCCGCACAGCTCGCCGTACAGCCGCATGCCGAGGGGCACCATGTTCTCGATGGTGAGCGAGAACTTCCAGTCCCGTAGCTGGCGGATGTAGAAGTCGCGGGACCGCCCGTCCAGTCCGTCGGTCCGCTGCCAGCCGAGGAAGATGTCGCTCGATGCCTGCATCAGGCGCTGCCCGGCCACCACGCGCTGGCCCTCGTTGGCGTACGTGCTGGTCCTCGCGAAGGGGGCAAGAACGGACACCTGTGCCTCTTTGACCTGCAGGAACAATGGGTCGGACTCATCGTGGCCGAGCAGCAGGATGATCCAGCAGCGGGTGCCCACGCTGCCGACCCCGACGACCTTGCGGGCCATGTCCTTGAACGTGTACTGCTCAAGCAGGACGCGGCGGTCGGTCTGCAAGGTTCGGCGGTACCTGCCGATCAGGTTGCTCAGCTGCGGGCCAAACTCGGCGCCCTGGACCTGCTCGGGCACCAGGTCGGCCAGCCGGACGATCAGCGGTGGGTCGGAGATGATGCGCGGCTGGCCGTCCACCATGTGGCACAGCTTGCCCAGCTCTTGCATGCTGTCCCTGGTCCGCGCCTTGGCCACGCCCTCGTCCAGTTGCTTGCGCTGCCGCATTTGCAGCAGCGAGTCGAACTGAGCCCGGAGAGCGGGCAGGTCGGCCTTCGCGTACCAGACGTCCAGATTGCTCTGCCCCGCGAAGGTGCGCATCGCCTGGCGGTAGCGCGCGACCGTGGACACGAGGATCTTGCGACGGTCCTTGCGGCCGAACCCATTCTCACGCGCCGCCACCTCGAGGCTGGCGGCCAGCCGCTTGACATCCCATTCCCAGGGCGCGGGCAGAGTCTCGTCGAAGTCGTTGACGTCGAAGGTCAGATTGCGCTCCGGCGAGGCGAAGAGCCCGAAGTTCGACAGATGCGCATCACCGCACGCCTGTACGACCAGCCCGGACCTGGGTGTCATGGCCAGGTCGCTGGCCATGGGCAGGGCGGCGCCACGGTAATAGGTGAACGGCGACACCATCATCCGGCCATGCCGGACCGGCACAAGTTCGGGCACCCGGGTCCGCGCCTGTTCTTCCAGCAGGCTGACAGGATCGGGCCGGCCGGGCGGCGGGTCGAACACGGCGTGGCTTTCCCGCGGCGCCTGGGCGCGCGCGGCCTTGCCCCGGGCGGCGCGTTCAGCCAGGGTCAGGTCTCCCGGCGCCGACCGTGCCGGCTCCACCCGCCGGGCAACGGGGCTGGCAGCAGCCGGTGGCTTGGCCGCCGCCCTGGGCTTGGCCGCCGCCCTGGGCTTGGCCGCCATGCCAGGTCGCGCCGCGGCGCGAGGCCTTGCGGTGGGCCGGGCTGCTGCGCGGCCGTTCGAGCGCTGACCGTTCGCCGCCTTGCCGTCCTTGATGGCTGCCGTCGTCCGGTTCGGCGACGTTCGCCGCGCCGCAGTCCTGGTTCTCGGCTCTGCCATATCAGTTCCCGTCCCTCCCATGCGGGCCCGCCGGGCGGGACCAGCGCCATCACCACCGGCAGGGGCGGCCGGTCACATCCCGCCAACCCTGGCGCGGTATCCGGCCGCGACGCGTCACCCCTGGTGGGTGACCTGCTTGCCCGTTCCACCCACGCCCTGGCGAGTGTGGAACCCAACGTGCTGCGCCTACGTCATATTGAGTCGGCACATCGGCTGCGGCATGACACCTGGCGATGAGCAGCGCCCTATTCGTTCGGTTTCATGCCTCGCGTGAGTGCCGGGCGCAAACCCGCACAGCCCGGCCACGCGCACGCGATGTAGAGATCATCAGGGCAGCTGGGGATACATCGCCCGGACAGGGTGATGCGCCGCACATGCCCGGGCGGCCACCCTGGGACAGGGCCACCCGCTCCGGTTCGCGACCAAGCCGGCGGCCAGCGCAGCGTCGGAGTCTCACGCCGGCACGGGGGAGGTCTGCCATTTGAGCCGTTCGCGATTCATGCCACTGACCGCGCCCCACGCACCCGTGCGGCGGGAAGCCAGGTCCGCACCCGCACCCGCACCCACGGTCGCCGGGCCGGGTATCGCCGGGCCGGGTGTCGCCGGGCCGGACACTCGCATAGACCGTCGTACCGGAGTCAGGGCGAAGACCGCGACCGCGGAGATCCTGTGCCTCGGGCTGTCGATCTCGCTCGAGACCGGCCCGATTCACCGGCTTGCCGACACCATCTGTGACCGTGTCCTGGGCTCCGCGCGCCCGGTGGGGACCGTCATCCTCGATCTGCGTGCGGGCGCCGATATCGACGCCGACAGCCGCACCGCGCTGCTGTCCCTGTACCGCCGGCTGGCGTCCATGGGCACCCGGCTTCGGATCGCGACCGGCTGCAGGCAGCTGGCGGCCCGCCTCCGCGAGGACGACCTCCCGCGGCATCTCGGTGCCGACGCGATTCACGACAGCGTCCGCTCCGCGGTGCTCGCCACCTATGCGGCGCTGCCCGGACCCGGCCTGGTCACCGCGCAGGTGCGGGCGGCGCTCGATACCCCGGTCGAGGCGGTCGACTCCTCTTGAGGCACCCGCGCCTGCTGCTTCACCCGCTGCGGGTGGGGCGCCCGGTTCGGCATGCCTGTGGACTAGGCCGGCCCGGATCAACAGCAGAAGGGGAAGGACGTCATGGCTGACCTGGTCGCCATCGGATATCAGGACGAGACCACCGCCGAGCTCGCCGCGGACGAGGCTCGCCGCCTGGCCCGGGATCTCATCATCGAGCCCGACGCCATCGCCGTCATTGTCCGGGATCGCGAGGGCAAGTTTCATGTGCACACCCGGCACCATCCCGTGGGCGGCGGCGCGACCTGGGGGATGTTCTGGGGGCTGCTGTTCGGCCTGCTGTTCTTCATCCCTTTCTTCGGGCTTGCCGTCGGGGCGGGCCTGGGCGCCCTGATGGGCAAGGTCACCAAGTCCGGGATTGACCGGCAGTTCCAGGATCAGGTCCGCGGCATGCTCAAGCCCGGCACGTCCGCGCTGTTCCTCATGCTGGAGAAGGTGACCCCGGACAAGGCGACCGAGGCGTTGAGCCAGTACGGCGGCACGGTGCTCAAGTCCTCATTGTCCAAGCAGGGCGAGGCCGACCTGCAGAACGCCCTGCACGGCGCGCCGGTGCTGAGTTGACGGTTCGCGACGCGTGGCCTGACCGGAAGATGGCCGGCCGGTCAGGCCGCGCGGTGGGCTGACTGCCGCGGAGGCAGCCCAGGCCACCCACGGACCGCGGTCCAGGCCGGAACGTTGGGGGGTAAGGTCCATGGGCTTGACCACCCCTGCGGTCCCGCGAACCCTGCTCATCAAGTCTGGCCGGGGCTCCGGTGATCGGTTCGGTCTGCTGCTGCTCATCCTGGTCGCCAGCTACCTGATCTCCGCCTTCACGACTGGCGTGCTCGTCAACATCATCCAGATCGTGCTGTTCGTGGGGGTAGCGGCGCTGGCGCTGCGCGGCGAGGGGTTGCGCAAGCGGACCGCGGAACTGGCGATCATCGTGGCGGTCGGGGGCTCCGCGGCCGCGATTATCCTGGCGCTGACCAATGCCGAGGCGGGCGCGGGCGCGGCGAACATCTGGACCGCGCTGATCCTGCTCTTCTCGGTCGCGCTCATCGTGCGGCGCGTGCTCGTGCAGCCCGATGTCACCCTGCAGAGTATCTTCGGCGCGATCAGCGCCTACATGATCATCGGGTTGATGTTCGCCGCTGTCTACGGTGCGATGTACCGGTTCGGGGGTGACACGTTCTTCGCCCAGAGGGCGGCCGGCAACTCCAAGACCTTCCAGTACTTCAGCTTCACCACGCTGACCACACTCGGCTACGGGGACTACACCGCAGCCGCCAGCGGAGGCCAGGCGGTGGCCGTGGTGGAGGCCATGGTCGGGCAGGTCTTCCTGGCTACTCTGGTTGCCCGCCTGGTGGCGGCCTTCCGTGGCCCGCAGCGGGGCCCGGAGCGGGGCGCGCATCGGGGGCCGGAGCGGGACCCGGAGCTTGGGCAACCCGCCGAGGGCGCTCAGCCGCTGGAGGGCACCGGTGGCCGACAGCCGTCATCGCCGCGCCGCTGGCGGCCGCCCCCCACGGGCCGCCAGCGGCCGCCGCGCGCCGCCCAGGCGGCCCGGATCGCACCGGTCAGGAGTAACTCATCTCCCGCCCGTGCACGGCCAGGGCGTAGATGACCACGATGTCGTCTCAGCAGCCACGCAGCTACCACGGTCCCCTAGGGTGCCGCCGCCGGACATCATCCTTTCCGGGTGAAGCGCACCCGCCTGGGCCCGATCGCCCGCCTCGCTGTCACTATCGGCCGACGCGGTCGGACCTGGCTCACCGGCCGCCGATCAGCCTGGAGGCCATTGACGGCAACCTCCGTGGCCGGGTTCGGGCTCGGGCTGAGGGCGGCCTGTATGCGGTGCCACCGCTGGACACCGGCCGCCTCCAGCCGACCCGATCGGGACCTATTCCACATTCGCCCGAGGCGGCTGACCTGCACCTTGCCCTGCTGTGGTGAAGCGGCCTGAGATGGCCGGAGAGGTTGTCCGGTTTGTCGGGATGGCCGGATTCGAACCGGCGGCCTCCTGCTCCCAAAGCAGGCGCGCTAACCAAGCTGCGCCACATCCCGTGTAGCCGACCGTAGCCTACCCGCCCAGCGGATTTCCGGATGCGCACACTCGACCCAGCCGCCTGGCGTCGTCCCACGCGCCCGGGCCAAGGACCAGACACTCGTCCGGGATCGTGGTGCCCGACGTCAAATGCCGATGTGGTGTCGGGAAACCCCGTCCACGCACATCTTCGCGGCACAATCCAGTGAGGCACCGGCTGCGCTGAGCCGGTACGCTACGGATGGTGATCTGGCTGGCGCGGGGACTCCCGATCGCCGACCAGGGCGCGCGGGCGTAGCTCAATGGCAGAGCCCCAGCCTTCCAAGCTGGTCATGAGGGTTCGATTCCCTTCGCCCGCTCCACGGGTTACCGCCTAGGTCAGGGGCATAATCCTTCGTTTCTTAACGATCTTCAGGATGCCCGGTTGCGGCCGCGTGCCCGTTGCGTGCCCGATGTGCTGGCGGCGTTGCGCTTCCTCCTGGCCTCGCGCAGGACCTTCCCCATGCCTGCCGCGATGGCTTCGTCGCGCTCGCGGGTCGCGTGCAGGTAGATCAGCGCAGCCCGGGTGCTTGAATGACCCATCCGTTCCATCAGCTCCCGCAGGCTTGCCCCCTGCCCAGCGGCCATCGTGTTTCCGGTATGTCTCAGGTCGTGGAAATGCAGTTCCAGCATCTCGATGGCGTTCCTGGCCTGGTCCAGATGACGACGGCCAGGGTGGTGCCGCACGGGACTAGCACTTGCTCAGCGTGGCCGGTGTGCAGGTCGGTGCGGCGGAGCTGGACGGGGCGCACGCACCCGCCGTGTTCGACGGCCAGCTCGCGGACGACATCGCGGGCCAGCGGCATGGCCAGCCGCTGGGCTCGGGTGCCAGGTTGTGTCATTCGCTCTCCTCGTCTCCGGGGTCGCCGGGGTCAGCAGGTGCGCCGGGGTCGCTGGCCAGCCAGGTCGCGCGGTAACCGCAGCCGGGGCATTCGAGGGTCAGGAACCGGGGGCCGAAGCTGGTCTCCAGCAGCGGGCCGCCGCAGTCCGGGCAGTCCTCACCAGCCAGCCACCCCGTGATCACGCCGCCCCCGCGGTAATCGCAGGCGTGGCGAGCGCAGGCGCGTGGTGACGGTTCATGGCGCGGATGTCGTCATCGCTGACGTAGGCGGCGCGGACCCGCACCGGATCAGGGTCTGTTTCCAGGCGGACGAACCCGACGCCCGCGCCTGTCACCGGTTCGGAGGAGATGTCGTCGCAGCGGGCACCGCGGTCGCGGGCAGCGTCGCCGAGCACCATGTCAACCTGGGACGGCTCGTCCAGCCGCAAGGCGATCTTGTCGGGGAACAGGTTGCGGATGTTCAGCACTTCCTTGCGCGGATCTTGCAGCGCCGCCACCACGCAGTAACCGACCGCCCGGCCCTGGGTCGTCAGCGTCGCCAGCGCGGCAAGAGTGCGCTCTTTGAGCTTGCGGTCGGCCTGGTAAGCGGTCAGGAACGCGATCTCATCAACGATGACCACCGTGAACGGGCACCCCGCCGTAGGCGCGTGATCACGCTGCCTCCCAGCGAACCGCGCCGCGCGGTGCTGCATGTCCGCGACCGCCTCTTCGAGCAGGGCAGCGATGTCACCAGAGTCGGCCGCGTGCCGGCCGTACCGCTCGAACAGAACCCGGCCGAACGCGAGTTCCATCAGCTTCGGGTCACACGCGAACACCCGCACCAGCCCGGCCGCCATCGCCGGGAGCATCGCCCGCACCAGGCACCACAGATAAGAGCCCTTGCCCGCGCCCGTGGCACCCGCAATAAGCAAGTGCGTCCCATGCAGCCGCAGCGTGAACAGCGCCCCGTCTTCGCGCTTGCTGACAGGCAGCGCCCGCAAGTTGGCCGCGGCCGGGATGGGGAGGGCGGCATCGGCTCGGCGAGCGCGTCCCGGCGCACCAGCTCTAAAACCACCATGCCCGGCTGCCCGGCCCGCACCCGACACACATGCGCCCCGAACCCGTGCGCGAGCCCTTCCGCCCGGTCGGCGAACTGTTGCGGGGACTGCCCGGACACCAAGCGCACCGGCACCCGGTCGGTACACGGCCCGGCCTGCACCTTGCCGAGGACAGGCAGCACCGTGCGGCCCCGGTAGAGCGGAGCGAGCCCGGTAATGGTCAACACCGCGTGCCAATGCCGCCGGTAGTAGGCCAGCCGCCCGGCCTGGTTCACGTACGGGGTGACCGTCAGCCCGGCGAACTCCACCGGCACGAACGGCATCCCCGGATGCGCGGGCGGCAGCACCGGCTGATCCGCAGCCGCCACCTTCACCCGCGCCGTCTTGTCCCGCGCCGACGAGTCGCCGTCGATCACGTCCACGACCCACATCGGCAGGCCAGTCGCCTTGTCCTTCGACTGCACGAACCGCCCTGCTTTCGACGCCTCGAAATCCCGAACCGGCTCGAACCCCCCCGCCGCGAACACGCCACGCGGGAACACCTGGCCGAACTCCACCGGGATCGGACCCTGCACCGCCATTGATGACCTCCTGCGAAAGGAAACCTGACTGCCTGACTGCTTGGATAAGCAAGTCGATTCAGAGTAAGCCATCTAACTTGGTTGGTCAAGTGCTCAGGCAGACGGAACGGGCATGTCTAGCTGACCTGGTAGGCGTCTTCCAGTTCGTGCAGGTCACCGGGCATGGCGACGTCCAGCGCGAACAGCCGGTCACCCGATGCGTGCAGGGCGGCCACGTACAACGCCAGTACCGGCGCTGACCGCGTGATCCCCAGCAGCTTCACCTCGTGGGCCACCGGGTGACGGGCGATGACCTGCTCGACCACATAGTCGACCCGGATGCCCTTGCGCCTGGCCAGGTGGTCACGGACACCGCCCGCCAGCAGAGCGGCTTCCACTAGGCCCGTTTCCTCGGCTACCTCTGGCCGGAACCACCACGTCACCAGTTCGGAGGGTTCCCCGTCCTGGCGGACCAGCCGCCGCCTGCATACGAGGTTTTCTCCTGCGGACGTGCCGAGCAGGCCCGCGATCCGCGGCGGGGCACCAGCCAGACCAACGCTGACCAGTTCTCCCGCTTCGCGTGATTCGTCGCGGTCAAGCTCGGCCTGCCCCCGCCGCGCTGATACCAGGCCCGCAAGCGCTGGACGGCCCCGCACGAAACTGCCTTTACCCTGCTGGGTCTCGATCCACCCGTTGTCCCGCAGGACCCGCAGCGCCCGCACCACCGTGGGCCGGGCAATCGCGAACTCAGCGGAGAGCTGGTGCTCACTGGGCAGCAGGGAACCCGGCGCGTACTCGCCGTTCTCGATCCGCCGTTGCAGTTCCTCAATCACCTGCGCGTACTTCGGCGGGGTGTACTCATAGGCCATAGCGACGTCTCACTCGGGCTGCTCGGGTAGCCTGTCTGCTCAAGCAGCCTACTGCCCAACCAGCCGGGCTGTCACGCCCCACCCCGCCGAAAGCCGCCAGACGCCGCCCGCTGCCGCGCGATCCCGGCCCGCTGGGCAGCAAGCTGGCAGGACAGGCCTGCGATGATCGCACGAGCCGTCAGCTCATACGCGGCGATCAGGTCCAGGTCGCAGGCGTGATCGTCGCACCTCCCGCCGCCCGGGACCTGGCCGCAGTCAGCGCACGGGGCCGCGACCCTGGCGCGCCGGTAAGCAATCGCGTCTTCGAGGGCCTGCAGATGCTGAAACCGGGCACGCCCCGCCACGCTGACACCCCGGAACTCCTCACCGATCACGAGCCGCCCCGCCCCTCCTGCCCGGCGCGTGCTCGGCTCCGCGAGGCCCGCAGGCGCGCCCACACGACCCAGCCAGTCACGGGATCACCGTCTCTGCCCCACTCATCGGCGATCGCGGCGACGATATCCAGGCCGCGCCCACACTCGCCATCAGCGGCCTGCGTGATCCACGTGCCCCCCTCGTCCTCGACCTCCACCCACAGGTACTCGCCAGGCTTCACTGCGGCGCGCACCGTGAACTTGCCACCCGGCCGCCCTGACAGGCTGTGCAGAACCGCGTTCGCCGCAAGTTCGCTGGCCAGCAGGACGGCCGCATCGCTGTCCAGCCAGTCGCCGCCCAGAAACCCGGTGACGAACCGCCGAGCTGCCCTTACCTGAGCCGCGTCACCCTCGAACCTGCACTCCGCCTGCCTCACCACAGGCTCACCCCGCTTCCCCGGACCCGCCGCACTCCGGGCACGAGCAGCGGGCAGCCTGCACCGCACCACGAGCCAGAGTGCCGGTTACCAGCGCCCGCCGGGACCGCCGGAACTTCCAGCCACGGCCACGGCAGGCCGGGCAGGGTCTCGGGGAGGGATCATGTCGTGCCATGAGGCCAACGATCGGCGAAACCAGGCCGCCAACCCATCCCACGGCGTGTATCCCGTGATGGGATATAGGCTCACAAGCAGTTAACCAGCAGTGACAGATGCGAAGGCATTGACCGAACGGACGACTGCATGCCCGGCCGCGGTACCGACTTAGTCGAGATCCCAGACTCGTTCTGGCGGCAGCCCGAGACTATCGCTGCCCTGCGCAAACGCGATATCGGGAGGCTTCTCCTGCTGGTCCATCAGTACACCGGGGCCAGCCAGACCCAGATCGCGACCACCTGCGACACGACTCAGCCCAAGATCAGCGACATCATTCGCGGCATTCAGAAAATCGAATTCCTGGCGGTGTTCGAGCGCTTCGCCGATGCGCTGGGAATGCCCGATTCGGCTCGCATCATGCTTGGGCTTGCCCCGCGTGGTAGGGCGGAACTGGCTCGGCGGCAAGCGCGGTCGCTCCAGTCGAAGGACGGCCGCCCGGCAACGCTGGCGGTGCCCGCGCAGGCCGCAGCCGATGTGGTCGCTATCGCAGCAGATGAAGTGTCCGTCGACAGTCTCAAGCTGACGGCGACATTCGACCCGGAATCGCTCAGTTCGCTCTGGCGGGAATCATTGGAGATCGCGCGGGCAGCGAACCGGCCTGCCCTCGCTATGTTCACCGCCGCCAGGCGTGTCCGCAGTCACGCGTTGGAACTGGCCGAGCGGACCCGGCGGCCCGCAGTCCTGTCCGACTTGTACGTCATCTGCGGCCAGGCCACGGCCTTGATGGCCTCCAGCGCCTTCGATCTCAACCGCTGGGACGAGTCAGACGCCCTGGCGAAGTCCGCGGTCTCATACGCATCCCTGGTAGGCCACTCTTCCTTGCAGGCATGGACACTAGGCCTGGCCGCCCCGCTGGCCAATTGGCGGTGTGAACCGGACATCGCCCTCGGCCACTATCAGCAGGGCATGCGGGTGGCACCGCCTGGTGTGCCCCGGGTCAGGCTCCGCCATATCGCCTCCCGTTCATACGCGCTGCCCGGAGACAGCGCCTCAGTGGCCGAGGTACTCGCGTCCGCGCGCAGCGACCAGGACGACGCCAACCGGCACCCGGACTCGCTCAGCAGCGAAACAGGTGGCGAGTTCGCGTTCGGCCGCCCTCGCGCGGCAGCATGCGCCGCCGCTGCCTGGCTAGAGGGCTTGGGCGGCATAGCCCGTGAAAATTGAGTCAAGTCTGCGGATCTTGGATCATCCCCGTTCTGAGGTGGGGTGCGGGGTTCAGGCGGCGAGGCCGGCTTTCCGGGTGAGGTCATCGATGGCGGCCTGATAGGCGCGGTCGGCGGCGCGCAGGGCGCTTGGTGCGGGCGGGCTGGGGTCGGTGATCTCGGCCAGGCCGGTGCGCAGGAGCCGGTCGTGGAGGCGGGTGAGGTACCGGGCCGAGCGCATTCCGGTGTCGGTGACGCGGTAGCGGAAGGTGTGCGGGATGCGCTCGATCAGCCCGTGCAGGCGTAGCCTTCTCAGGTCGTAGGTGATCTGCCCGCTGGTCATGTGCCCGGGATCTTTCCCGAGCTGGGGCGCCAGGTGGTGGCGCAGGTCGGCGTTGGTGAAGCCGTTCGGCAGCAGGCGGAAGACGCACAAGACCGCGAGGAGGGCCTGGGCGCGCGGGTCGGTGAGGCGCAGCCCGGCCACGCGGGTCCCGGTTTCGGTGATGACCGGGCTGGTGACCTGGGCCAGGGCGGTGGCTCCGGCGATGGGGTCGTGGCTGAGTGTCTGGGCGCCCAGCAGGCGCCGGTTGGCGGAAAAGCCGATCTGCCGCAGCGCGGGCAGGTTGGTCAGCCGCTTGCCGATCCCGAAGTCGCGGGTCTCATTGATGGTTGTTTCCGTTCTGAGGGCTTTGCCGAGCGCCGGGTAGGACCGGCGGGTTGCCCCGCCGATCCCCCCTCAGAACCGTGCGTGCCACTCATCGCGGCACACGGCTCAAGCAAGCCGCGAGGGCGTGCAGTCTGGCTGTGCCGGGTCCTGCCTGCCGGTGCGGGCGCGAAGCCCGCGGTAGCAGGAGGCGTGCACCAGGCGGGTTGGGTCCCCGCCGACTGGGCCGGGTCTCCCGTGATGGACAAGATAGCTGGCGGCTATCGCCTTGCGGGTGACTTGCAGCCACCACCGCTCCCACTGGCTGGGGGACTGGGGTGGCTGGTCGGCGGTCAGCAGGTGTTCCCCGCACAGTGGGCACCGCGCGTCCTGCCTGGTCAGCAGCCGCAGCGTGTAGCTGTCCAGCGGTGGTTTCACCTTCTTGCGCCGTTCGGCCCAGTAGCTAGCCAGGGCAGGGTCATCGGGGGATGCCGTGCCCTTGACCATGACGTGGCGGGTGATGCTGGTCCAGGAGAACTTGATGAGGTAGGCGCCGCTGTCGCGGTCACCGAACACCCAGCGGTCGTTCCTGAACCTGTTGAACGCGCCGAAGTGCCGGTCGACGATCCAGGACCTCGGCTTGTTGCGGTGCTGCCATCTGGCCCACTTGAAGGTGAGCCTCCACAGGTAGGTGTCCAGCGAGTGGAACACCCTGGACGACACCACACCCCGGTAGTAGGCCGCCCAGCCCCGGATTACGGGGGTGAGCACGGCGATGACTGCCGCCGCGTTCGAGCCGCGCAGGGTGCGCATCTCGGACGCGAGCCGTTCCCGGAGCCGCCTGATGGCCGCCTTGGACGGCTTGATCAGCAGCTTGGAGCCGTAGCGGCGGACGTTGAACCCAAGGAAGTCGAAGCCCTCGCTGAGGTGGACGATGCGCGTCTTGTCCTCGTTGAAGGCCAGGCCCCTGGGCGCCAGCCACTCCGCAAGCTGCGCCTTGACCTGCCCGGCCTGCTCCTGGCTGAGGCAGAGCACGGCCA
>DASWFT010000133.1:0-14904 GCA_036394075.1 Streptosporangiaceae bacterium
TCGGCGTGGTCGATCTCGAATGCCGCCTGGTACTCGGCGCCCTCTATCCCGGTGCGCAGATCCTCGTCTGTCGGGCTGTCTTGCGCGGTACGGAACACGATGCATCCCTCGTGCAGCCTGTAGTTGACCGGAAGCACCGCCAACCCGAACCGGCCCGTGTACGCGAGCCGGCCGACGCCACCCGGCGAGATCAGCCGCAAGCACTCGGCCTCACCCCAGCCGTTCCAGCACCGGCGTCCCCATCGCTGCGTCGTGTCCCGGCCCAGGATGGGGCCAGCTGCCCTGCGCTGTGCCGGTCGTGGGATCAGACATGAGAGGTCCTGTTCCATGCGGGCGGAGAACCGAGGACATTCCCGAAGCTGTGCCGGCTAACCGCGTCCGGCACGGACGGCCGGCACCAGGGGGATCTGACCGTCGCCGCGAACCCGCCGAGATACCAAGTCATTCATCATCCCGGTCGCGGATCACGACCACGGGACAGGACGCGTGGTGGGTGCAATGCTGGCTGACCGAGCCGAGCAGCGCGCCGGCGAACCCGCCATGCCCGCGGCTGCCCACCACTAGTAGGTCTGCGTCGGCTGCGGCGTCCAGCAGCACCTGAGCGGGATGGCCTTCCACGACTAGCGGCCGCATTCTCGCCCTGCCGCCCGGATCGGCCACCTGGCTGATCGCGTCGGCCAGCGTCCTCGATGCGATCTCCCCGAAATCGGAGTTGTCGATCATGGCCGCTGGCGCCAATCCAATGCCGCCGACGGGAGCGGGGTAATGCCAGGCGATTACGGCGTCCACGGTGCCCCCGGTCAGCTCGGCCTGACGGACGGCCCAGCGAAGTGCGGACAGCGACGAATCCGAGCCGTCGACTCCTACCACTATCCGGGGAACATTCCCGCCTTGCGCTCTGACATGTGCGTCCCCTGACCTTGTTGCCGTGCTGGCTATGTCAGGATCGGTCGCGGCGGCAGGACCTGCGCAGAGGCGAAGGTCCCCGCTCGTTTGTTCCATGCGGGCCAGGTCGAGGGCACGATGCGTGCGGGCCCAGCTCGCCGCCCCAGGTACCTCGCTGAACTGGGGCGGTGGACGGGCGGCCAGCGCGATCGCGAAGGCATACCCGACAGCGCACTCGGGCCGCGCTCCCCTGAGGGCGCCGCGCCCGTGCGGGGACTTCCCCGGACCACGGTCACAGCCTGTCTGCTACGCCTGGTTCGAGACCACCCCGCGGCTGGCCGTGCTGTCCATGCGCTTCGGCACCAATGCAGATTGGCTCCGCGCCGGGGCATTCCAGCGCGTCCTGTTCTCGGATCGCGAAGCCGCCCCAAACAGTCGGCGCGCGTGTGAAGCGTCCAGGTCCGTCGTGACAGTCAGTCATCCTTATGTTCTGACGTGTGCCGAAGTGGCCTGCCCGCGTTAGGCGTCTGCCGGAGAGAAGCAATCGGAGCGGAGGCGAGGGCCAAGGTCCCGGCCACGCAGGAGGAACGACCCCTGATCGCGGGGACTGCGGCGCACGACTATAAGGGAGGAGGGATCAGGATGAGGCAGCATGCGGTACCGCGCGTGACATGGCACGCCAGGTGGCTGCGCGGGCTGTGGCCCGACCGCAACCCGCTGCGGCGCGCCGCGGACCGGGTGCAGGCTGCCGTCGTAGTCGGGCTGCTGGCTGTCTTCGTGGTCGGTGCTCCCCTGGTTGCGCTGGTCGCCGGGCAGTGGTCCTATGCCGCCGGCCTACGGACC
Organism: Streptosporangiaceae bacterium; assembly: GCA_036394075.1. GTDB lineage: Bacteria > Actinomycetota > Actinomycetes > Streptosporangiales > Streptosporangiaceae > JAWWPY01. Next base: position 1,729 of record DASWFT010000133.1, read on the forward strand.
GAACATGCCCAGCAGTCCACCTGGCGCCAGGTTCCCGCGGTCCTGCTCGCCGATGCCCCTTATCCGGGGTACTCCGGGTACGGCGTGCAGGTGTGGGCCAGGTGGACCGCCCGGAACGGGGCGCTGCGGAGCGGCGAGGTTTCCGTGCTGGGCGGTGCCAGAGCCGGCAGCACGGTGCCGGTATGGGTTGACGCGTCTGGCGGGCTGGCCGGCCCGCCGCTGCGGCACGCCCAGGTGATCGGCCAGGTGGCGCTGGGCGCGTCGCTCGCCCCGGTCGGCCTGGGGTTGCTGCTGGTGACTGCCGGGATGGTCGCCTCCGACGGCCTGGAGAGGCGGCGGCTTGCCGCCTGGGATGCCGACTGGCAGGTAACTGGGCCGCAGTGGACCAGGCTGCATTGACCGCGACGGGAGAAGACCATGGATATCTTTCAGGCGCCGACCGGCGGGCTGTCCGCTGAGGCGGGCAGCCCGGAGGAGATCGCCCGGTTCGTCGTCGGCGCGGCGGTGCACGCACCGTCAGTGCACAACACCCAGCCGTGGCGGCTCAGTCATGGCGAGCAGGAGATCAGCGTGCACGCTGATAGCGAGCGGCGGCTGCGGGTGGCCGATCCGCACGGCCGAGAGATGATGATCAGCTGTGGAGCGGCGCTGTTCAACATCCGGGTAGCGCTCCGCTACCTGGGGTTTGTGCCTCGCGTCAGAGTGCTGCCCGACCCGGACCTGCCCAGCCTCGTCGCGCGGGGTGGCCTGGGGAGCAGGCGCCCCCGGTCGAGTACGAACAGCGGCTGTTCGCGGAGATCCCGCGGCGGCGCACCCACCGCAGCGGATTCGACGCTGCCCCGCTGCCACCAGAGTTGCTCGTCGCCCTGCGCGAGGAGGCCGGGCGGGAAAAGGCGATGCTGAGCATCATGGCCGAGGACCGCCAGCGGGCGCTCGCGGCAGTCGTGGAGGCCGGCGATTACGCACTGCGGCTGGACAGCGCGCGAGCCCAGGAAGAGGCTCGGTGGGCACCGGCGCCCGGCAGCACCCGGCGGGACGGCGTCCCGCCAACCGCCTACCCGGCGCAGCCCGAGCGCACCGAACCGCACTTCCCCAGCCGCGACTTCGCCCAGGGCCACGGATGGGGACTTCCGCCCCGCGCGGACGCGCCGCAGGTGCGGTCCCCGGAGTGGTGGGACTCCTCACCACAAGCGTCGACGATCCGGCGGACTGGGTCCACGCCGGGCAGGCGCTGCAGCGGATGCTACTGTTCGCCAGCAGTTGCGGCGTGGCGACAGCGCTGCACAGCCAGCCCTTGGAGCTGCCCCAGCTGCGTGAATTCATCCGCACCCAGCTGAGCGGACGCGCCCACCCGCAGATGGTGCTCCGGTTCGGGGCAACCGGCGAGACAGCCGTGAGCGTGCGGCGCCCGGTAGAAGACGTCCTGCTCTAGCCCTTCCGCTCACGGCCGGACGTGACGGGCGCGCTCATGGCGCCAGCCGGAACGGCGGGTACCGGTCGGTCGCCAGGGTGAACGCGTAGGCGACCACCCGGTTGTGCCAGCGGGCGACGCCCAGCACGAAGTCGAACAGTCCCTTGGGGTACCGGCCGGTGAACAAGATGGCGAACCAGGCCACGATCACCACTACGACCGCGGCGATGTCGAGGAAGAACAGCACCACGTAGTGCGGGATGGCCAGGAACCACTTCACGAGAGGCAGCCACCGGTTGAGATCGCTGCCCGCATCCGGGTAGGGGTAGTCCAGGTGAACGGACTGATGGTCATCCGTGGAGGGGTAGCGATCATCCAACAGGATCAGATAGGCGCCGACCCGGTTGCTGAACCGCTGCAGCTCCAGGTTCCAGTCGAACCACCACCGGGGGTATTTCCGCCGGAACAAGATCATGACCAGGGGGGCGAGGAACAGCAGGCCACCGGTGCCAGCGGCCGTCCCCATGGTGCCGCCGTTCCCAGACGTCCACTGCCACGTCCCCCCGGACACAAAGCCCAGCACAATAGCGATTGGGATCACCATGAAGATGCGGAAGAACGTGGTCAGCCGGTTCAGCGGCCGATCTGGGTAATCGACCGAGAACTGGACCGGATAAGGCACCTCATCCATCACGAACCCCTCTCTGGGTACTCCTCTGATCCCATTCCGGGCTGGCGGCGCTCATCGAGGCATCATGGGATGTCTCCGGCCAGACCGCAGGCACCAAGGCAGACATATCATTTTTCCCGCGGACTGTCAGCGACTACACGCCCCAGGCCAGGGAGGATCGCAAATGGCCGTGGCAGGCCAGGCTCTCCAGCGCCGCGACGGAGACTGGGCTGGGAAATGCAGGACGTTCGCTGGGCTGGAACAGGACGATGGGCACTGCTGGCCGGGCCAGGATCCCAAGCACGATTGAGTTAGTCCTGTTCCTCATGCCGGAAGCACGGTGATACCAATGTCTGCTCCCCATCCGCGCTCTGCAGCGGACCTGGCCTTGGCGCCGGTCATGATCGGCCTCGAGCGGAACCTCGCGAGGCTGCGAGATAGCAAGGACCTTGAGTACGCGCTCGCCCTAGACCTCAACGACGACGGTAGCTGGTATCCCGTCCCTGGCGAGCGGGCCCGTCGCGTCCTGATGAGCGCTACGCGCAACGTCGAGCTGCATGGCTGGACCGTCACACCGACGCCAGACCGGCAAGGGCTGGCGGTATCGCACGGCGAGTACACGGTATCGATCATGCTCGGCAAGCAGCTGGCCGGCTATGTCGAGGACGGCCTGCCTTCTAGGTGATGACGCGGATCCGGCGGCCTGGCTGCGGTGGCCTACGGTGCCAGCGGCGATTACGGCGTCGTTCAGCGACTGCGGCCCTCCAGTCTTACGGGGAGGGCCGCCTGGTCCCTTCGAGGCACTGTGACCACCGCAACTGGGCAGTGGGCGTGCCCGCTGCAATAACTGCTCACCGAGCCGTGCACCAACCGCTTCACGCGCTTGCGCTCTTCCGTTCCCACAACGAGAAGGTCACCATCCGATGCCGCGATATTGGTCAGCACTGGGCCAGGGTCGCCCTCGGGAATTTCAATGGTCAGCGCGACATCTCGCGGGATGCTGCCGATGGCGCCGCGGAAGGCCTGGCGGACAAGCTTGGCTGACTCGTCCCGCTGCTCGTCCCCGGCAAAACTCAAAACGACGGGAAGGCCGTGCTTGCGGCGTTGACGGCGGCCCCCGTGCCTGGGTAGCCCCAGTGCCCATGACCGGACCGCGACAAGTTGCGAGCCGGATAGCCGGGCTTGCTGGACTGCCCACCGCAACGCGGCCAGGCCGCCCGGCGAATCATCGACCCCGACCACGATCCGGTGACGGGTGCCCGCGCCGGTATCCGCATCCTTCATCTGTTGTCGCCTCCCGGCTCATTCTCACGACCGACCTGACCGGGCCCGCTCGGGCGCGATCCCCGCAGCCAGCCGCGCACCCCAGGCCCGGGCCCGGGCCGTTTCGCTCCCGCCGAGATGGTTGTCCTTGGTGACGATGAAGCTCTCCGGCTCCGCGGCCATGTCGAAGCCGTGGCGACGGAGTTCGCGGGCGATACCCTTCGATGCCCTTCCGGTCACAGCGTCCGGACCGTGCAAGCGGGTATCGAAGGCAGCCGCCTGGGCGCTGTGGCGGCCGAGAGTTCCGAACCAGTCCCGCAGCCCGGGGCCGAGGGCGCCGGGCTCGAGCGCCAGGCCGCTGTCCGGCTTCTGCGCCGCCTCAGCCGCCCCCTTGCGGGTCGTGGCCCGGCTCATGCCGTGTACGTGCGTCGGCCCGCCGACCACGACCAGAGCGGCGTCATGCAGCAACTCTGGATGCGCCTGGGAAACCGGAACGACAATGACGTCGGCTGCCGGTTCGAGGCCAGCTCCAATGGCATCAGCGATCACGTGTGTGTTTCCGTACATTGACTCGTAGACGATCACGACTCGCATGGCTCTGCCGGGGAGCCGACATAGAGCGTGTAGCCGACCGCATCGGCGCCGAGCCGCACCGCATCCTGCACGGTCGCGTTGACCGGAGAGAGCGGGTCGATCGCGGACGCGATGTCCGTCTTGCCGTTGAGCTTCAGCACCAGGGGGATCTCGCCGGCATAGTCCCAGTAGAACTTCTCGGCCAGCCCGATCTGGATCGCTATGCCATTGAAGCCGCCTTCCAGTGCCAGCCCGATGATGTATTTCGGGTCGCCGGCGGCCTGGTTGGCGAAGAAGTCACGCGGACCGTGCTCAAGCCCCTGGTCGTAGGGCAGGAAGATCGCGGTTCCGTTCCGCAGCCCGTGCTGGTACAGGATCCGGTGTAGGCGGGCCTTCTTGCCGGTCGAAAGGCCCAGCTGGCTGAGCTCGGGTCGTGCGTTCATGGCGCCTCCCATGGGGACGGGCACACCAGCCGGGATCACGCTGGCTACCTCAAGGCTCTCGCTCGGCTGAGGCTCCCGGTAGGGGCGTTATGCCCGGCCTCCACGGGACCCCGGTCACTTTAGGCGGCCGGATCCGGCCATCCCGGGGACGATCAGCCCGGCTGATCAGGACCTCTAGTCCTGGGCTGTCCGCGCCGCCAGCGACGATCCTGGAAAGTAGGCACCTGAGGAGGAGCGATGAAGAAGACCGTGCTACTGGCTGTGGACACGACCAGCCACGTGTCGGCCGCCGCGGAAATGACGCGTGAACTGTGCCGCGACAACGGCGACAACGTCATCGTGCTGCACGTGCATGAATTCGCCGTCGGCCGCTGGGGGCGGATGCAAGTGGACTGCGGCGACGGCGAGGGCGAGCGCGTGGTCGCTGAAATCGTGGCCGACATGAAAGGCGCCGGAATCTCTGCCGACGGTGAGATCCGCGAAGCTCAGTTCGGGCACATCGCCAGGAATATCCTGGCCGCTGCGGATGAGCATGACGCCAGAATCGTGGTCTTGGGCTCAAGCGGCCGCACGGACGTGCCGCACCTTCCCTTCGGCAGCGTCTCGCACCGGCTGCTTCACTCGGCCCGCCGGCCGGTACTGATTGTGCCCCGGCAGCTCGCCGTGGAGCGAACGTCACACCAAGTGGAGCGAACGTCGCGCCAGACAGCCGCCGTGACCGAGGCCGGCTGATGCAGGGTGCTGTGGTCCTCGTCTCCGGCTGTCACCCGGTCTATTCTGAGACGGCGATGAGCCAGATGGCTGGATCGGACCGCGTCACGGCCACCCGAGGGCAGCGGCCTGCCCGGGGCGGCGAGTTGCTGCCCGGCGTGATCGGCGCAGCAGCGGGCATGAATGGGCCGGCCGTCCTGTCCCGGAGTGGCCTGGACGGGCTGATCGCGGCGCTCATCGCGGACGGCTACCGGGTGATCGGGCCGACGGTCCGCGACGACGCGATCGTGCTGGCCGAGATCGGCTCCGGCGCCGAGTTGCCAACCGTGCGCCGCAGCGCCTCGTGGTCTTTGCGTGGAGGCCGACGTCGGCTTCGGGCTGGGCCTGTCCACAGCCGTGGCCGCATCTTTGCCAGACCTGATCCGGGCCGTACTTGCTGAACTCGGGCTGGACCCGCCCGCCACTGCAGCACAGGAGGACCCGCAAGTCAACGCTCGATGAACTCATCGGCTGGCCGGCGGGCTGTGGCCGCAGCGGTGTTCGCCCGGCCGAACTGCATCAGCATCTGCGGCACGCCGTCGAGAGCGAGACGAACCCGGATCTCCGCGCGGACCGGCGGCAGCTCCAGCGGCTGCGTGTGCAGGCTGGCGAACACCCACCGGCTCGCGGCGTGTAGCAGCATGCGATGCAGCGCCTGCCCGGCGCGCAGCGCGTCGGCCGGAGTGTCGCCGGGCGTGCTTAGCACGGCTGTCGCCGCCGGTGCCGAGCCACCACTCGGGAGCAGGCCGGGCCACCGAAGTCTCGTTGCGGCAGCCGGTCATGCCGCGGCCCTTCATCCTGTCTCCCTGCGGCAGGCGCTGCCCAGGCCCAGGCCGGAACGCCATCCCTGGCCGGGCTGCCGGGCGGCCGCGTCCAGCGCCGGAGCTCAGCCCCGACCGCTCGATTCGCCAGCTGCTCATGGCTCGCTGCCACCGCAAGCTCGGCAAGCATCCGGAGCTGACCAGGCTGGTCGATCAGGACTAGGGTGGCGCCTTCGGCGGTGGCGTCGCGGCTCAGCCCGGCGAGCAGGCCCGCGGGTATCCGGCCCGGCGCAAATGGGCCGCGGTGCGTGTGCCGGTGAGGCACCGCCATCAGCAGGTCCCGTTCGTGCACGGTGATGGGCGCCCGGTCGCCTGGCTGGACACGAGCGAGCAGCCCTGGCTCGGCCCGGTCGGGCAGCATCTCGACTACCGGCCGGTACCCCAGCTTGCGCAGGCCGAGCCGCAGCCCATAGAGGGCGGCGCCGCAGCCGATGAGCATCTCCCGGCCGCCCGGGTCCGTGATCCGGAGTTTCCTGCCGCGATCAGCGCGGAGTTCGATGACGTTCCCGTGGGCCCGGAAGCGCCACGGCTGGCTGTTGTGCAGCGATGGCGCCCTCGATGCGGTCGCGACCAGATAGCCGATCTCGTTATGAGTAAGCGGCAACCGGGCGGTAGTGGTCATTCCCATCACCCCCGCCTGCCAGGGTGACCGCCGCCGGCTGCCCACCGCCAGAGGCCTTCGACCCACAGCGGCCGGGACGAAGGCCTCTGGTACTGGGACATGGGACGAAGGACCCGCCGACCCCGACCAGAGGTCCGTTGCGGACGGGCTTTGCGCCCCTGCACGGTGGCTGCAGCTGTGCCTAACGTCAGAGCTGAAGCTCGGACTGAGGAGAAAGACATGACTGGAATCGTCGTCGGAGTTGACAGCTCCGAACACTCACAGAGATCGCTGGAATGGGCTATGCGCGAAGCTGCGATCCGCAAGGTGCCGCTCACGGTCATCACCGTTAACGCGGTTGTGGCGGGCTTCTTCAGCAGCCCGGTCGTACTGGCAGCGGATGAGCCCGCGCGGGAGCAGGCGCGCCAAGGCGCCCAGGAGGCGGCTGACAAGGCAGCGTTGGCGCTCGACGACGGGTCCAGTCCTCCCTCCGTGACCATCCACGCGATCAACGGCTTTCCCGCTGGAGAGCTCATCGAAGCCTCACGTGATGCCGACCTGCTGGTCGTCGGCTCCCGGGGCGCGGGCGGCTTCGCCCGGCTGCTGCTGGGCTCGGTGAGCAGCCAGGTGGTCCAGCATGCCCACTGCCCGGTCGTGATCATCCCCGGCGACAGGAAAGGCTGAGCCAGGCTGGCCAGTGCGATGATCAACATTGTGGTTAGTGTGCGCATTCGCGCTGCGCGACAGTGGCTTGAGCAGCATTTCGCGCTCGTGCTGCTCGTCGCGGCCACTTCTGGGCTGATCGCAGGTGCCGCACTACACCTGGCCGGAACCGGCGGCGCGGGGGACACAGCCTGGCTAGCCGCCGGGCTGCTGGGCGCGTTGTATGCATTGTGGGCGATCGCGGGCAGCATCCGCGGGGGCCGCTTGGGCGTGGACGTGATCGCGCTACTGGCCCTGGCCGGGGCGGTCGTCGTCAGGGAGTACCTGGCCGCCGCGGTGATCAGCGTCATGCTGGCCAGCGGGCGGGCGCTGGAAGCGTGGGCCGCCGGCCGGGCCCGCGCCGACCTGCGCGCCCTGCTGCAGCGCGCCCCGACCACCGCGCGGCGCTACCACGGCCGGGCGCTACAGACGGTGCAGCTTGAGGCAGTCCTCCCCGGCGACCTGCTGCTGGTGGCGGCCGGCGAACTCGTTCCCGTCGACGGCACGGTGGCGGGCACCCCGGCCAGCCTGGATGAATCAGCGCTGACCGGCGAGCCGCTACCGATCGAGCGGCACGTCGGAGAGCTTATCCGCAGCGGCGTCGTTAACGCGGGAGGACCGTTCGACCTGCGGGCGACGGCCAGGGCCGCCGACAGCACCTATGCCGGGATCGTGCGCCTGGTGTCGGAGGCCGAAGAATCGCAGGCCCCGTTCGTCAGGCTGGCTGACCGTTACGCGCTCTGGTTCCTGCTGGTCAGCCTGGCCGCAGCCGGGGCAGCGTGGGCCACTTCCGGCCTCGAACGGGCGGTGGCGGTCCTGGTCGTGGCCACCCCGTGCCCGCTGATCCTGGCCGCCCCGGTCGCCCTGGTGTCGGGGCTGTCCATCGCGGCCCGCCGCGGCGTGGTGGTCAAGGGCGGCGGCGTGCTCGAGCGCCTGGCCGGATGCACCACGCTCCTGCTCGACAAGACCGGGACACTCACCAGCGGCCGCCCGGCGCTGGCCGCCATCGTCACCGCCGGCCCGCTATCCTCCGGCGACGTTCTCTGCCTGGCGGCGTCCCTGGACCAGGTATCCCGCCACGTCCTGGCCAACGCCGTCGTCCACGCCGCCGTCGAGCGCAACTGCCAGCTCGTGCTGCCGGACCAGGTCGAGGAGATCCCTGGGCAGGGCATCATGGGGATCGTGGCGGGTCGCCAGGTAGCGGTAGGCAACGCGGCGTGGGCCGGGGTGAGCGGCGCGTCGCAGTGGGCGAAGACCGCGCGCCGCCAGGCCCGGCTCGACGGAGCATTGACGGTCTTCGTCGCTGTTGACGGCACGTCGGCCGGGGTCCTGGTCATGAACGACCCGGTCCGGCCCGATGCCGCCCGGACCATCCGGTCGCTGCGCCGGGGCGGCATCTCACGGATCGTCATGGTCACCGGGGATCGGGCCGAGGTGGCTCGGACGGTCGGCGCGGTCATCGGGGTGGACGAGGTCCTCGCCGAGCGCTCTCCTGCGGAGAAGCTCGACGCCGTCCGGATGGAACGCCGCCGGGCGCCCACGATCATGGTTGGGGACGGGATCAACGACGCCCCCGCCCTGGCCCTGGCGGACGTCGGGGTGGCCATGGGCGCGCGCGGCGCGACCGCCTCGTCGCAAGCCGCCGACGCCGTGCTCACCATCGATCGCCTGGACCGCCTCGGGGAGGTAACGGCGCTCGCCCGCCGCACCCGCCGGATCGCCCGGCAGAGCGTGCTCGCCGGGATGGCGATGTCGCTGGTTGCCATGGCCGCGGCCGCGGCTGGCCTGCTCCCGGCGGTATGGGGCGCCCTGCTGCAGGAGGGCATCGACGTAGCAGTGATACTCAACGCCCTGCGAGCCCTGCGGCCCCCATCGGGCGGCACGCAGCTGGCCGCGGAGGACGCGGCCCTCACCAAGCGCTTCCAGGCCGAGCACGAGGTGATCCGGCCCGGCATTGACCAGCTACGCCTCGTCGCTGACTCGCTCGGATTCGTCCCGCCCGGCGAAGCGGTGATACGGGTCCGGCGGGTGCACAAGCTGCTCGTGGAGGAGATCGAGCCGCACGAGCAGGCCGAGCAGGAGGAACTCTACCCAGCACTGGACCGCCTGCTGGGCGGCAGCGAGCCGACGGCCGTCATGAGCAGGGCTCACGCCGAGATCACCCACCAGATCAGGCGGCTCGGCCAGCTGATCGAAGACATCGGTCCCGCGGACCCCGACGATGCCGATCTGGCTGACCTGCGCAGCCTCCTCTACGGACTGCACGCCATCCTCCGGCTGCACACCGCCCAGGAGGACGAGAACTACCTCTCGCTGGGCGATGACACGGCCGCGGTTACGAGTGATCATCAGAAGGCCCTGGTCGGCGGCTAGAAGTGAAGGGAGTGACGAGCGATGCTGGAGGCTCGTGGGCTGATGCGCCTCGTGGCGGGAGGGGCCCGATGAGACCCCGGTATGTGGTGGGCGTGACCGCCATCGCAGGCGCGGCTGCCGCCTACATCCTCCTGGCGAGGCCCCGGCATCTGCGGTGGGGAACGACCGGCCAGGAATCCGGCGAACCTCTTCCCGGGGATGACCTCATCGCGGACCCCGACCTCACCGCAACCCGCGCCATCACTGTTCGCGCTCCGGCCGGTCGGATATGGCCGTGGATCGTCCAGCTGGGGCAGGGCCGCGGCGGGTTCTACAGCTACGACTTCCTCGAGAACCTGGCCGGCTGTGACATCCACAGCGCGGATCGCATCGTGCCCGAGTGGCAGGATGTGGGGGCCGGTGACGAGGTCAGGCTCGCTCCGCAGGTCGGTCTGACCGTTGCCTCTGTGGAGCCGGGGCGATCACTCGTTCTGCGTGGCGGGGTTCCGATGGGGGACTCCGCGCCCCCCTACGACTTCACCTGGGCCTTCGTGCTCAAAGGTGAGCCGGACGGGTCAACGCGGCTGCTGGTGCGCGAAAGATACGGCTACACACGGCGCTGGGCCTGGCTCCTCGTCGAGCCCGTCGCGGCGGTCAGCTTCGTGATGAGCCAGAGGATGCTCCGAGGGATCAGGGACCGTGCCGAGAGGCAGGTGGCGGGGATACCGGCGGGTGACCCCCGGGAAGGCTAACGCGGGCTTTCGAGCCGCAGGGCGAGCTTGGGACAGATCCGGATGGTCTCGCGGGCTGCTTCGTGCAGGCGGTCGGGCACGTCACTATCGCGGATGATCGGGAAGCCCCAGTCGTCAAGGTGATCACCTCGGGCAGGATCTCGGCGCACAATCCACGGCCGGCGCAGGCAACGGCATCGACCTGGAGTCTTGAGCGAGCGGTCATCGCTTTCTCCGCGGTGGCACGGGCAGGACACTGGCCGTTCTGGTGGCGCAGCACCAGCCGTGCGCGTGCTGCTCCAGCTCGGGCCCAAAGGCGGCGATGGCGCTGCGGATCAGCGCTGCGGTGCCATCGGGATGGCTGCAGGCGCCCCAGCCGTCGACCTGGCCGAGCCAGCGCTGCAGCGCGGCGAGGTCGGACGTGCTGCCATCGGCGAGCCTCAAGAATTCGCCGGCCACCGCGTCCAGGCCGAAGAGGCACGGGCCGCATTGGCCCGCCGACTCGTCCGCGAGATACCGCACCACCCTGGCCGTTTCAGCGAGCCCGCACGCGTCGTCCGGGAGGGCTGCGATGAGGCCAACGCCCGTGCTCGCGTCCAGGGCCGCCAGGCCTTCCGATGAGAAGCGCAGCGCTACTGCCGCGGCCGCGCTGACCCAGGTGCCAAAGTAGCCGCCAAGCAGCAGAGCTTGCAGCGGCGCGGATGCGCCGCCCGCCAGGCCGAGTTGCGCACCCCCTTCGCGATGCTGCGCGGCGAGCTGGAGCTGGCCGGCCGGCCAGGAAGAAACCGGGAGGAACTCGCGGCCGCCGTAGAGCGAGCCAGCGAGGAGGCCGCGCGGCTGGCGCGCGTCACCGAGCAGCTCCTCTTCCTGGCCAGGAGTGATGAGGACAGGATCCGGCTGCGACTGGAACGGGCCAACATCAGGTCGCTGCTCATCCACAGCGCGGAGCACGCAGCCGGCCGCGTCAGCGCGGCCGGTGTCTCATGCCAGGTAGAAGCGCCTGCCGATCTGGCCGCGGATGTCGACTCGGATCGCATCCGCGAGGCAGTCGACAACCTGGTCGACAACGCGCTGCGGTTCGCGCCCCCCGGAACGCCGATCGTGATCTCGGCCCGGGCAGCCGACCCGGACCTGGTGATCGAGGTCCGCGACTCGGGACCTGGTTTCCCGGTGGAGTTCCTGCCGCACGCCTTCGAGCGCTTCCGGCGCCCGGACTCCGGGCGCGCTCGCAGCGAGGGGGGCGCCGACCTTGGACTGGCGATCGTGAGCGCCATCGCGCGTGCCCACGGTGGGCGGGCGATAGTGCGCAACCGGCCCGACGGCGGCGCCGTGGTCGCGCTGGAGCTTCCGGGCGTGGCTGACCGCGGCCCCGCCGTACCCCGAGTCAAGCCCGCGGTTATGGCTCCAGGACCAGCCGGGCCTTCGCCTTGCCGTGCAGGACTTCGTCGATGGACTCGTTGACCGCCTCTAGCGGCCTCGTGTCGTAGACCACCCGGGTCCGCCCCGCGGCGTGCAGGGCGAACACGTTCGCCAGGTCCGCCCGGGTGCCCACGATCGAACCAATGACGGACGTGCCGTTCAGCACGGTGTCGAAGACCGGGATCTTCAACGTTCCCGCCGCGGGCAGGGCCACCAGCACCAGCCGCCCGCCACGCCGCAGACCGGCGTACGCGGTCGCGAACGAGGCGTCGTCGACGGCCAGCCCGATGGCCACGCTCGCTCCGCCATGCGCCTGCAGCACCTCGGCCGGGTTCTGCGTGCGCGCATCGATGACCAGGTCCGCGCCCAGTTCCTGGGCGAGCTGTAGTTTCTCGTCGGTGATGTCGATCGCGGCGACGGTGCCGCCGAAGATCCTGGCGTACTGCACGGCCATGTGCCCGAGCCCGCCTACGCCGGAGATGGCTACCAGGTCGCCCGGCCGTACATTCCCGACCTTGACCGCCTTGTAGGTCGTGACGCCCGCGCAGGTGAGCGGGGCGGCCTCGCGCGGGTCGATGCCATCGGGCACCGGAGCCGCGAAGGCGGCGTCGGCCAGGAAATACTGGGCCCAGCCGCCGTCGACGGCGTAGCCGGTGTTGTACTGCTTCAGGCAGAGCGTTTCCCAGCCAGTCAGGCACTGGTCGCAGGTGCCGCACGCATAGCCCAGCCAGGGCACCGCGACACGCTGCCCTTCCTCGGGATGCGCCACACCCTCTCCGACCGCGTGCACGATCCCAACGCCCTCGTGGCCCGGCACGAACGGCGGCGTGGGCTTGACCGGCCAGTCACCGTTCGCGGCGTGGATGTCGGTGTGGCACAGGCCGGATGCTTCCATCCGGACCACGACCTGCCCGGGACCGGGCTCGGGGACTGGCCGCTCTTCGATTACCAGCGGCTCACCGAACCGGCGGACTACTGCGGATCTCATGGTTACTCCTTGGGGATATCAGCGGGCGGGCCGGGTGGCCAGCGGGACTGGCCACCCGGCCCGGATGGTCACTGGGAGCGGCCGACGGTGGGGGTGCTTACCGGGCCGGACTGCCCGGCCGGCGGTTGCTGCCCAGTGCTTTCCAGCCCAGCGCTCTCCTGCTCTGGGTGCTCCCATCTGCGCCAGATGAGGCGGTGCACCGGGATCAGCCGCGGGATGTCGCGCAGGCCGGGAATGAACGGCACGGCCAGCAGCAGCAGCGTGCCCAGGCCGGTCATGTAGATCGCGATCATGTCCACGTTGGCTGAGGCGGAGAACCCGGGGACCTGGTACCACAGCGTGTAGAGCCACAGCCAGGGCTGGCCGGGGTAGCTGCCGGTCTCGTTCATGACGCCCCACTGCGCCCCGGTCAGGTTCATGGCGTCGGCCTTGGTGGAGAAGTAGGCGCCGTC
>DASWFT010000134.1:0-24679 GCA_036394075.1 Streptosporangiaceae bacterium
TTCAACGGCGGGGATGACTTCCTCGGCTCGGCCCGCGAGCGGTTGTTCGGCTTCATCAACGGCCAGACCGGCGCCGGCAACCCGAACGCCCAAGGATTCGTGCACCTGGTCAAGGACGGGTTCGCCTCGTCGGACGCCTCCGCCGGCAACACCGCGATGATCGACGCCCTGCGCAACGGCGGCGACCTGCTGAACGTGTTCGGTGACTTCCCGACCCTGGCCGACCTCCGGCACGCCGACGCCTACAGCCCGCTATGGGACGCGCAGCTGGGCCTGTGGACCCCCAAGGCGGTCAGCGAAGGACTGAATACCCGCCAGATCGACGAGAACGTCGTGTTCAACCTGGCCGCCACCCGGCCCGACCTGCTCACCGGTGTCGACCCGGCCACCGGCAAGCCGGCCCCTTACGGCTCGGTCGGCGTGGACATCAACTGCGCGGTGATCGGCTTCACCGCCGCCGCCCCCACCGCCAACCTCGCCCCCCCCGCTCCCAACTCACAGTTCCCCCCACGCTAGCCACAGCCACCAGGCCAGACGGCGGGCCCGATCGGGTCCGCCGTCTGGCGGAGTGGGAACGCATCCCTGCAGCTGCTCAGAGCGAGCCTGCCGACGCACTTCACCGTTCAATGCAGGCGGCGAGGAAACGCGTGACCGTCTGGTCGAAGCCGGCAGGCCAGAGGTAAGAAACCTGGAGGCTGACGACGCTAACTACGTGGAAGCGGGCTGAACGGCCCCGCGATGATGCTATCGCTGGGAGGACACCGTTCCATGACCGTGACGCTGGGCATACTGGCGCTGCTGGAAGCCAAAGCCGGTAAGGGCGAACAACTGGCGGCATTCCTCAAGGCCGGCCGGGAGCTGGCCGTCGCCGAGCAGGGCACCGTCACCTGGTACGCGTTCAAGATCAGCGACATCAGCTACGGCATCTTCGACACCTTCGCCACCGGCGACGCCCGCACCGCGCACATCAACGGCCAGATACCGGCTGCGCTAGCCGAAGTGTCGGCCGATCTGCTGGCCCGCGAACCGGAGATTCGGCCCGTCAACGTCCTAGCCGCCAAGTAGACCGCCATTGGCCCGATCAGGAATCACTCGTCTAGCGGTCGCGGAACTCGGGTTTGCGCTTCTCGGTGAAGGCGCGGGGGCCTTCCTTGGCGTCCTCGCTGCGGAACACCGCCATGCCGATGCTGGACTCGACCGCGAACGCGTCGTTCTCGGCCATGCCCTCGGTCGCCCGGATCGCCCGCAGGATCGCGCGCACGGCGACGGGCCCGTTCGCCGCGATCATGTCCGCGATCTCCAGCGCCTTCGCCAGCGCCTGGCCGTCTGGCACCACATGTCCGATCAGGCCGATCTCCCTGGCCTCGGCCGCGCTGATGTGCCGCCCGGTAAGCAGCAGGTCGGCAGCGATCGTGTACGGGATCTGCCGCGGCAGCCGCACCGCAGATCCGCCCAGCGGGAAGAGCCCCCAGCGGGCCTCGGAGATGCCAAATCTGGCGCTCTCGCCGGCCACCCGTATGTCGGTGGCCTGCAGGATCTCGGTGCCGCCCGCGATCGCCGGCCCCTCGACGGCCGCGATCAGCGGCTTGGTCAGGCGGCGCCCCTTGAGCAGCGCCTCTACCACCGACATATCCCAGTCCCCGGTGCGGAACTGCTCACCCGGGTGCGAGATGGTCATGGCCTTCAGGTCGGCGCCCGCGCAGAACGCCCCGCCCGCGCCGGTCAGTACGCAGACCCTGATATCGGGGTCGCTGTCCGTCTGGTCCCAGGCCTGACGCATCAGGGCCATCATCGGCCCGCTCAGCGCGTTGCGCGCCTCTGGGCGGTTCATCGTCACGATCAGAACGTGCCCCCGGCGCTCAATCAGCGCGTGCGGCTGCGCGGTGTCGTCGGCGGGCGGTCGCCCTGGGTCCTCGGCGTGCGGCTGCGCGGCTTGATCAGCGTGCGGCCGCCCTGGGTCCTCAGCGTGCGACTGCGCGGTGTCGTCGGCGGGCGGCGGCCCTATGTCGTCGGCGTGCGGCGGCCCTGTGTCTGCGGCGGACCCAGCCGCTGGCGCGGGCGTCGAGGTCATCGCGGCGACATCTCCTCACTTTTGGACCCGGCAGAGGGTTGCTCGAAACGATAACACGTTCTAGTTTCATTCCCATGGCCCTGAACTTCGCGGACATCTTCGAGCATGCTGTTGACGCCTTCCCGGACCGTATCGCGGTGGCCTGCGGCGACAGGCAGGTGACCTATAGCGAGCTTGAAGGGCGCGCGAACCGGCTGGCTCATCACCTGGCTGGGATCGGGGTGAGGCCAGGAGACCACGTCGGGCTCTACGCCCGCAATTCCATCGAGGCAGCCGAGGCGATCATCGCAGCGTGCAAGCTCCGCGCCGTCACGGTGAATATCAATTACCGCTACGTCGAGAACGAGTTGCGCTACATGTTCGAGGACTCGGACCCGGCCGCGCTCGTCTACGACAGGGAGTTCGCGCCGCGCGTGGCGGCGGTAGCGCCGACCGCGCCCGGCCTGCGCGGCACAGTCGTGATCGACGACGGCAGCGACGCCGACATCGGCGCGGGGACCGAGTACGAGGCAGCCCTGGCGGCCGCCTCGGCGGAGCGCGACTTCCCGCCGCGCAGCAGCGACGACGTCTACATCATCTACACCGGCGGCACAACCGGCTATCCCAAGGGCGTCATGTGGCGTCACGAGGACATCTGGCGCACCCTCGCCGGGGGCATCAACTTCGTCACCGGCGTCCCGTTGGCTGACGAATGGGAGCAGTCCCGCCGCGGTCTGCAATCGGGCGGGCTCGTCAAGCTCTGCGCGGCACCGCTGATCCATGGCGCCGCGCAGGTGGCCACGCTCGGCGGGCTGTTCGCCGGCGAGACGATCGTGCTGATGCCGCGCTTCGACGCCCACGAGATCTGGCGCACGGTGGAGCGGCGCAAGGTCAACCTGCTCGTCATCATCGGCGACGCGATGGCCCGGCCGCTGATCGACGCCTACCGGGCGGGCGGCTACGACGCCTCGTCGCTGGTGGCCATCTCCTCGAGCGCGGCGCTGTTCTCGCCCGTGGTCAAGGACGACTGCACCACATTGCTGCCCAACGTCGTCATCACGGAGGCGATCGGCTCCTCTGAGACCGGCTTCGCTGGCTTGGGTTTCGTGGCCGCCGGCGCCGAGCAGCGCGGCGGCCCGACCGTCACGCCCGCCCCGGACACCATCGTGCTCGACGACGAGGGCCACCGGGCGGGTCCCGGGCAAGTGGGCAGGCTCGCCAGAGGCGGGCATTTTCCGCTTGGCTACTACAAGGACCCGGTCAAGTCCGCCGCGATCTTCACCGAGGTGGACGGGAAGCGCTACACGGTGCCAGGCGACTGGGCGCGGGTCGAGGCCGACGGCAGCGTGACCCTGCTGGGCCGGGGCAATACCTGCGTGAATACCGGTGGCGAGAAGGTCTTCCCCGAGGAGGTGGAGGGCGCGCTGAAGTCACACGCCGACATCTTCGACGCGCTCGTCATCGGCGTGCCCGATGAGCGTCTCGGGCAGCGCGTAGCGGCGCTGGTGCAGTTGCGGGAGGGCCGGGCGCTCGACCTGGCCGCGCTCGAGGCACACCTTCGCGGCCAGATCGCCGGCTATAAGGTGCCGCGCAGCATCTGGCTGGTCGACTCCATCGGCCGCACAGCAGCAGGCAAGGCCGACTATGGGTGGGCGCGCCAGCACGTCACCGACCACCCAGCGGCCAAGCACCCGCCCGGCACTGACCACCCGCCCAGCGCTGACCACCCGGCCAGCGTCGGCCGCCCGGGCATTTGAGAAGAACCGTGCGGACGACGCTGTGCACGCTGCTCGATATCGAGCACCCCATTGTCGGCTTTACCCCGTCCGAGCACGTCGCCGCCGCCATCAGCCGGGCCGGAGGCCTGGGCGTGCTGGGCTGCGTCCGCTTCAACGACCCGGCCGATCTGGACGCCGCGTTGCGCTGGATGGACGCCAACACTGGCGGACGGCCGTACGGGGTCGATGTCGTGATGCCCGCCCACATCCCCACCGAGGGCGCCCCGATCGACCTGGACCGGATGATTCCAGCAGCGCACAAGGATTTCGTGGAGCAGACGCTGATCAAGCTCGGTGTGCCGCCGCTGCCCGACGGCTCGCCGACCGGCGACGGCGTGCTCGGCTGGCTGCACTCGGTCGCGCGGCAGCATGTCGAGGTGGCCCTGGCCCATCCCGCGCGCCTGATCGCGAACGCGCTCGGCCCGCCGCCGCCCGACGTCATCTCGCGCGCTCACGATGCCGGCATGCTGGTCGCGGCGCTGGCCGGGAAGGCCGAGCATGCGCGCGGTCACGTCGCCAGCGGAGTGGACATAGTCGTGGCCCAGGGCTACGAGGCAGGCGGGCACACCGGCGAGATCGCGAGCATGGTGCTCGTACCGGAGATCGTCGACGCGGTCGGCGCGCAGGCGCCCGTGCTGGCCGCGGGCGGGATCGGATGCGGCCGCCAGATAGCCGCCGCTCTCGCGCTGGGCGCCGTCGGCGTCTGGATGGGCTCGGCCTGGCTCACCACCGAGGAGTACACACTGTCGGCGGCCATGCCCGCCATGCGCGAGGCGCTACTGGCGGCCACGTCGTCGGACACCGTCCGCGCGCGGATCTACAGTGGCAAACCTGCCCGTCTGCTGAAGAACCGCTGGACACAGGCGTGGGCACAACCGGGCGCTCCCGAGCCGCTCCCCATGCCGCTGCAGAACCTGCTGGTCAGCGAGGCACACCAGCGGCTGATGCGCTCGGGCCGGCCCGACGTGGTGCCCATGCCGGTTGGGCAGATTGTCGGCCGGATGAATGAGGTCCGCCCGGTCGCCGAGGTGATCAAAGCTCTGCTGCAAGAGGTCGACGAGGCCCTGACCCGGCTTGAGGGCCTGCGCTCGCCGGCGGAAGCTGACCCGGGGAACACTGACCGGGGAAAGCCGACCGGGGAAAGCTGACCAGGGAAGGCTGACCGGGGAAAGCTGACCCGGAACGCTGACCCGGAACGCTGACCCGGAACGCTGACCGGGCAGCAAGGTCAGGTCCGCACGGCCTGCTCGAGGACGGCTCCGGCGGCGAGCAGGCGCTCCTCGCTGCCGGCCGGGCCGATGAGCTGAACGCTGGCTGGCAGTGGCCCGCCGGTTGGTACCGGCAGGGCCAGCGCGGGAACGCCGGCCAGGTTGACCGGTGCCGTGAGCCCCCGGATCCGGAGCATTTCCCTGGCGTTGTCGAGAGTCGGCGGGAACCCGAGCAGCGTCGGGAGGGCCAGCAACTCGACCTGGTCCCACAGCGACGACAATGTCGCCCGCCACCGGGCCGCCTCCTGGCGGGCCGCACCGAGCGCCGCCGGGCTGACCTCGCTGGCCGCGCGCAGCCGGCCCAGCACGTCGCGGCCGATCCGATCCGGTGCGGCCCTGACCAGCGCGCCGTCGGATGCCCACGCCTCGGCGTCGAGCACGGTCAGCGCCGCGGTCATCGCGGAGTCGAGTCCCGGCAGGGTGATCGGCATGATCTGCCAGCCCGCCGAGGCCAGCGCTGAATCGACGGCCGCGTCGATGGCGGGGTCGGCATCCATCGCCAGTCGCCCGACGACCCGAGGCGACCGGGCGGACACGGCGAACCCGGGTTCGAGCAGCGCCATCCCGGCGATCAGGCCGGCCACATCACGCGCCATGGGACCGACGGTGTCCAGGCTCGGCGCAAGCGGCCACACGCCGGTCAGCGGTACCCGGCCCCACGTGGTTTTCAGGCCGGCTACCCCGCAGCACGCCGCGGGGATCCGGATTGACCCTCCGGTGTCCGACCCGTACGCCACGTCGGCCTCGCCGTTGCCCACCGCCACCGCCGAGCCGCTCGACGACCCGCCCGGGACGCGCGCCGGATCGAGGGGATTGGCCGGCGTCCCGAAGGCCTTATTGATCCCGCTGATGCCAAAGGCCAGTTCATGCAGATTGGTCTTGCCGGCCAGGTGCGCTTCGCCGCGGGCGGCAGCGGCGCGCAACCCGGCCAGGCACGCGGCATCGGCCGACGCGGGACGGGCGCGGTCGGCAACGGCGAGGCACCCCGCCGTCGTGGGCAGGCCAGCCACGTCGATGATGTCCTTGACCGCGACCCGCAGGCCGACACCCGGCGCGGCCTCCATGATGATCCACGTGGACATGGCCGACAAGTATCGCAGGCCGCACGGCGGGATCGGCAAGATCGCGGGCAGGTTCCAGGCTCTCGGTCAGCACCGACCCGCGCCACCTGGGCCTCTTCGTTCTCTTGGGCGCGCAATCACTGCCTTCCGATCCAAGATCCTTTCAGGCCGGGTGAGTTATCCGGCTCTGCGCGCCACAGCGGTGCAGCGCTCGTCGCGCTCGCGCAACTCGCCGAGGGATCCCGCTACGGGCTCTGACAGGAGACGCTGGCGGGGACGACCGGGCTGGAAGCCTCGTTGGCCGTGAAGCCGAACGTGGTGCTGCCGCCAGGGGCGAGCACGTTGTTCCAGTTGGCGTTGGTCATCGTGGCGAGTGATCCGGCCTGCGACAGCGTCCCGTTCCATGAGCTGGTGATGGTCTCGCCGTTCGCCATCACCCAGCTGACTGTCCAGCCGTTCATGGTCGATGTCGTGGGGTTCGACACCGTCACTTGGCCCAGGAAGCCGCCCGGCCAGGTTTGGTTGATCGCGTAGGTCGCGCTGCACGGCGTGGTGGTGGGCGGCGGAGCGGTCGCGCCGATCCCGGTGACCTGGCCGTTGCCGCCGTCGAACACCACGTCGGAGCAGCCGTAGAACGTCTCACTGCTGTCCGAGCGCGCCCACACCGAGTAGATGATGTGGTAGCCGGTCTTGTTCGCCGGCAGCGTGGCGTTCCAGTAGTAGTAGCTGTCGATGCTGCCAGGGTTCCCCACCGACGGCGGGTTGGTGCTCGTGGAGAACGGCACGCTCTGCATGTCGGCCCAGGTCAGGGGCTTGGTGGGGTCCCAGCCGTCCTTCGTGATGTACAGGGACCAGGTGCCTGGGTGGGCTGCCCACTTGTTGTACCTGATCTGGATGGTGGCCCCGGAGGTCAGGTGCGTCTTCGGCCAGTCGGGGCTGGCTTGGTCGAAGCCCGGTGGAGGTGATGCCGTCCTCATAGCAGAGGAAAGTACGGCTGCCGGGGATCATCATTGCGCCGTGCGCCGACGCAGGCACCGCGAAGAACAGCGTTGCTCCCAGCGCCGCTATCGTGACGGCCACACTGGCCAGGATTGTCCCGGGTCGCTTCCGCACGTTGCCAGCCTCCTTGGGTTCGGCCGTAGGCCATACGTTCGGTGAGCGTGATCGTAGGTTCCCGGGCACACGTGGTGAACAGGGCTGTGCCGCGGAATTCGCGGAATTCGCGGAATTCGCGGGACGATGCTTCGGCGCACGTCACAGGGCGGACGGCCGGATCAGGCCACCACACGATTTCGGGCGCTGGCTGAAAGTTACGTCCGGCCCGCAGAGTTGTGGAGCATCAGCGGCATCCTCGGCGGATCCGCATCCCACTGCCCGGACCTGATACGCCGGTCCCGTCAGCCGGCCCTCGCCAGCGCGGCGCCGATGCGGCGCAACTGGGCCGTCGCCCCGCCGAGCGCGAACTCGTGGTGCTTGGCCGCGACGAAGTAGCGGTGCAGCGGATAGCTCGTGTCGATGCCCACTCCGCCGTGCACGTGCACCGCGGTGTGCGCGATCCGGTGGCCTGCGTCGGCGGCCCAGAACTTGGCCGTGGCGACTGCGGTGTCACACGGCAGGCCGGCTGACAGCCGCCAGGCGGCTTGCCACATCGTGAGCCGGACCGCCTCGACGTCGATGTAGGCGTCGGCCAGGCGCTGTGCCACCGCCTGGAAGCTGCCGATCGGCCGGCCGAACTGCACCCGGCTCTGCGCGTACTCCGAGGTCAGCTCCAGCGCCCGCTCGACGACCCCGAGTTGCAGCGCGCACAGCCCGACGGTGCCGCGTGACATCAGCCAGTCCGTGATCTCCGCTCCCGCTTCGGGGCTGCCGAGCACCCGGTCATCGGGCAGCGCGACGCCGGCCAGCACGAGCCGCGCCGCGCAATCGCCGTCGGTGATCTCCTGCCGCTGCACCGTGACGCCGTCATCGGTCGGCGCGACCAGGAACACGGTGACTCCCTGCGGCGTCGCGGCCGGCACCAGCATCAGGCCGGCCCGTGGCGCGGCGAGCACCGCGGTCTTCACGCCGGACAGCAGCCAGCCCTCACCCCCCGCCCACCTCCCCGTCCCTCTCCATTCCCCCTTCATGCGCTCGGCACTGGCCGCCGGGGCACGGGGGTCGTCGCCATCCTCCTCGGACAGGGCGGCGGTCAGGATGAGCTCGCCGCGCCCGGCGGGCCCGGCCCATCGGTGCTGCTGCTCCGGGGTGCCGAACTGGGCCAGCGCGCCGGCGCCGAGCACGATCGAGGCGAGGTAGGGCGCCGGGGCCACCGTGCGCCCGATTTCGGCCAGGACTGCACACTGCTCAAGCAGGCCGAGCCCCGCTCCGCCCAGCGACTCGGGCAGCGCGGCGGCGAGGATTCCGGCACTGGCCAGGTCGGCCCACAGCGCGGGATCGAACCGGTCGCCGGCCGCCTCGACCTCGCGCAGCCGCTCTGGCGTGACCCGCTGCGTGAGGATGCGCCGGCTGAGGGCCGAGAGTTCCTGCTGGGCTTCGTTAGGTAGGAAATCCATGGCTTTTCTCCGGTGGTCAGCGGCGGGCGGCCGGGAGCCCGAGGCCGGCCGCGGCGATGATGTCGCGCTGTACCTCGTTGGTGCCGCCGCCGAAGGTCAGGATCAGGGCAGAGCGGTGCATCCGCTCGATCCGGCCCGCCAGGACGGCGCCGGCGGATCCCTCGCGGACGCAGGCGCTCGCGCCGAGGACCTCCATCAGCAGCCGGTACGCCTCGGTGGCGAACTCGGTGCCGAAGACCTTGGTCGTGGACGCCGCCGCAGGGCCCAGTCCCTGGCCGGCCTGCGCCGCGATCCGCCAGTTGACCAGCTTGAGGAACTCGGCTTTGGCATGCACCCGGGCCAGGTTCAGCTGGACCCATTCCTGGTCGATGACCCGCTGCCCGGAGGCCAGCTTGGTGGCGCGGGCCCAGTCACACACTTCTTTCCATGCCAAACGTATCGGAGCCGCTGATGTCAGAGCCACCCGCTCGTGGTTGAGCTGGTTGGTGATCAGCGACCAGCCCTGGTTCTCTGCGCCGACCAGGGCGGAAGCGGGCACGCGCACATCCGAGTAGTAGGTGGCGCTGGTGCTGGTGCCCGCGACGGTGTGTACCGGGGTCCAGGAGAAGCCGGGTGCGCCGGTCGGCACGATGAGGATGGACAGGCCCTTGTGCCGGGGCGCCTCGGGGTCGGTCCGGCAGGCCAGCCACACGTAGTCGGCGTAGGCGATCAGGCTGGTCCACAGCTTCTGGCCGTTGATGACGTAGCCGTCCCCACCCTCCTCCCCATCCCCCTTCACTCGGACGGCGCGGGTGCGCAGCGCGGCGAGATCGGTGCCCGCCTCAGGCTCGGAGTAGCCGATGGAGAAGTGGATCTCGCCGGCGGCTATCCGCGGCAGGTAGCGCGCCTTCTGCTCTGCGGTGCCGTACCGCATGATCGTCGGGCCAACGGTGTTGATGGTCAGGAAGGGCACCGGCACCCGGGCGATCGCCGCCTCGTCAGTGAAGATGAGCTGGTCGAGCATGGATCCGTCACGCCCGCCGTATTCCGCGGGCCAGCTGAGGGCCAGCCAGCCGTCGCGGCCGAGCTGCCGGACGACCTGGCGGTAGGCCTCCCCGTTCCCGTAGTCGCCATCGGCCGTGGCCAGCGACTCGCGGACCTCCGGGGTCATCAGCCCGGCGAAGTACGCGCGCAACTGCTGGCGGAGCCGGTCCTGTTCGGGCGTGTAGGTCAGGTGCATCCTCGCTGCGCTCCCAGGTGGAGATAGGCTCACCAGTATAAATAGAACGTGTTCTAGGAAGTCTAGCCGAGGGGAGTCACGGTGGCCGAGGCGTTCCTGGTCGATGCCGTCCGGACCCCCGTCGGCCGCCGCGGCGGCGGCCTGGCCGACGCGCATCCCGCCGATCTCGGCGCCCACGTCATCGGGGCCCTGCTGGCCCGGGCCGACCTGGATCCGCTGACCGTCGATGACGTCGTTTTCGGCTGCGTGGACACCATCGGCCCGCAGGCGGGCGACATCGCCCGCACAGCGTGGCTCGCGGCCGGCCTGCCCGAGGCGGTTCCCGGCGTCACCGTGGACCGGCAGTGCGGCTCGTCCCAGCAGGCCGTGCACTTCGCGGCCCAGGCGGTGCTCAGCGGGACCGCCGACCTCGTGGTGGCCGGCGGGGTGCAGAACATGAGCCAGATCCCGATCGCGGCGGCGATGCTCGCCGGGCAGGCGTTCGGCTTCGACGACCCGTTCAGCGGGTCGGCCGGCTGGCGCGCCAGGTACGGCACCGAGGAAATCTCCCAGTTCCGCTCCGCGGACATGATCGCCGCCAAGTGGGGGATCGGCCGCGGCGAGATGGAGGACTACGCGCTGGCCAGCCACCAGCGGGCGGTCGGCGCCATCGGCGCGGGGGCGTTCGACGCGGAGATCGTGCCGTACGGGGAGATTTGGACCGACGAGTGCCCGCGCAGCGACACCTCGGCGGCGAAAATGGCCGCGTTGGCGCCGCTGCGCGAAGGCGGCCTGATCACTGCCGCACTGTCTAGCCAGATCGCGGATGCCGCGGCCGCGGTGCTGGTCGCCTCGGACCAGGCGGTCCGGGCGCACGGGCTGCGCCCACGGGCGCGGATCCGCCACCTCAGCGCCCGCGGCGACGACCCGGTCATGATGCTCACCGCGCCGATCGCGGCGACCGCGCACGCGCTGCGGCGGGCGGGGATGACCCTGGACCAGATCGACCTGGTCGAGATCAACGAGGCGTTCGCCTCGGTGGTGCTGGCCTGGCAGCGGGCGACGGGGGCGGACCTGGCCAAGGTGAACGTCAGCGGCGGGGCGATCGCACTGGGCCATCCGCTCGGCGCGACCGGCGCCCGGCTGCTGACCACGCTGCTCTACTCGCTGGAGCGCACCGGCGGCCGGAATGGGCTCGTGACCATGTGCGAGGGCGGCGGCCAGGCGAACGTGACCATCATCGAACGCCTGTGACGCCGTCGGGGCGGCACGCCGCGCCGCTACATCCGGTCACGCCTGTCCGTGAAGCGCCGGGGCGTACGCGGGAGATGGCACATCGGTGACCGGGACGCCTCCGCGTACGTTTCCCTTCGCTACCAGGCTCACCGGGCCGAGCGTCACGTTGCCGTCCTGGGCGATGACGGCCAGGGCCAGGGTGTTGCGCCCGTGCTCATGCAGCAGGCCGGCCGGGAGCACGAAGTCGTGCTGCGGACCCAGGTCGTTGATGTACTGGCCCAGGTTCCAGCCGTTGAGGAACAAGATCACCCGGTAGCGCCCGGTCGACCCGCCGAACCGGAGGTCCACGGGGACATCCTGGCCTTCGGGCAGGTCGAGCCGGAACGTGGTGCGGTACCAGGTCACCCCGCTGGACACGGTCGCCTGCGCGATCGAAGGGACCGCTGACCAGGAGGAGTCAGGGTAGCCGGGCAGATTCCAGCCTGACCGCTCGCCGTACAGGCCGCCCGTGTTCAGCGGGCCGCGCACCGGGTCGGTCAGGTTCTGCCCGCCACGGGCGCCCTGGATCTTCCAGGTGATCGTCCCGCTTGACCCGGCGATCGACGCGGCGTAGAGCCCGCGCGGCTGCTTGAACCGGTTGTCGTCGGCGATCCAGTCGTCGTTGTTGCTCATGTTCCCGACGAGGACCGAGAGAACGGAGTTCTCGCCCGGCTTGAGCAGGCCCACCGGGATCGTGAAGTTCCCTGGTCCCGGGTTGGGGTTGTGGACGTCGCTGTCCGCCTGGGTGCCGCCATTGGCCGAACCCAGGTAGTGCCCGTTGAGCCAGACCTCGTAGATCCCGCCGCCGCCAGTGATCGCGTTGAGGTTCACCGCGGTCTCCGACCCGGTGGCGGTGAAGTGGCCGCGGTACCACACGTTGCCGTAGTTGAAGCCATAGTCATCGGCGTACAGGACCGGCAGCGTCTTCGGCGGGTACGGAAGCGCGGTGGTGGTGTGGTCGGCTGAGATCCAGGCGGAGTCGTTGAAGCCGGGCAGCGCCTCGGGTGCCTCAGCGTGGGTACGCCAGTTCGTCAGCGTGGGCAGGTGCACCGGCCCGGAACCCCCGACCTGGCCGAGCAACGATCCACTGGCGGTCGGCTCGGTGTCCACCTGCTGACCGTCGATGACGAGCCGCCGCAGCGACGCCGGGCCGAACACCTCGACGTCCCCGGCGCTCGCCCGGTCGGCGCGCAGGACCGCGGTGCCGCCGTCCAGCCGCGCTGAGCGCACCAGCGACGTGCCGCGGACCAGGACCGGCCCGGCGGCGGTGTCCGCCTGCCAGAACGTCGCCGCGGTCGCGTCGGTACCGAGCAGCAACAGCAGCGGGCGGCGCCCGCCACCGGTGATCAGCACCCGGGCGAGCCCGCTGTGGGTGTAGTCCAGCTTCAGATCGCCAGAAGACGGGTCGTAGGAGGACGTGACCGTGCCGTCGAGCACATGAATCGTGGGCTGGCTGGAGTACCGCAGCACCGTCTCGCCTCCAGCGCCATCCGTCCCGTACAGCAGCGCCACGTCGCGGCCGCCGATGAAGGCGTTCGCCATGATCTCCGAAGTGGAGTAGACCAGCCGCTGTCCGCCGAGGTCATAGCCGGCCACGAGCACCTTGGCGTCATGACCGCTGATCTGCACCGGTACCGAGTAGTGGCCGTCAGGCGTCATCCAGTCGAGCGTGCCGGACTCGGTGGTGGTCGAGGCCGAGGTTGCGTGCCGAATCAGGACAAACTGCGTGCCCGTGTCCGGGTTGGCCCGCGCCACCGTCTGGAGAGCGCTGTTGCTTGAGACCGGGGCCGCCGCCGGGTCGATTTTCGCCAGTACCGGCGTCATCGCCTGCACGAAGTAGCCCTGCCGCTTGAACTCGTCGTACTTGGAGGTCAGCTGGCGGTCCTCGGTGATCGCCGCGCCATAGTCATAGGAGGTGTAGTTCCACGGCCCGGGCAGCCACCCCCAGCTCGTGCCGCCGTAAGCCATGTAATAGCTGAAGGAGGTCACGCCGCCCAGTATCAGATTCGACTTGTAGAAGACCTTCATGTAGCCGGGTCCGGTGAGCTCGCGGCACCCCTGGCTGCCGGCGCCGCCCCACGAGGTGACCGCCCCCGCCTGGTATTCGGGCGTGATGACCGGCGTGTCGGGGCGCAGCCGTTCGGTGATGCCCGCCCCCCACGGCCCCCACGTGGTGGTGGGGTTGGCGCAGTCGAAGGACTGCGGGTACGTGTCCACGCCGGGGAGCGGGACCGCCCCGGGCCCGGATGCCCAGGAGGAAGTCCAGCTGGCCGCGTCGCAGCAGTCGTTGGAGATGATCGGCACGTCGATGCCGTCGGCGTGGGCCTTGGCCTGGAGGTCGGTCATGTACTGCGCGTCGGTGTTGACGGCGTACTCGTTCTCGGCCTGGTACAGGATCACCGAGCCGCCATGAGTGAGCTGGTGCCGCGCGATGATCTTGTCAATGTGCCCGAGCCAGTCCGTATAGGCCTGGGTGTATCCGGGCGCACTGGAGCGGGCCCGCCCCGGGACCTCCTTCAACCAGCCGGGGAAGCCGCCGCCGGTCGTCTCGGCGTTGATGTAGGGACCCGGCCGGGCGATGACATACAGGCCGGCCTGCTGTGCCATGCTCATGAACTGGTCGACGTTCCGCACGCCGGTGAAGTCGTACACGCCAGGCTTGGGCGAGTGGTAAGCCCAGTTGAAGTAGACCGAGACGGCGTTGAACCCGCCGGCCTTCATTTTCTCCATGACGTCGAGCCACAGGCTGGGACTGGGCAGCCGCCAGTACTCGAACTCCCCGGCCTGCAGGATCACGCGGCGGCCGTCGACCATCAGCGAATAGTGGTCGTAGCTGATCGTGTGGTGGACCGCGGCGGCGCCGGATGTGGTCCCGGCCGCCGCGGCCGCGGGAGATGTGGCGATGGAACGCTGGGTTACCAGGGCCGTAGCGGCGACGACGAGAATGATCAGGAGCGTCCGCGGGTGCTTTATGGCGGTGGCGGGCACCCATCCGTGGACGCGGCGGCGTAGTGCGCCGGGCTTGGTCCCGCCTGGGATCTGGGGCGAGATCAGGTGCCTGGTGATGCGGGCCATGGGCTGCCTCCGGAGTTACCCCGCTCCAAGGGTGTCGGCTGTGCAGGGTGCCTGGGTGCTCGGATCACGTCCAGGCCGCCCACGGCCCCGGCCGGTTCGGTGCCCGGCACGCCCCGGGTCAGGGCGCCCATCCGGCGGGTCGAATCGCTTCGACTGGCACCTCGTGAGTGACCAGCGAAGCGCTTCGATTCATCCGTACCTTAGACCCGGGATGGGGGGCTGTCCAGAGCCGTAGCAGCCGCCGAACCTGGCCTTCCAGGCACTCGGCGGGCGGTCACCGTTGGCCGCTTCGACATGGTCACGGCCGAGAGACTCCGGCCCGGAACCCAGCCCGGCCAGGACGGCCGTTCCCGAAAAGATCGACACCATCCGTTGTGTCGGCCGCCAACCCGCGTCTAGCATCGTGTCGAATCGAAGCGTTTCGATAGTTGAGGCAGGACCTTGGTTAGGATTTCGGACGTCGCTCGCCACGCCGTGGCTTCGCCGAGCACGGCTTCCCGCGCCCTCACCGGCGAGCGGTCGATCCCCGGTCCGTCGATCCCCGGTCCGTCGATCCCCGACTGGTCGATCCCCCGGCAGTGGCCAGGCGGCGGTGTCGTTGCCCGCAACGAACATGTCATCGAGCCCACTTGGCACCCCGGCCCGCGCCGCAGTGCGCGCCCCGCGCGGACCATATATGCCCCGTAGACACGTGTATCTCGCATAGATCAGACATATCCATCGGAGGCCCCAATGAAGAGGACCCGCGTCGAAGCGCTTCGATGTCTCAGATTCCACGCCCCGAAGACGCCGCCAGCCAGGGCGACGCGGCCAAATCCATCTCCCGCTGGAGGAACACAATGTTCGGGCTAAGAAAGGGAACGGCGCTCGCGGCGGCCCTCATCGCGAGCCTCGCCGGTATAGCTGCGTGCGGTAGTAGCGGTAGTGGCGGTTCCACCTCGTCGTCTTCCAAGGTGCTCAAGGTCTGGTGGTACGAGGCGCCTGGCAGCGCCTATTACATCGCCTGGAGCCAGGCCATCAAAGACTTCAAGAAGGCGCATCCGGGGGTAAAGGTCGAATTCTCGGAGAAGAGCTTCAACCAGATGCAGCAGACCGCGCCCATGGTGCTCAACTCCAATAACGTGCCCGATGTCATGGAATACAACAAAGGTGATGCCACCACCGGCCTGCTGTCCAAGCAGGGGCTGCTCACCGATCTTACGCCGCAGGTCACCAAGTACGGCTGGGACAAGCTTCTCTCGCCGACTCTCCAGGTGACCTCGCGCTACGACTCGCGGGGGGTCATGGGCTCCGGCAACTGGTACGGGGTACCGAACTACGCCGAGTACCTGATGGTCTATTACAACAAGGAACTGTTCGCCAAGTACGGGATCAGTGTCCCGACCACGTTCGCTGAGTTCACCGCGGCCATGGACAAGTTCGTCAAGGCGCACGTCACCCCGCTGGCCAACGCCGGGAACGACTACGCGGCCATGCAGTACCTCTATGAGTTGGCGCTGAGCAGGGCGACGCCGGCGTGGGTGAGCGCGTACCAGCGGTACACGGCCAAGGTGAACTTCCACGACGCGGCCTGGACGTATGCCGCGAACACGCTCGCGGCCTGGGTCAAGAAGGGCTACATCGCCAAGGACTCGGTCGGGATGACGGCCACCCAGATGGGAACCGCCTTCGAGGGCCAGAAGTACCCGATGCTGGTATCAGGCAGCTGGTGGTTCGGCCTCTTCGAGAGTGAGGTCAAGAACTTCCAGTGGGGCACGTTCCTGTGGCCCGGGAACACGATGGACCCCGGTTCGGGCGGGAACCTCTGGGTCGTTCCGAAGAACGCGGCGAACAAGCAGCTGGCCTATGACTTCATCAACATCACCATGCAGCCGGACATCCAGAAACTGCTCGGCAACAACGGCGCGGTGCCAGTCTCGGCCAGCACGGCAGGGGTCACCAACCCGCTGAACCAGCAACTGATCCAGAACTTCCAGACGCTCGCGAAGAACAACGGGCTCGCCTACTACCCAGACTGGCCGACCCCGACCTTCTACAACGCCCTGCTCCAGCAGACCCAGAACCTGATGAACGGCGCCAGCCCCAGCCAGGTCCTCGGCACCCTGCAGTCCACCTATGACCAGTACGTCTCCACCATCCACTGACCGGATTTTCCATAACGGACTATCCGCCGGGCTATCCACTGACCGGACTGTCCACTGACCGGAACGGAGCCAGCGGTCCATCGGACGGGGCGGTGTGCTGTGACGGGCACCGCCCCCGATGTTGGTAAGGCAACCCAGCAGGAAGGCAGGGCTTCACCGTGACACATCCAGCCCGGGTCGAGGCGGCCCCGGCCGCTGCGGGGCACCGTCCGCCATCCGCCGGGCCCCTGCGCGCCGGGCGCCCCCGTCCTTCCGCTCCATATCCGCTGTACCTGGTCCCCAGCGCCGTGCTGTTCGTCGGCGTGATCGCGGTGCCGCTGGTAATGAACATCGGGATCAGCCTCACGCAATGGCAAGGAGTCGGCCCGATGAAATGGGTTGGCCTGGCCAACTACCGCCATCTGCTGTCGGACTCGCAGTTCTGGGCGTCCTTCTGGCACAGCGTGGCAATGATCATCGCGATGGCAGTCGTCCCGGCTGGCATCGGGCTCATCCTCGCGTCCGCGCTGTTCGACTTCATCGGCAAGAAATTCGGGTCGCGGACCGCCAGCGTGCTGCGCGCCTGCATCTACCTGCCCCAGGTGCTGCCCATCGCGGTGGCCGGGATCGTGTGGGGCTGGATCCTGGACCCGGAGAGTGGCGCCGTCAACCGGCTGCTCAAGGATGTCGGGCTGGGCAGCCTGGCCAAGGACTGGCTGGGCGACCCGAAGACGGCTCTGCTCACGCTCATGGCCGTGCTGGTCTGGGTGCAGATCGGCTACCCCGTGGTCATCTTCATGGCGGGCCTGCAGCGTGCCGATCCCGCGCTCACCGAGGCGGCCGAGATCGACGGCGCATCGTGGTGGCGGCGGCTGTGGCGTATCACCGTTCCCCAGATCCGGCCGGAGATCTACGTCGTCCTGCTGACCTGCACCATCGCCGCGCTCAAGGTTTTCGCGCTGGTCTTCGTGCTCACCCAGGGCGGCCCGGGCACCGCGACCCAGGTGCCCTCCTACTTCTCCTACCAGAACTTCTTCCAGTACTCCCAGGTGGGATACGGCGCGGCGATCGCCACGGTGCTCACGCTCATCATCGTGCTGCTGTCAGCGATCTTCATCCGCGTGCAGAACAGGAACCAGGGCGGGGAGGCCTGAACATGTCCACGATCCCGGCTCCGGTATCGGCCCCGGTCTCGGCTGGGGCGCCTCGGCCCACCGGGAGGCGGCGGATGCGGCGGGGGCCGTCCGCATATGTCCTCCTGCTCGCTATCGCCGCGCTGGCCGTGGCGATGCTGCTCCCATTCGCCATCGTGGCCATGAACGCGGTGAAATCGCCCACGGACTTCGCCTCCCACGGCCCGATCAGCGTGCCGACCGGCATCTCCTTCCAGGGGATCAGGAATTTCTGGACTACCGAGGACTTCGGCCGCGCGCTGTGGAACAGCTTCTTCATCAGCGCCTCGGTGGCCGTCGCCGCGGTCCTGCTTTCTGTGCTGAACGCCTACGCCCTGGGCATCGGCCGGATCAGGGCCCGAAGGTCGATCATCGCCGTATTCCTCATCGCGAACTTCCTGCCCCAGGAGGCACTCGTCTACCCGCTGTACTTCCTGGCCAAGAAGACGAACCTCTACGACACGCAGCTCAGCGTGATCATCATCTTCACCGTCATCCAGGCCGCGTTCGGCACTTACCTGTTCTCGTCGGTCCTGTCCACCTTCCCGAGGGAGATCCTCGAGGCGGCCCGGATTGACGGGGCGGGCCGATGGCGGGTCCTCTGGCGAGTCGTGGTACCCGTCAGCCGCCCGACCATCGCCGTGCTCATGACCTTCTTTTTCATCTGGACATGGAACGAATTCTTCCTGCCGCTGATCTTCCTCATCTCGAACCAGAATCAGACGGTCCCAGTAACCCTGGCCCTGCTACAGGGCCAGCACATCATGAACCCCACGACAACCAGCGCGGCTGCCCTGCTCGGCATTCTTCCGGCGATCCTGTTCTTCCTTATCTTCCAGCGCACGCTCGCCCGCGGCATCGTAGCTGGGGCGGTCAAGTGACCCGCGCCGCCGATGACGGAACACCATCGCCCTGAAGACGGAACACCCTCGCACTGAAAGGGCAGAACACGTTCATGAAGTTCAGCGACGGTTACTGGCAAATGCGCGCCGGGGTCCACGCGTCCTACCCGGTCGAGGTCCTCGATGCCGTGGCCGCCCCCGGCTCACTGCAGGTCTACGCTCCGACGCAGCGGATCCGGCACCGAGGCGACCTGCTCAGGGGTCCTGCCGTCACGGTCTCGTTCTCCGCCCCCAGGCCAGACGTCATCGGCGTCGAGATCACCCATTTCGCGGGCGGTACCCCACAGGAGCCACGGTTCCGACTGCTGGGGGGCACGGTCGGCCAAGCCACTGCGGAGGACGGCAACAAGCTGGCCACCTTCACCTCGGGAGCCCTTTCAGCGCAGGTCAGCCTGGGTGAAGACTGGTCGGTCAGCTTCCTCGGCGACAACAAGTGCCTGACCAGGAGCGGCCCCCGGTCGATGGCCCTCGTCGAGACGGGCGACGGCGGCCATTACATCCGCGAGCAACTTGACCTCGGCGTCGACCACTTCGTCTATGGTCTCGGCGAGCGCTTTGGCCCCCTGGTCAAGAACGGGCAGGTCATCGATATCTGGAACGCCGATGGCGGGACAGCCAGTGAGCAGGCATACAAGAACATCCCGTTCTTCCTCACCAACGCTGGTTACGGCGTCTTCGTCAATCACCCGGGCCGGGTGTCGTTCGAAGTGGCCTCCGAGGCCGTGTCGCGGGTGCAGTTCAGCATCGAGGGCCAGTCGATGCAGTACTTCATCATCTACGGTCCGGCCCCCAAGGACATTCTGCGTAAGTACACAGCGCTGACTGGTCGCCCGGCGCGGCTGCCGGCCTGGTCCTTCGGCTTGTGGCTGTCCACCTCCTTCACCACGTCCTACGAGGAGGCCACGGTGGCCAGCTTCGTTGAGGGAATGGCCGAGCGCGACATCCCGCTGCACGTCTTTCACTTTGACACGTTCTGGATGCGCGAATTCAACTGGTGTGATTTCGAATGGGACTCGCGTATGTTCCCGGATCCGCGTGGCATGCTGGACCGCCTCAAGGAACGAGGTCTGCGGATCTGTGTCTGGATCAATCCTTATATCGCGCAACGCTCCCCCCTGTTCGCCGAGGGTAAGGCCAAGGGCTACCTGCTCCGGAGGCCGGGCGGTGACGTGTGGCAGTGGGACAAGTGGCAGCCCGGCATGGCGGTCGTGGACTTCACCAACCCGCAAGCGCGCGAGTGGTATGCGGCCAAGCTGGACGCGCTGCTCGACGTGGGGGTGGACTGCTTCAAGTCCGACTTCGGCGAGCGGATCCCTACCGACGTGGAGTACTTCGACCGCTCCGATCCGGAGCGGATGCACAACTACTACACCTACCTGTACAACCAGACCGTTTTCGAGTTGCTGCGCGAGCGCCGCGGCGAGGGAGAGGCGATCGTCTTCGCCCGTTCGGCGACCGTCGGGTCCCAGCAGTTTCCTGTCCACTGGAGCGGCGACTGCGAATCGACCTTCGAGGCCATGGGCGAGAACCTTCGCGGCGGACTGTCCCTTGGGATGTCCGGGTTCGGCTACTGGAGCCATGACATCGGCGGGTTTGAAGGAACCCCGGAACCCGCCCTGTTCAAGCGGTGGGTCGCCTTCGGGCTCCTGTCCTCGCACAGCCGCCTGCATGGCAGTTCCTCCTACCGGGTGCCCTGGCTGCTCGACGAGGAGGCGGTGGACGTTCTGCGCGCGTTCACCAAGCTCAAAGCGCGGCTGATGCCGTACCTGTACCAGGCTTCCCTGCAGGCGCACCGGGAAGGCATCCCGATGATGCGCGCGATGGTGGTGGAGTTCCCCTGGGATCCGGCCTGCACTCATCTGGAGCGGCAGTACATGCTGGGCGACGACCTGCTTGTCGCGCCGGTTTTCAACGGCCCGGGCGATGTCGCGTTCTACGTACCCGAGGGCACCTGGACGCACTTCCTCACCGGCGAGCAGGTGGCCGGCGCCCGGTGGCACCGTGAGCGGCACGCCTTCATGAGCCTCCCGCTGCTGGTCCGGCCAGGCGCGGTGATACCGGTTGGTGCGATCGGTGACCGTCCGGACTACGACTATGCCGATGGCGTGACACTGCGGGTGTATCAACTGCCTGACGGCGCCCGCGTGACGACCACGATCCCCGCCACGACCGGGCAGGACGCGGCAGTTTTCGTCACCTCGCGGCAGGCGGGCAGCATCCGGGTCGAGGCCGCTGACGCACCGGGGGCCTGGCGGGTCCTCCTCGTGGGGGTCCACTCGCTGGCATCTATCGTGGGAGGTGAGGCAGTACCGGATGAGCAGGGCACGCTCATCAGCGCAGCGGGAGACGCGCTGGTGATCACACTGGAGCAGGATATTAGCGAGCCGGAGGGGCGTCCCAAAACGCCCCGCAGGCGAGCGGGGGACACGCCGTGAGCGGGCACTCCCGGTTGGCTCAGGAATCAACCCGTGATTGCCGCCATTTACTCCCTGGACAAGTCCTCGCACCAGGTCTAGCCTACGGGGTAAATCGAAGCGCTTCGCTACATACGACGCGCGCTGTCATCGAAGCGCTTCGACGAGTGATAGTTCGACTGGTGTTCAACATTGTTAATAAATGACATCCAGGCCGCCACCGGCAATATTGGCGCGGCATTTATCGTCGACGATCGTTCGCCAGGCGGCCGCCGGGAGGCACAGCCCCGGCGACCCAAAGGGGCGCGGCGTTGCCTGGACTGAGGAGCGGAACGTGAGCGAGCCGCCGGGGCGCGGTGCTGCCTGGACTGAGGAGCGAGGAACGAGCGACGACGGAAGGCGGCGCCCTAAAGCGCCGCGGAGGCGAGCCGGAAGGCACAGTCAGCCGGAGCGAGTTCGGAGGTAAGCATGTCAATGAAGACCAGGCTCCTGACCCCAGCCAGGATCACGGCCAGCCGTCCATACCCCCGGAGACGGTGGTCGCGGCTGGCCGCCCTGACCGCGGGCGCGGGGTTGGCTGCGGCGGCTCTCGTCTCCATTCCAGGGGTCGCGGCCAGCGCCGCACAGTGCGGGTCCTACCCGTTCCGCGACCCCGGCCTGCCGCTGAGCACGCGAACGCACGACTTGCTGAGCAGGCTGACTATCGTTCAGAAGATCGGTTTTCTGTTCCAGTACCAGCCCGCCATCACCGCGCCGCTGTGCCTGCCGATGATGAAGAACGGCACCGAGGCGCTGCACGGCGTCGCCTGGTCCAACGACATCAACAACAACGGGAACGTGGTAACCGCCAACGGCACCACGTTCCCGCAGGCGATCGGGATGGCCAGCACCTGGGACCCCGCCCTGATCAAGCAGATGGGCAACGTCGTCGGCCAGGAAGCCCGCGGCTACAACGCCCAGAACCCGGCGGTCTGGGGCCTCAACCTGTGGGCGCCGGTGGTGAACCTGCTGCGCAACCCGCTGTGGGGACGCAACGAGGAGGGTTACTCCGAGGACCCGTACCTCACCGATCAGATCGCCACCTCCTACGGGCTCGGCATCGAGGGCAACAACCCGAAGTACCTGCTGGCAGCGCCGACCCTGAAGCACTACCTGGCCTACAACAACGAAGCGGGCCGCGGCCAGACCTCCTCCATGGAGCCACCCCGGGTGCTCAACGAGTATGAGCGGGCAGCGTTTCAGGCGCCGCTCCAGGCCGGTGCGGCCACCGGCGTCATGGCCTCCTACAGCCTGGTGAACGGTCGTCCCAACACGGTGAACCCGGACCTGGGCAGCCTCGTCCGGAACTGGTCGCCCAACACGCTGATGAACGTCAGCGACGCGTTCGCGGACTACAACCTGTTCCCTAGCTACTATCCCGATCGCGAGCACGTGGATGCCGCCGCGATCAAGGCCGGGATCGACAGTTTCACCACCGACGGCACCAACCCCTCCAACACCACCACCGCGATCACGTCCGCGCTGAACGATGGTCTGCTCACCACGGCCGACATCGACCGGGCCGTGTCCCATGTGCTGACCATCCGCTTCCGGCTGGGCGACTTCGACCCGCCCGGCAGCAACCCATACGCCTCGATCACGCCCGCCGTCATCGGCACCCCAGCGCACCAGGCGCTGGCGCGGAAAGTGGCCGACGAATCAATGGTGCTGCTGAAGAACTCCGGCGGCGCCCTGCCACTGAACGCGGATGCGACCAAGAAGATCGCGGTAGTGGGCCCGCTGGCGAACACGCTCTACTCCGACTGGTACGGCAGCAACCTCCCGTACAAGGTGACGCCGCTGGACGGGATCAAGGAGCGCCTCGGCCCGGCCGCGACGGTCAATTCCAGCGAAGGCGTGGACCGGATCGCACTCAAGGACGTCACCACCGGCAAGTACATCACCGCCGGCACCGGCCCGTCCGGTGGCGTACTCGGCGAGGGCGACACGGCGCCGGCCGCCACCTCCCAGTTCGACGTGTTCGACTGGGGCAGCGGGGTCCTCACCCTGCGCAGCGCAGCCAACAGCAAGTATGTCGGCTACAACTTCAGCAACTTCAAGAACGACCAGGCTCAGCCGAACGGCTGGTTCGTGCAGCAGCAGTTCGCACTGGAGCCCCGGCCAGATGGCAACTACGTGATCAGGTACGCGGGTTACGAGACCCGGGAAACCTGGTTCAACCCGAGCCACTACCTCACCCTGCAGTCGGACGGCAGCCTGAACCTGGGCGCGAAGACTGCCGACCAGGCGACCGAGTTCAGCAAGCAGGTGATCAGCAGCGGGATCGACAGCGCCGTCAACGCCGCCCAGGGCGCCGACGCCGCTGTCGTCGTGGTCGGCAGCATGCCGTTCATCAACGGCCGCGAGAACGACGACCGGACCGACATGAACCTGGCCTCCGGACAGGAGGCCCTGGTTCAGGCGGTGACCAAGGCGAACCCGAACACGATCGTCGTCATGGAGAACAGCTACCCGACCACGATCAACTGGGAGCAGCGCAACGACCCGGCCATCGTGTGGACCACTCACGCGGGCCAGGAGACCGGTCACGCACTGGCCGACGTGCTCTTCGGTGCCTACAACCCCTCCGGCCGGCTCACCCAGACCTGGCCGCAGTCGCAGTCGCAGGTGGCGAACATCCTTAACTACGACATCATCAAGTCCGGCCAGACCTACATGTACGACAGCCAGCCGGCGCTGTATCCGTTTGGATACGGGTTGTCGTACACGACCTTCGGCTACAGCAAGATGCGGCTGTCCTCGCCCTCGATGGGCCGGGAAGGGACGGCGGACGTCAGCGTGGACGTCACCAACACCGGGAGCCGGGCCGGCAAGAACGTCGTGCAGCTCTACGTTCACCAGGAGACGTCCCGGGTTAAGCAGCCGCTGAAGAAGCTGATCGGGTTCCGGAACGTGTCGTTGGCACCGGGCCAGACCGTCACCGTGCGGTTCGCCGTCAAGGCCAGCGACCTCGCCTTCTGGGACGTCACCCGGAGCAAGTGGGTGGTGGAGACCAGCGCGTACGACCTGATGGTCGGCCAGTCATCGGCTGACATCCGCCAGTCCGCCACGTTGGCGGTGCACGGCGAGACCATCCCGCCGCAGGACCTGGCCGGCCATTCCACCGAGGCGCAGAACTTCGACGACTACAGCGGGATAACGCTGGCGCCGCAGACCCAGGCGACCGGCACCGCCGTGCAGGCCACCGCGGCCGGCCAGTGGGTCAAGTTCGGTGACGTCCACTTCGGCGACGCTGTCACCAGCTTCTCCGCCCGGGTGGCCAAGGCCGACACATCGGCGGCGTCGATCGAGCTGCGCCTTGACAACCCGGTGACCGGCCCTGTGGTCGGAACTGTGCCCGTGACCAGCACCGGCGGCCAGTACAACTGGGCCACCGCGACGGGCCAGGTAACCGGCGCCCATGGCCACCACGACCTCTACCTGGTCTTCACCGGACCACTCGAGGTCGCCACGTTCTCCTTCGGGAGGTAACCGCACCAGGGTGTGTCCCGTGGATCTTGGCCGCGCAGCAGGCTGAAGATCCGCGGGACACACCCCTAGCCAAATGAAAGGCCAGTTCAGGCTCGATACCCGCCCAGCCGGCCGAGGTGCCGCTCGGCCTCGGCCGTGAGCCGGTCGACTCGACTCCGCACCAGCGGACCTGAGCCGGCCACGCCAGGCATCCTGGCCATTCCGATGCGGACGCCGTCGGCCCCACCGTGACAGATCCGGACGTTGAGGGTCGGGCGTTGTTTGAATAGTTAGGCTGTGG
>DASWFT010000135.1:0-1617 GCA_036394075.1 Streptosporangiaceae bacterium
CTCGCTCATCGTCCCTTTCAGCCCTAGCAGCAGCCGGTCGTTGTAAAACCCCGGGTCGTAGACGCCGTCCGGGTCGGCGAGCAGCACGCCGGACAGCGAGCACAGCTCCAGCAGCTGATGCCAGTCCCGGCCGGTCCGCGCCAGCCGGGACATCTCGATGCCCAGCACGATGCCTGCACGTCCCATCGTGACCTCCGTGACGAGCCTGGCAAAGCCCTTCCGGGAATCCGCCGTCGCCGCCGACACCCCCAGGTCGTCATCGATCACCACGACCTGCGACCGCGCCCAGCCCAGGGCCACCGCCCGCCCGGCCAGCGCGTACTGCAGCCGCGTCGATTCGGAATGCTCAAGAACCTGCTGCCTGCTCGACTGGCGGACATACACCATCGCCGCCCGGTCAAGATGCTCGGCGCGGATCTTCTGCTGCGGCTGCCCCTGCCTCCGGTACCTGTCCAGGCTCATCACGACCGCCTCCCGCCGGGGCGGCCGCGGCCCTGGCTGCCAGCATCGCCAGCAGCGCGACCACCGCCGCCCGCCGCACCGGCGGCAGCACCGCCCAGACCAGGGGACCGGGAGCCACCATCTGCCTGGAGTTCGACCGCATCGCTCTCACCTGCTGCCGCTGACCGCAGCCGGCGAACCAAGGCCGCCGCCTGCAACAGTGCTCCCACGCTCAGTATTGGCCCGGAACCGGGCATCACGCTAGAGACGATTTCTACTTCACGGGCATCAGCAGTGGCCGATTGAGGAAACGTTCAAAACGGGAAAGGACGTGCTGGGCTGGGACCAGTCCCAGGTCAGGACATGGGACGGGATCTGCCGGCACACCGGCCTGGCCGCCCTCGCCCAACTCCGCCACATCGCTATCCGCGGCGCCCTGCACGGCGAGATAACCCTTCCCCCCGCCCCCGGCGGCCAGGGTGCCGGCCCCGCCGAGGATGACAGCGACGACGGTCACGTTGACGACGCTGACCTGGTGATCCCCCTCGGCGACGCGCCGGTGCCCGCCTGCGGCGGCCAGCCTTGCCCCCGCGGAATCGGACTCATCAAGCTGTCGGTCGCCGAGACCGCCCGGCTGACTCGCCTTGCCGCGCAGCACGCCGCCGGGATCATCTCCCGCGCCCGGCTGGCCTTCGCCCTGCGCTGGTCCGCCCGCCGGCGGCGCCACCAGGCCGCCGCCCGCTGGCACCACTACAGCGCCCGCCTCCTCATCGCTGTCACCTTATCCCCGCCGGGCGAAAGGAGGTGACGGTATGTAACCGGCAGCGGGACAACACCACATCACGCTTAGCGGCAGCGCGATCGCAGATCGGAAAACCGTGACTGTACTACGGACGGGCAAAAGCGCACAGCGCAAGCGCCCCGCCCGCGCACAGCCTGTCCGCCACGCCGAGAACCGACGCGAGGTCCGGAAGGTAGCGGTCCCGCAACGGCAGCGAGCCGGGTTCAGGCGGAACGCCCGCCGTCAGTGCATCTGATAGTTCGCCTTCGAGAAGATCCAGTGTCAGCGCATACGAGGCGAACTGAGTGATACCCAGCGAACCGCCAATCTGGCCCTTGCCGGCATTGATACCGGTCAGGCGGTACAGGGGCATGTCTACGAACCGGGTACCGGCA
>DASWFT010000136.1:0-11570 GCA_036394075.1 Streptosporangiaceae bacterium
CGCGCGGTCGGTCCGCTCACCCGTCTCGTCCTCGCGAACGCCGTGTACCTCAAGGCCGCCTGGGCCCAGCCATTCCAGGTCGCCGAGACCACCGACGCGCCCTTCTACCTGAGCGGTGACGGCACCGATGGGGCCAGCGCCGGCGGTCCCAGCACCGGCGGGGCCAGCACGGGTAGGCCGAGCACGGGCGCGCCCAGCACCGGCGCGGCCAGTACCGGCGGGGCCGGCACGGGTGGGCCGAGCACGGGCGGGCCCAGCACCGGCGGGGCCAGTACCGGCGGGGCCACCACAGGTAGCGCCAGCACAGGTAGCGCCAACGCGAGCGGTGGCAGCGTGATCAGCGTGCCTATGATGCATCGCATCGGCCGACTCGGATATCTGCGAGGCTCTGGCTACCAGGCCGTGATCCTGCCCTACGCGGGTGGCCTGCTGGCGATGGCGGTCATCCTGCCGGACGGGCCGCTCGGCCCGCTCGAGGAGATGCTTGCGGCGCACGGCACGGCTGGCCTGCTGACGGGAATGACGCCGCAGCAGGTCAGGCTCGCCCTGCCGCGGTTTAGGGCGACCGAGAGTTTCAGCCTTGAGCCGTTCCTGAAATCGCTGGGCGTCGCGGCGGCGTTCGACCGCTACCAGGCCGACTTCAGTGGCATCACCAAGGCGGCCGAACTGTTCATCGGCGCGGCCGTGCACAAGGCCTACATCGACGTCGACGAGCATGGCACCGAGGCCGCCGCGGCCACCGGTGTCGCTATCAGCGCCCGCATGGCCATCATCCAGGAGCCGCCGCCGGTCGTGGTGACCGTGGACCGCCCGTTCCTGTTCGCGATCACCGACGTCGCGACCGGGCTGCCGCTGTTCCTCGGCCGGGTCGCTGACCCGGCCGCCGGCTGACCCCTGACATGGGCGCCCCCGGGGCCAGCGGGCAGTGCGGCCGTCCTGGCTGGGCTGGTGGCGGGGGCATCGCGGCTGCGACACTGAGACCATGCGACCAGCCGGGCTTCACCACGTCTCCATCAACGTCAGCGACGTTCCTGCAGCACTCGACTTCTATACCCGGCTGCTCGGCCTGGCCGAGCGGACTGACCGGCCCGACTTCAGTTTCGACGGGGCCTGGCTCGACGCCGGGGATCAGCAGGTGCACCTCATCGAGGCGGACGTCCCGCCCTCGCTCGGCCAGCATTTCGCCCTGGCGGTGACCGATCTGGACGCCGCGGTGGCGGAACTGCGCGGGCGGGGGGTGGCGGTCACCGAGCCGGTTACGGTGGGCCGGGGCCGTCAGGCCTTCCTCACCGACCCCGCCGGGAACCGCATCGAACTGCAGGAACCCGGGTCACCGGGCTGACGGGCGGCCAGGCTCGCCCGGCCGGACTCACTCCTCCAGCCGCAGCGCGGTCTTCGGGCACGACCCGACCGCGCGGCGGACCACGCCGGCCAGCCGGGCAGGCACGTCGGGCAGCAGAATATGCAGTTCGTCCTCGTCGTCCAGGTCGAAGACCTCCGGTGCGGTGCCGGCGCAGACCCCGTTGGCCTCGCACAGTTCGTGATCGACGGTGACCTTCATCGCCGGGACCTCCTCACCACAGCAGTAGTAGAGCATGTCCCGGCCCAGGCTGGCTTCGCCCAAGCCGATCGATATGAGATTGAGCGGGTCCTGGCGCTCAACGTCAGATCGACCGTGTTGAGCGCGGCGCCATGAAGCGGTCGGCGCCCTAAGGTGTGTCCCCGCGGATCTTCAGCCTGCGCGGCCGCTCGCGACGGCCAAGATCCACGGGACACGCCCCTGGGCCAGTGGGAGCATACTCATGCTCATCGACCCGCAACCGGACGGAAGCATGAACGACATAGCCGCCATGCCAGAGGGGCTCTCGCCTGTGCCCGAAGTGCTTTCGCCCATGCCGGAAGGGCTCCGGCGGGCGGCGGAGGCGGCCAAGGGATTCATGCCGCCCGCTGAGGGACTGGCCCTGTACCGGACGGCCGCCGCCTACGCTCACCTGGGCCCCATCCTGGAGATCGGGACGTACTGCGGGAAGTCGACGATCTACCTCGCCGCGGCGGCGCGGCAGGCTGGCCAGCTGGTTATCACGGTGGATCACCATCACGGCTCGGAGGAGAACCAGCCCGGCTGGGAGTACCACGATCCGACGCTGGTTGACCCGCGCACCGGGCGGCTGGACACCTTGCCGCACTTCAGGGCCACGATGGCGGACGCGGGCCTCGACGATCATGTGATCGCGGTCGTTGGCAGGTCAACAGCCGTGGCAGAGCTCTGGCGGAGACCGTTGGGCATGGTGTTCATTGATGGCGGCCACACCGACGCCGCGGCTCAGGCTGACTACCAGGGGTGGGCCCCCTGGGTGACTCGCGGCGGAGCGCTCGCCATCCACGACGTCTTTCCGGACCGCGCCGACGGCGGGCGGCCGCCCTACGAGATCTACCTGCGCGCCTGCGCGTCGGGTGCCTTCACCGAAGTTGGCGTGCACGGCTCGCTGCGCGTGCTCGAGCGGACCGGCGACGGCACCGGCTGA
Source organism: Streptosporangiaceae bacterium (assembly GCA_036394075.1). Taxonomy (GTDB): domain Bacteria; phylum Actinomycetota; class Actinomycetes; order Streptosporangiales; family Streptosporangiaceae; genus JAWWPY01. The sequence continues at coordinate 2,526 of DASWFT010000136.1, forward strand.
CCGCAGCTACATACCGAGGCCCTGGGCGTCGCGGACCCGCCGGTCGGCCGGCCCGGCCGCCGCGCAGCCGCACGCGTCAGCGTCAGCCGGGGGCATCAGCGGCTGGCTCGCTGCGGCCGCACGGAACAGCCCCGCCCCTCCGGTCGCCCCGGCCAGCGTGTCGGCGGCCAGGATCATCGCCGCCGCCGTCCAGCTACTCCGCTCGGCGGGAAAATACGCCCGGTTCGCGAACTGCCAGCCGGTCCAGTAGGCGCCGTCGGCGTCGCGCAGGTGCTGGATATCCGCGTACAGCCGCAGCGCACGGGCCCGGTCGCCGATCGCGTCGAGCGCCATGACCAGCTCGCATGTTTCCGCTCCGGTCACCCAGGGCTGGTCACTGACGCACCGCACGCCCAGGTCCGGTACCACGAAATCGGGCCAGCCAGCGTCGAGCCGCTCCGCCGCGGCGGGCCCGCGCACCGGCCCGGCCAGGACCGGGTAGTACCAGTCCATCGAGAACCGGCTCTTGTCGGCAAACGCCTCAGGATGGCAGGCCACAACGTGCTCGAGCCGGTCGGCGGCCAGTTCCCAGCCCGGCTGCGGCTCGCCCACGTGCTCGGCCAGCGAGATGGCGCAGCGCAGGCTCTGGTGCGTGCTTGAGCAGCCGGTCAGCAGGGCGTAGTTGGCGAGCTTGCCGTCGGCCGCCCGTTTCCAGACGATCTCACCGCGCGTCGTCTGCAATTCGAGCGCGAACTCGATCGCTCGGCGCACCACAGGCCACATCTGGCGGACGAAATCCTCGTCCCCAGTGACCTGGAACTCATGCCAGGTCCCCACCGCCACGTACGCGACCTGGTTGCTCTCCGCCGCGCTGTCGGTGACCACGTCCCCGACGGTCCTCTTCGGCCACGACCCGTCACGGCGCTGGGTGCGGCGCAGCCAGTCGTAGGCCCGCCGGGCGGGCTCCGTGAGCCCGCAGGCACTCAGCGCCATCGCGCACTCGACATGGTTCCACGCGTCGCAGTGGCCGTCCGGCCAGCCGATCGCGCCGTTGCGCAGCTGGCCAGCGGCGATGCACTGTCCCGTGGCCAGGACGTCATCCGCGGTCAGAATGCCGGGTACCGCTGGCGTGCGTACTGCTGGCGTGGGCACCGCTGGCGTGGGCAGTGCTGGCGTGGGCAGTGCTGGCGTGCGCGGGGCGGGCGCGTGCCGGGCGGGCGCGTGCGGGGCGGGCGCGTCCGGGGCCGGACCTCGACCGGGAGGCGTCACGCTGCCGCCCGGGATCTCACCTGGCGGCATAGGCCCGCTCGAGCTGGGCCACCGCCAGTGCTGCCTCCGGCGCCTGCGGTTTTTCTGCGTAGATGACCAGGCTCTTGCCGATCACCGGGTCCAGTGCCCGCTCGGCCAGCCGGGTGACCTTCGGCCGCTTCACGATGTCCCAGACCAGGAGCCGGTGATAGGCGCGGGCCAGCGGATGACCGTCGTCGTGCACGCCCACCGCGCACTTCAGCCACCAATAGGGCGAGTGCAGTCCGTGCGCGTGGTGGTGGGCGCCGACGCTCAGGCCGGCCGCCCGGAGCTTCGCCTCGAGTTCAGGGCGAGTGTAGATGCGCACGTGGCCCCCGGGGACGTTGTGGTAGTCGTCGGACAAGCTCCAGCAGATGCGCTCCGGCAGCCAGGAGGGCACGGTAACCGCGGCGACCCCTCCGGGCCGCAGCACCCGGGTGATCTCATGCAGGGCTCGCTGATCACCGGGGATGTGCTCGAGCACCTCGGCGGCGATGACCCGGTCGAAGGCGCCGTCGGCGAACGGCATCGCGGTGGCGTCGCCGCGCACGACCCGCGCGCTCGCCCCCGGCGGGTCCTGACCCGCCTCCCGCATCGCCGCGAGCATGCCGCCAACCGCCTCAAGCTCGCCAGCATCCGCGTCGAAGGCAACAACACGGCCGCCGCGCCTGAATGCCTCGAACGCGTGCCGTCCCGCGCCGCAGCCCAGGTCGAGCACGCGGTCACCGGGACTGACCGGCAGGAGGTTGAAGTCGATGGTCAGCAGGGCCCGGCTCCCTCCGGCGTGGCGCGGCCGGGCCCGGCGAGGGGGGCTGCGGTCCGGGCGTCGTCGATCGCATGCAGGTAACGCTGCACGGTCGCGCGGGCGACCGCACTCCAGGTGAACCGCTCCTGAACCCGCTGCCATGCGGCGGCGCCCAGCCGCGCGCGTTCCTCCGGTGAGTCGAGCAGATTGCGCAGCACCACGGCGAGCGCCTCGGCGTCGCCCGGCTCGACCAGCACGGCGGCGTCGCCGGTGACCTCAGGCAGCGCGCCTGTGTCGCTGGCCACCAGGGGAGTCCCTGACGCCATGTGCTCCACCGCCGGCAACGAGAAGCCCTCGTACAGCGAGGGCACCACGGCGATCTCGGCGCTCGCGGTCAACTCGGCGAGTTCGGAGTCGCTGATCCCGTGCACGAAGCGGACCCGATCGCCGAGGGCGAGGTCGCTCGCCAGGCGCTCGGTCGGCCCACCCGGCGCCGGCTTGCCCACCACGATCAGCTGCGCTTCGCGTTCGGCCATAATTTTTCCGAACGATTGCAGCAGCGTGCCCACGCCCTTCAGCGGGGAGTCTGCGCTGGCCACCGCAACGATCCGGCCAGGTACCCGGGGCGCAGGCCGGGGGTGGAACAGGCGGGTGTCCACGCCGAGCGGGATTACGTGCACCTTCTCCGGCGCCACCTTGAAGTCATGGCAGATGTCGGCGCGGGAGGACTGCGAGGCGGTCAGGATCGGGCCGACCCGGCGGGCGACCCGGGCCTGCATCCGCACGAAGCTGTACCAGCGCCATTTGGAGAGCCTGGCCAGGCCGGTGGCGGCCGCGATCTCGATGCGCCGGTCCACGCTGATCGGGTGATGGATGCTGGTCACCAGCGGCAGCCCGGCCCGGGCCAGGCCGAGCATCCCGTAGGCGAGCACCTGGTTGTCGTGCACCAGGTCGAAGTCGGCGTGGCGGGCCCGCATGATGCGCAGCGCACGCAGGCTGAACGTGAGCGGCTCAGGAAACGCCCCCGACCGCATAATGGCGAACTCGAGCGCGTCGATCCAGTCCCGGTACTCCGACAGGTGCGGCCAGCGGAACGGGTCCTCGTCGCGGTAGAGGTCGAGGCTCGGGACGGTGTGCAGCACCGGCCCGGGCTCGAGTTCGGGGTAGGGCTGACCGGAGAAGACCTCGACATGGTGTCCGAGCGCGCTGAGCTCACGGGAGAGGTGGCGCAGGTAGATGCCCTGGCCGCCGCAGTGCGGCTTGCTGCGATAGGACAGCAGCGCCACGCGGAGCGGACGATCGGTGATCAACACGCAGGTCAGCCTCCTCGTCCGCCGCTCGCCGTCCGGTGTACCTGAGGCCTGCCCGCGTGGCCTGTTAGGCAGCGAACATTACCATCGGGTACGCCAATGCCCGGCACGGGGGAAGAGCCTGCTCAGGCACGCAGCCGCCATTAGCCACCGGGGACCGGGCCGCGGCCTTGCCGTGCTCGGTAAGCTGCGGCAACGTAGCCTGATTTCGCATGACCCGACTTTCTTTGACTTAACGCGACTCTGGATTATGACGTGACACGATTCGCGAGGACGGACGGAGGCTCCGCTGACGAAGCGTGCACTGATCACTGGGATCACCGGGCAGGACGGGTCCTACCTCGCTGAGTACCTCCTGGAGGTCGGGTACGAGGTCTGGGGCCTGGTCAGGGGCCAGTCCAATCCCCGGGTGCGGCGGGTCCGCAAGCTGCTCGGGGATGTTCGGCTGGTCCGCGGCGACCTGCTCGACCAGGGGAGCCTGATCTCCGCCGTTGAGCGTGTCCAGCCCGATGAGGTCTACAACCTGGCCGCGATCTCTTACGTGCCCATGTCCTGGCAGCAGGCGGAACTCACCGGTGAGGTGACCGGCCTGGGCGTGCTGCGGGTCCTTGAGGCGATCCGGGTGTGCAGCGGCATCAGCGGCTCACGGACTCCCGGCGGTGGGCAGATCCGCTTCTACCAGGCTTCATCCTCGGAGATGTTCGGCAAGGTGCGGGAATCCCCGCAGACCGAGCGGACCCCGTTCCATCCGCGCAGCCCATATGGGGTAGCGAAGACGTACGGGCACTTCCTGACCCAGAACTACCGCGAGTCCTATGGCATGTACGCGGTGTCGGGGATCTTGTTCAATCACGAGTCGCCGCGGCGTGGCGCCGAGTTCGTCAGCCGCAAGGTGTCGCTCGGCGTGGCCAGGATCAAGCTCGGCCATGAGCGGCAGTTGCGGCTCGGCACCCTATGGGCCAGGCGGGACTGGGGGTTCGCGGGCGACTACGTGCGGGCCATGCATCAGATGCTTACGGCGGACGAGCCTGACGACTACGTGGTGGGCACCGGCCTGACGCATACCGTGGAGGATCTTGTCGAGCGGGCGTTCGGGGTCGCCGGGCTCGACTGGCGGGATCATGTGGTCTGCGACGCAGCCTTCGTCCGGCCCGCCGAGGTAGATCATCTGTGCGCGGACCCGTCCAAGGCGGCGGAGCGGCTCGGCTGGGAGCCGAAGGTCGGCTTCGACGAGCTCATCAGCATGATGGTCGAGGCCGACCTGGAACTCCTGTCCACGCCGGGCAGTCACGAGGACGACTCGTTCGGCCCGGAGGCCTGGTAGGCACCAACGTGTGCCCCGCCCGCCGCTGCGTCTCGCTCAGTGAGACGCAGCGAGGCGCTCCTCATGATCACGGAACATCCGCGTCACATGTGGGGCTGTCGCAGAATCGACTCGAAGATCAACTTCGTCACTATATGTGGGTCGGATGCCGCAATCTGACCCAATATCCTGCGCGGAGGGTGCTCCGCTTGGCGATTCCGCGACAGCCCCATGTAGTCGGCGGGATGTTCTGCGATCATGAAAAGCCGGCGTCAGCCCGAGTGGGTCTGGGCCAGCGGGCCCCGGCGTCAGGAGGCGACGTGGCCGACCAGGGTGCCGATCCCGTAGGTGAGGCCGGCCGCGACGGCGCCGAGCAGCAGCTGGCGTAGCGCGCCGCGCAGGAAGGGCCGGTCGGTCATCCGGGCTACCAGGCCGCCGCCGATGAACGCCGCCACCGCCGCGAGCCCGAGCGCGGAGGCGAGCGAGCCGAGGCCCGCCAGGTAGGGGAGCAGGGGGATCAATGCCCCCGCGGCGAACGTGATCAGCGAGGCGCCCGCAGCTGTGTATGGCGACGGCAGCTCCCGGTGATCGACCCCGAGTTCCTCCTGGACGTGCATGCTGAGCGCCTGTTCCGGGTGCGCCGAGATCTGCTCGGCCACCTTCCGCGCGAGGTCCGCGTCCACGCCGCGCTTGCGGAACACGGCCACCAGCTCACGGCGCTCCGACTCCGGGTGGTTCTCCAGTTCCGAGCGCTCCTTGCGGACCTCGGCGGCGACCAGCTCGTTCTGCGAGGAGACCGAGACGTACTCGCCGGTCGCCATGGAGAACGCACCGGCGGCGAGCCCGGCAAGCCCGGTCAGCACCACAGTGTGCGGCGACACGCCGCCGCCCCCAACCCCGGCGATCAGCGAGACGTTGGTGACGAGCCCGTCCATGGCGCCGAAGACAGACGGCCGCAGCCAGCCGCCGGAGACATCGCGGTGCTCGTGCCCGTGCGCCTCACTGTGCGTGCTACTAGCAGCGGTCATTGGTGGTTCCTCGGATGTCCGTGTCAGTCCCCGGGGCCGCCGGGGCCGCCAGCTGATGGCGTGGGTACCGGAACGTCTCGCCAACCAGCCGCGGGCACCCATTATTCCCTGCGGCCCTGGCCGCTGGTGTGCGCTCCGCGGTCAGCCGAGCGACTGGGCGGGTCGGGTCGGCAGGCCGGCCGACTTCCACGCCTGGAAGCCGCCTTCGAGATCGGTCGCCTCTCGCAGGCCGATCCGCCGCAGCGTCGCCGCGGCGAGCGAGGACGCGTAGCTCTCCGAGCACATCACGACGATGCGCGCGTCGGCACGGGCCAGGGCCGGGATCCGCGCCTCACTGCGCGGGTCCAGCCGCCATTCGAGAACGTTGCGGCCGATGATGATCGCCCCGGGGACCTCGCCCTCCACGATCCGCTGCTCAAGCGGCCGGATGTCGACGAGCACGGCGCCGTCGGTGAGGGCGGCCAGGGTCGCCTCTGGCCGGAGCCGCCGCAGGCCGCTGCGTGCCTCGGCCACCAGTTCGTCGATGCCGGGGGCGCCGACCGGGAGAGCGTCGGAGGTGAGCTCGGCCGCTGACGCGCTGGCGTCAGCCAGTGCCGTGTCCGCGCCACCACGGCCGCGGGCTCCTTCTGGGCCGTCGATCGCCACGGTCTCCCTGGCGATCAGCCCGTAGTCGGTACCCGTGTAGTAGGTCATCGCCACCAGCGGCGGCGAATACGCGTGGATGCTCGTCGCGGAACCATCGCCAATGTGGGCCACATCGTGCACGTGCCCGGGGCCGAAGGCCACCGCTTCGCCCGTGCGCAGACTCCGGCGGCCGAGCCGCCGGCCGCTCGGCACCCGGTACTGTTCGACCAGGCTGCCCTCGGCTACCGCGAATGACCCGGACGACCCGCCATGGTCATGCCAGTCGGTGTCCTGGCCGCGCTCCCAGGCCAGCAGCCACACATCGCACGCGTTCGACCGGTGCAGCGGCAGGTACCAGCGCACGTCATGGTCATGCACGACGAGATCCGCCCAGAGCCCGGGGCGCCCGGCCAGCTCGACGGTGATCGCCCGCAGCTGGGCCGGCGACAGTCGGCCGGCCCGCGGCACCATGCCATGGAGCGTGTCGATGATCGCCTGCTGGCGTTCCGGGCTAACCCCCCAGCCCGGCTTCAGCCCGGCGCCGGTCAGGTCTGGCCTGGTCAGTCCGCCGCTGGTCAGCCCGCCGCTGGTCAGCCCACCGCTGGTCAGCCCACCGCTGCCCGCTCCGCTGTTACCCGCTTTGGTGCCGCTGCATACGGCATTGGCCTGGCCCGGCCGATCGGCGCCGCTGCCGTCCGGACCGTTGACCGTGGCGAGCGACACGCGACCTCCTCTGCAGGAAATTCCATGCTAAGCCCGCCGGGCTGGCATAGAGCAATGGATCTTAGCCGCGCTGGCGCATCCCACCTATGGCGTTAGAGCTCCAACGACACCGATTCCGCACCGGGTTCGTCCTGACGACACCGATTCCGCACCGGGCTCGTTGCAGGCGTGGGGCTGCGGCGGCTGCTGGCGCTGATGAAGCCCGCGCTTGGCGGACTGGTGGAGCCGTTTTGTCGGAGCCGGCTGGAACGCTGCGGGCATGGCGAGGTCGACTGCGGTTGATGATGCCGCCCTGAGCCGGATTCTGCGGGCGCAGTATTGGGTTGTATCGCGGCAACAGGCCCTGGCCTGCGGGATGACACCCGGGGTCCTGCGGCACCGGCTCCGGCCAGGCGGCACTTGGCAGCTACTGCTGCCTGGCGTCTATCTCACAGTCACAGGGACCGCGACGGCAGGCCAGCGCGAGATGGCCGCGCTTCTCCACGCCGGGCCAGCGGGCGCCCTCACTGGTCTTGCGGCGCTGCACCGCAACGGGATCACGGCTTCATCGCCGCGTGTCGTCGATGTGCTGGTGCCTATCTCGGTAGATCGCGGCAGCTACTCGTTCGTCCGGGTCCACCGGACCAGGCGGATGCCCTCAATGGTGTGCGTGGACGGCGAGATCCGGTACGTGACCGGTCCCCGCGCCGTCGCTGACGCTGCGCGCGACCTGAGAAGCTTGCGGGAGGTGCGTGCGCTGGTGGCCAGTGCGGTGCAAAGACGGCACTGCTCGGTCAGCATGCTCGCCAGGGAGTTAGAACAGGGCCCGGCCCAGGGATCGAGGCTGCTGCGGGCTGCCCTGGAGGAGGTGGCCGACGGCGTCCGGTCCATCGCCGAGGGAGACTTCCGGACCCTGCTCAGGCGGGGCCGGCTGCCAATGCCGATGTTCAACGCACGGCTGTACGACGACGCGGGCTTGGTCGCCATCGTCGATGCCTGGTGGCCAGAGGTCGGCGTCGCGGCCGAAGTGGACTCGCGCGAGTGGCATCTCTCGCCGCAGGATTGGGAGGCGACCATGCGCCGCCATACCGCGCTGACCAGCCGGGGCATCCGCGTCCTGCATTTCTCCCCCGGTCAGATCAGGAAGGAGCCGGACAGGGTGCTGGCCGACATCGCGTCGGCCCTCGCGGCGGGGCCGTCCCGGGCACCGCTGGCAATCCGGGCCGTCCCGGCCGCGTCCTGAGCGTGTGCCGTCCGGGCCGCGTCCTGGGCGCGTGCGTCTGGGGCCGCGTCCTGAGGACGGCTAGCCGGCTGGCCAGTCCGCGTGGCGGAGGCGTTCGATGTCCTCGCCGAAGGGACGGTCGGCGTCGATCGGGCCGACGATCCCGGCCAGCCAGGCGAGCACGCCGCGGCACCCCGGCGGGGCGGGGCGGCTGGAGAGCGCGATCGCCTGATAGGCCGTCAGGAGCTCGCACGCGGTCACCGCGTTGGCGTGCTGCATTGCCTGGCGCAGCGCCTCGGCGGCCTCCCACGCGAATGACTGGACGTCCTCCTGGCCGCCCGACGTCTCGATGAGACCGGTCGCGGTCGGGATGGCCAGCCGCCGCATGGCATGGGTCTCGCCGGCCGCGCGCTTGTGCACGGTGACAAGGCCGGTGTCCGGTCCCGGTGTCGCGGCCAACTGCGCGGGCAGGCCGGTCACCCGCGAGTCAAGCAGCCGGTGGACGCGAGCGGCCGATATCTCGCACGCATGCGTGAGGGCCGCGGTCAGCTGGTCACAGTGCGCCGACAGGTCGAGTCCATGAAATCCCGCGGTGCCGACGAACCTCCCGTCGAGGAAGGCCGGCGAGTCGGTCACCCCGGTGAGCGCCCGGGAGGCCGCGGACGCGAGCCGGTCAGCGGATCGCAGCAGGTGAGTGAGGACGGGGCCGGCCACCCGGAACGAGGCAGGGGCCTGGATGGCACTGTGGTCTGGCGCACTGGGGTGTGCCGCACTGGGGTGTGGCGCACGGGGGTCTGTCGCGCTGGATTGTGCCGCGCTGGGGTGTGCCGCGCTGGATTGTGCCG
>DASWFT010000137.1:0-8606 GCA_036394075.1 Streptosporangiaceae bacterium
TGGCCTGCGCCGGTGACACCTTCAGCCCGGGACGGTCCTTGCCGACCGGCACCTTCGCCGCTGTCCACCACGGCTGGAAGACCGCCGACAGGTAGTCGGTCCAGAACGTCCACCACACCGACGCCGCCGCCGAGCGGGCGCCCATTGCGGCATCCCAGCCGCCCAGCAGGCTCGCCGCCGCCTGCTCACGCTGGCTGAGACGCTGGCCGCGCAGCGCGGCCAGCAGCCGGGGCACGATCCGCGCGGCCAGCGGATCGATCAGGCTGGTCTGCACGGCGGCGAAGCTGGCCGCGGACATCCCGGTGCGGCCGCGCAACGCGGCGGATATCTCGCTGGCTCGGTACCCGGTATCGAAAAAGTTGGCCGTCGTGCCGATGTAGTACGGGTACGACGGCCCGACCGGGCGCTGGTTCGCCGTCACCACGACATGACCAGGCGGGTCGTAGACCTGCGGCACCGCCCGGTAGGGGATGACGCCAGCGACGTCGCTGGATCCGGTGCCGGGCAGCGGCAGCCACGGGTCACCGCGGCGGACCACCGGGTAGTAGCCGGCCGAGATCGCGCCGATGTTCCCATGGTCATCGGCGTACACGAAGTTCTGCGACGGCGCCCGCCAGCCGGCCAGCGCCGCGCGGAACTGGGCGAAGTCGGTGGCCTGGCTGACGCCCAGTATCGCCGCCAGGTCCGGTGAGGGAATGCTTCCCATCCAGTCCACCGACGTGGTCTGGCCGGCCTGCGTCATAACCGGCCCGTGCACGGTGATATCCACCGTCAGGTGCACCGCCGGGGCGCCCCGGACCGGAATCGTCTCGTGCACCTGACGCATCCGCCGCCACGCGCCACGCCAGAAGTACTCCCCCGGGCGGCTCTTGCTGGTCCGCTCCTGGTAGAAGAGCGTGGCCTGGTTCTGCACGTCGGTGAGGGACCAGGCGATGTGGTCGTTGTGCCCGATGAGGATCCCGGGCAGGCCGGGCACGCTCACCCCGGTGACGGACAGGCCCGGCGCGGACAGGGCTGTCTGGTACCAGACGGAGGGGATGGTTTGCGGCAGGTGCGGGTCACCGGCCAGCATGGACGTGCCCCCGGCGACGGCCGGGCCGTTGGCCGCCCATGCGTTGCTGTCCGGGTAGCGGTGCACCGCTCCCGCGGGCAGCGCATTCACTTGGGCGAGCAGCGCCGATGCGGCCGTCGCCTCGGCCGCGGGGATGGTCGCCCCGGGCGCCGCGATGGTCGCCCGGGGCGCCGGGATGGTGGCCCCTGCCGCCGAGCTGGGCGCCAGGGCCGCGTTGGGCGCCAGGGCCGAGTTGGGCACCGTCGACGTCGCCGCGGCCAGCGTGCTGCGCGCGGCGAGGGGCGCGAGGCCGGCCTTGAGGTACGGCCCCGGGTCATAGGGGCTCTGCTGGTTCGGGGGGAGTACCGGGAACCACGCCATGGTGCGGGCCGGCCCGAGCGAGCGCTCAAGCAGCGCGTAGTCCAGCGGGGTGGTGGTGAAGTCCAGTTCCTGGGTCAGGTCCCCCTGAACGGCCAGGCTGTCCACCGGGGTCCAGTTCGCCGGGTAGACGCCGGCCAGGGAAAACAGGGCCGGCCAGTCGTGGCTGGCCCGGACCTGGGCGAGGTAGTCGTTCACCCCGCGCGAGTACGCCACCAGCGCGCGGGCGACCGGGCCGGATCGCGGTGTGGCGGCCCATTCCAGCTGGGCGGTGCGCAGCAGGCCGAGCCGCAACTCGAACTTGTCGGAGCCCACTGACGACGGGCCGGCGAGCTGGGCCAGCCGGCCCTCCCCGAGCCGCCGTTCCAGATCCATCTCGGTCAGCCGGAACCTGGCGTGCACATAGCCGAGCGCCAGGAACAGGTCACTGTCGACGGACGCGTGAATGGAGGCGACACCGTCGCTGGTGAACGAGACGCGGACCGGGTGCGCAAGACCAGGGATGGCCAGGGCCTGGGAGTGCGGCAGCACCGCGCCCCCGGCGGACGTCCATACACCGTGGCCCGGATCCAGCGCCGGGCCGAGCGCGGGCACCGTGCCGTAGCCGAAGGCGAGCACGCCGAGCGCCACCGCGGACGCGCCCAGCGCGATCAGTACGTGGATCACCCGCCACGCCCGCCTGGGACGCCGGGGCCCCACCATCATCTGACCACCTCTCTTGCATGATCACGCCCTGTTTCATGATCGCGGGCCCTGCTAGCCCGGGGGACAACCCCCGGACCCCGGGCATTACCCCACTTCCATGATCGCGGTGGATCACTGGCTGCCGGCGACCAGTGATCCACCGCGATCATGGAATCGAACGGTACGACGGGCGGCTGCCCGGCGGTCTCTAGGTCAGCCCCTTGCCCCCTTGCACCCTCCATTCCCGACCTGATCATCGCCGCGACCGCCGAACTCGCCGGGCTCACCGTCCTGCATTTCGACAAGGACTTCGACGTCATCGCCGAACTCACCGGCCAGCCTGTCGAGCGCCTCAACATGGCATGACCCTGAGACGCGCAGCCCGCGCTACCAGAGCGGGGGGTGGCGGTCCTTCCAGGGCCGGGCCGCTTCCAGTTGCGCGGACAGCGAGATCAGCGTGGCCTCATCCCCCATCCGCCCGGCCAGCATCACGCCGATCGGCAGTCCCTCGGAGTTCCAGTGCAGCGGCACGTTCACGGCCGGCTGCCCGGACACGTTGAACAGCGCGGTGAACGGGGTGAACGCCTTCTGGCGCTCGAAGTTCTCCGGGGGGTCCACCTCCTCGAAGTACCCGACCGGCACCGGTGGCAAAGCGAGGGTGGGCGTGAGCACGGCATCGTATTCGTTCAGGATCAAAAGGGCCGAACGGACGATGATCTGCAGGTAAGCCTGGGCGAAGATGAGGTCGCTCGCGGCGAGCGCCCGGCCCCGCTCCCGCAGGTAGCGGGTCAGCGGGCGGAGCCGGCCCTCCTGGGTGGGGTCCACAGGCGCCAGCGTGGCCACGGCATACCAGAGCATCTCGAAGGCGGGCACCGCGTCGGGGCCGAAGGGCATCTCGATGTCCTCGACGTCATGCCCGAGGCTGGCCAGCAGGTGGCTCGCGTCCTCGTACGCGGCCACGCAGTCGGGGTGCACGGCCGCGCCCTCGATCGGGTGGCGCAGCGTGCGGGCGATGCGCAGCCGGCCGGGCTCGCGGGAGGCATACCCGAGGAACGTCTCGCCGTACGGGAGCGGCGGCTGGGTGTACATGTCGCCGGGGCGGTTGCCGGTCATCACGTCAAGCAGCAGCGCGGCGTCAGCCACCGTCCGGGCCAGCGGGCCCTCGGTGGCCAGCCCGGCCAGGTCGGGCATCAGCGGCGCATTGGAGATCCGGCCCCGGGAGGGCTTGATACCGAACAGGCCGCACAGGCTGGCCGGGATCCGGATGGATCCGCCGCCGTCGCTGCCCTGCGCAGCGGGCGCGAGGCCGGACGCCACAGCGGCGGCGGCGCCCCCGCTCGACCCGCCCGCCGACCGGGTCAGGTCCCACGGCGTCCTGGCCGGCGGGCCAATATCAGTCTCCGTGTAACAGGGCAGGCCGAACTCGGGGGTGGCGGTCTTCCCGGTGATCACCGCGCCCGCAGCCCGGATCGCCCCGGTGACGTAGTCGTCCTCGGCCGCCACGTTGTCTGCGAACACGGCGGAGCCGAAGGTCTGCCGGACCCCCGCGACCATGTTCAGGTCCTTGACCGGGATTGGCACGCCGGTGAGTTCCGGCAGCGAACCGGGATCGTCGGCCTGCGCCACCGCCTTCTCCGCCCGCACCGCCTGGCTGCGGGCCAGTTCGGCGGTCACCGTGAAGAACGCCCCGACATCGGCGTTCATCGCCTCGATGCGCTGCAGGTAGTGATCGGTGACCTCGACGGGGGACAGTTCGCGCTGGCGCACCGAGCGGGCCAGTTCAATCACGGTGAGATCGTGAATATGGGTCACGTTACCGAACCGTAGCTCGACACCGGCGCCTGGTCCAGGAGCGGCTCCGGCGGGGAATGGCCCGGCCCAGGATGGGCACGCGTCCCGGAGTGTCCTGCGGGTCCTCCCGTTCACTACGTGCGCAATCCATTACTCTCTGACATGTGGATCGGATGATGGGGCCGACAGCCGGAGGGGCCAGGCCGGGCGACGCGCCGCCGGCCCGGCCGGGCGACGCGCCGGAGGCCGCACCCGAGTTCCTGCCCGGGCCACCACCGGAGACCGCGCCGGGGATCCTGCCGGAGGCCACGGCCGACGCCACACCTGCGATCACGCCCGATGCCGCCGATCTGCCCGCGGGGACACGGACCGAGCCGTGGACGGAGGGGCCGGATCGCGGGCCCGTCCCCCCGTTTCCCACGGACGAGCTGCGTGCCCGGCTCGCCAGCGATCCCCGGAAGTCCATGTGGATCCGCCGTGCGCTGGCCTCTGCCGCAGCCGGAATCATCGTCTCGGCACTGGCCGACTGGCGGCTCGGCCTGACCGCCGCGGCGGTCATCGCGATCGCCGATACCATCCACCGCTCGCGGACGACCGCGGCCATTCCCGCCGCTGTCAGGGCGCCATCGGCGCACCGGCGTACCAGGCGGCGGCTGGCCCGGCTGGACCGGGCCGGGTACCGCGCGCTGCATGCGCGGGCCGTCCCGGGAAGCCAGTGCGTCATCGATCATCTCGTCGTCGGCCCCGGCGGTGTGTACTCGGTGGACTCCGAGCGCTGGGACCGGCGGCTGCCGGTCCGCGCCACCAAGGGCGGGAAGCTCTATCACGGCCCGTTCTGCCAGGCGGACCGGCTCACCCACGCGATCTGGGCGGCCGATGAGGCCCGCAGGGTGGTCAGCGCGGCTCTCGGGCAGCAGCTCATGGTCAAGCCCGCCATGGTGATCTACGGACCCACCATCCCGTGGACCGTGGCCAACGTCCGCGGCGTCGATGTGTTCTGCGGCCGCAGGCTCCGTAAGTACCTTCAGCAGGCCGCGAAGGCCACCTCTGTGGCGCGGCTCGACCCCGACGAGATCGAGCGGATCCACGCGGCCGCCGCGCATGTCCTTCCCCCCACACGCTGACCTGGTCAACTACCGCGCCATGCGGCCTCGTCCGCGAGGTCGCCGGACGCCCCCATCCGGCCTCGGGCCGCCGGTACGCTGAAGGCTCCACACCCTTGAGGGGAGCCGGGCATATGCCACCGCTTCGATCCCGAACCGTCACCCACGGCAGGAACATGGCAGGAGCGCGTGCGCTCATGCGTGCCAGTGGGGTCGCGCGCGAGGATATCGGCAAGCCGATCGTCGCCGTGGCCAACAGTTTCACCGAGTTCGTCCCCGGCCATGTGCACCTGCGCGATGTAGGCCAGGTCGTCGCCGAGGCGGTGCACGCGGCCGGCGCGGTGCCGCGCGAGTTCAACACCATCGCCGTGGATGACGGGATCGCCATGGGGCACGGCGGCATGCTCTACTCGCTGCCCAGCCGGGAGCTGATCGCGGACTCGGTTGAGTACATGGTGAACGCCCACTGCGCCGACGCGCTGATCTGCATCTCCAACTGCGACAAGATCACTCCCGGCATGCTGATCGCCGCACTCCGGCTGAACATCCCCACCGTGTTCGTGTCCGGTGGCCCGATGGAAGCCGGCGTGGCCAAGCCGGGGGTGGACACGGTGCCGGGCGAGCCGGTCAAGCTCGACCTGATCGACGCGATGATCGCCTCGGCTGACGCGTCCGTGTCCGAGGAGCGGCTCAGCGAGATGGAGGAGGCCGCGTGCCCGACCTGCGGCTCCTGCTCGGGAATGTTCACCGCGAACTCGATGAACTGCCTCGCCGAGGCGATCGGCCTGGCCCTTCCCGGGAACGGCACGACACTCGCCACGCACACCGCCCGGCGCGCGTTGTTCACCCGGGCGGGCGAAACGGTGGTCGCCCTGACCAAGCGGTATTACGAAGACGGCGACGAGTCTGCGCTGCCACGGTCCATCGCTACCCGTGACGCGTTCGAGAACGCCATGGCCCTCGACGTGGCGATGGGCGGTTCCACCAACACGATCCTGCACCTGCTGGCCGCCGCGCACGAGGCGCGGGTCGGCTTCGGCCTCAAGGAGATCGACGAGTTGTCCCGCAGGGTGCCGTGCCTGTGTAAGGTCGCGCCGAGCAGCAGCTACCACGTCGAGGATGTGCACCGGGCCGGCGGCATCCCGGCGATCCTCGGTGAGCTGGACCGGGCCGGGCTGCTGAACCAGGGCGTGCACACGGTGCACAGCTCCTCCCTGCGTGAGTTCCTAGATGACTGGGACATCGGCTCCCCCTCAGTCACGCCGGAGGCTGTCGAGCTGTTCTACGCCGCCCCCGGCGGGGTCCGCACGATCAAGCCGTTCTCCCAGTCGTCCCGCTGGACCAGCCTGGACGAGGACCGGGTGGCCGGCTGCATCAGGGACCTGAAGCACGCCTACACGGCCGACGGCGGCCTCGCTGTGCTCTACGGCAACATCGCCCCCGAGGGCGCCATCGTGAAGACGGCCGGGGTGCCCGAGGAACTGTTCCGCTTCTCCGGCCCGGCGAGGGTCTTCGAAAGCCAGGACGACGCGGTCCAGGGCATCCTGGCCGACCTGGTCAAGCCGGGCGATGTGGTGATCATCCGTTATGAGGGGCCCAGGGGCGGCCCGGGAATGCAGGAGATGCTGTACCCCACGAGCTTCCTCAAGGGCAAGGGGCTGGGCCGCGAGTGCGCCCTGATCACGGACGGCCGGTTCTCCGGCGGAACCTCCGGGCTGTCCATCTGCCACGTCGCCCCGGAGGCGGCGGCGGGCGGGATGATCGCGCTGGCCGAGGACGGCGACCGGGTCGAGATGGACATTCCGCACCGCGAGATCCGGCTCGATGTGCCGGATGAGGAGCTCAGGACGCGCAGGGAACGGCTGCTGGACACGCTGGGCGGCTACCGTCCGGCGAACCGGGACCGGCCGGTCAGTGACGCGCTCCGGGTCTATGCCGCGCTGGCAACGTCCGCATCCACCGGCGCGGTCCGTGACATCAGCGTGCTCGGGCCAGCCGCCGGATACGGGCCAGCCGCGCCCGGCGCCAGGCACGGTCAGTGATCCGGCCCACGGCCTAGTGGCCGCGGCACGGGATTGGCTGGGGGGCGCGCGGCCAAGGACCCTCCCCGCCGCCGTCGTCCCTGTCGTGGTGGGATCCGGCGTCGCCTTCGGCTACGGGCGGTTCTCGCTGTGGCGGGCCGCGCTGGCCCTGGTGGTCGCGCTTGCCCTGCAGATCGGGGTGAACTACGCCAACGACTACAGCGATGGTGTGCGCGGCACCGATGAACGCCGGGTCGGGCCGGTCCGGCTCGTCGCGACGGGGGTCGCCCCGCCGCGCCAGGTCCTCAGCGCGGCACTGGGCTGTTTCGCTGTCGCCTGCCTGGCCGGCTTCGTGCTGGCCGCTGTCACCTCCTGGTGGCTGCTGCTGCTCGGCGCGGCGGCGGTGGGCGCCGCGTGGACCTACACCGGCGGCAGCCGCCCGTATGGCTACCGCGGCCTGGGTGAGGTCGCGGTGTTCGCCTTCTTCGGCGTGGCCGCCGTGACCGGTACCGCCTACGTCCAGGTGGGCCGGCTGACCTGGCTGGCCGTGGCCGCCTCGCTGCCCGTCGGGCTGCTCGCCTGCGCTCTCCTGGTGATCAACAACCTGCGCGACATTCCCTCCGACTCCGTGGTGGGCAAGCGGACGCTCGCGGTCATGCTCGGCGACTCGCGCACTCGGATGCTGTACTGCGCGTGCATGCTCGTCCCGTTCGCTGCGGCGGCCGGCATAGCCCTGGCCAGGCCGTTGGCTCTCGTCACCCTGGCGGCGCTCCCGCTCGCGCTGGCACCCATCCGCTCCGTACGGGCCGGGGCGGCCGGCCCGGCGCTGATCGCCGCGCTGGGCATGACCGGCCGGCTCCAGCTGGCGTTCGGCGCCCTGCTGAGCATCGGGCTCGCGGTCAGGTTCTGACGCCGCCAGCAGGATCCTCGAGTTCCTGCTCAGCCTGCTCACTCTGCTCACTCCGCCCGCGGGCGCGGGCCGGTCCTGCCTCCGCGTCGGCTACCTCCCGCTGCACCCGGGATACCTCCTGTTCCACCTGCGCTACCTCGTCCCGCGTGCGGGCTGCCTCCGCCGCCCTGGCTGCCTCCGCCGCCCTGGCTGCCTCCCCGTTCGGCGCGCGGCCGGACGGCGCACTGTCGCCGGTCAGGGCCGCGGCGGCGGCGGCCACCTGGGCGCGCCCGCCCGGCGGCATGGCCCGTCCGCCTGCGGTGCCCGCACCGCCTGGCGTGCCCGCGCCCTCGGCTGAACCGCCGAACGCGGTGCTCAGCGCCCTCAGTGCGGTGGTCACCTCGCTCGGGATCACCCAGAAGGTGTTGCCCTCGGCCTGCGCAAGCTGCGGCAGGGTCTGCAAGTATTGGTAAGCGAGCACCTGCGGGCTCGCGTCGCCGTCATGGACTGCCTGGAACACCGTGCCGATCGCCTGGGCCTGGCCTTCGGACCGCAGGATCTGGCCCTGCTTGTCGCCCTCGGCGCGCAGGATCTGGCTCTGCTTCTCGCCCTCGGCGGTCAGGATCTTCGACTGCCGGACGCCTTCAGCGGTGAGGATCGCGGCGCGCTTCTCCCGCTCAGCCCGCATC
>DASWFT010000138.1:0-2440 GCA_036394075.1 Streptosporangiaceae bacterium
CAGCAGAATTACAGCGGCGCCGAAACCGCTGATGTCATCGTCCGAGCGCTTGGCGAGTAGCCCATCCCGGCAGCCTGCTACGGTACGGGCCTGCCGGCGCGAAACTCCCGCCAACTGCCCGCTCCACGCACTCGGTCACCCTAAGTGATCACCGTTCGTCCCGGTGACGAGCGAATACCCGCCGTTCGGTACGTTGTGACACGCCGTGCCCATTACCATCGGTGCCGCGCCGAACGGGGCGTTCTGCGCGTCACTGGCCGATAGCGTGTACGGCGACCGGCGCTCACACTCGACGTCGGCGGAAGCGTAAGGGTAATCCAGGCAGGACGCGACGACAGGAACCGCCTTACAGCTCTGGTGACGACTTGCGCGCTGCGGTCAGCTAGCTAATCGGCACGCGATGGCACGGCTGTAGGCGAGTTCCATCGACTTGCGAGCGGTGGGATCTGGCCTGTAGGTGCCGAAAACCTGTGCCACCTGGCCGGATGCTGCGCTTACCGCTGGCTGTTCGGCTCCGCGCGGGGACTGCCAGGGCGTGGGATGATCTCCGGCTTGTGGGGTTGAAGCTTATCTTCTTGATCGTCACCCGTGCCGTCCCGCTGCTGGGCTTGTCGCGGCGGGAGTGGTGGTGGAAGGACGCCGAGATCCTTATGCTGCGGCATCAGCTCGCTGTGGCTGAGCGTGAGCGGCCTGGCGCTTATTCGCGTTTGACGTGGCCGGACCGGGCGTGGCTGGCGCTGCTTGCGGGGACGGTGCCGGCGGAGCGCCTGGCGGCGATGCGGCTGATCGTCACTCCCGGCACGATCTTGCGCTGGCAGCGCGACATCGTCCGCCGCCGGTGGGCGCGCCGGTCGCGCCGGGTCCGCTCCGGGCGCCCGGCGACGCATCGCACGGTGCGGTCGGCGGTGCTGCGGCTGGCCAGGGAGAACGAGTCCTGGGGCTACCGCCGGATCCACGGCGAGCTCGCGAGGCTCGGCATCATTGTGGCGCCGTCCACGGTGTGGCAGATCCTCAAGGATGCTGGCATCAGCCCGGCTCCGCGCAGGGACGGCCCGGGTTGGGCGGCGTTCCTGCGGTCCCAGGCGCAGGTGATCCTGGCGCTGGACTTCTTCACCGCCGACCTGCTCAACGGCACGAAGGTCTACGTCCTGGTCGTCATCGAGCACGGCACCCGCCGCATCCGGATCCTCGGAGCCACCGAACATCCGGTCCAGTCCTGGGTAGTGCAGCAGGCCCAGAACCTGCTGATGGACCTGGAAGACGCGGGGATGGGCGTGAAGTTCGTACTGCATGACCGGGACGCCAGCTTCACCGCCGCGTTCGACGCGGTCTTCCGGGCCGCTGGCGCCAGGGTGGTCCGCTGCGCTGTTCAGGCGCCCCGGATGAACTCGATCATGGAACGCTGGGTCGGCAGCTGCCGGCGTGAGCTGCTGGACCGGACCTTGATCTGGAACCAGCGCCACCTGATGACCGTCCTGCGCGAGTACGAGGATTTCTATAACACGCACCGGCCGCACCGCACCCTGAACCAGGCCGCGCCGCTTCGCCCGCTGCCAGATGGCGTCACCGACCTGGACCACTTCCGTGTCCGGCGGCGCGACCGCGCCGGAGGCGTGATTCATGAATATCGCCTGGTGGCATAGGTTTTCGGCACGCACAACTCTGGCTGGTATGGCCGACGGTTCTACACACCCTCGATGGCAGACCGTCCTGCCTGCTCTGGCCCGTATGAGTACAGAGTGGATCAGCAGTACGATCTCGCCACATCCCCCAGAGTCAGGAGCCGACGATGGCAAAGGTGCTGTGCGTGCTGTACGACGATCCGGTCGATGGGTACCCGGCGACATACGCCCGGGACGAGATCCCGCAGATCACTTCCTACCCGGGCGGCCAGACGACACCGAGCCCGCATGCCATCGACTTCACCCCCGGGGAGCTGCTGGGCAGCTTGTCGGGCGAGCTGGGCCTGCGCCCCTTCCTGGAGGCGGCCGGTCACACGCTCGTGGTCACCTCCGACAAGGACGGCCCCGACTCGGTTTTCGAACGTGAACTGCCCGATGCCGACATCGTGATCTCGCAGCCGTTCTGGCCCGCCTACCTGACCCGGGAGCGAATGGCCAAGGCCAAGAACCTGAAGCTGGCGATCACCGCCGGGATCGGGTCGGATCACTATGACCTGCAGGCCGCCAGCGAAGCGGGCCTGACGATCGCCGAGATCACCTACTCCAACAGCATCAGCGTCTCCGAGCACGTGGTGATGATGATCTTGTCGCTGGTACGCAACT
This sequence comes from Streptosporangiaceae bacterium, assembly GCA_036394075.1. Taxonomy (GTDB): domain Bacteria; phylum Actinomycetota; class Actinomycetes; order Streptosporangiales; family Streptosporangiaceae; genus JAWWPY01. The sequence goes on from DASWFT010000138.1 coordinate 2,286, forward strand.
ACATCCCCTCCTACGGCTGGGCGGTCAGGGGCGGCTGGAACATCGCGGACTGTGTCGAGCGGTCCTATGACCTGGAGGGCATGGCGGTCGGCACGGTTGCTGCGGGCCGGATCGGGTCGGCTGTGCTGCGGCGGCTCAAGCAGTTCGATGTGAAG
>DASWFT010000139.1:0-2993 GCA_036394075.1 Streptosporangiaceae bacterium
CAGCCGTTGACATGGATTGCGAAGGAGCGGAGCATCCAGAGGCGGGGAGTCCGTTGGCGGAGGGGGGCGCCATGGCGCACCGCGAGTATTTCCTGCAGATCGAGCCGGTTTCGGCTTACAGCCCGCTGGCGCCGATCAGGTGCGCACGGCACTACGGCCGCGACTGCATGCGAAGCCCTGGTCATGAGATCGGCCGGGTGACGCCGGAGGAGATCTTCGGCTCGACGTTCGACGCGATGGTGTACCGCCGATACCACGACGCTGCGTACACGATGCCGGTCACCGATCCGCTGGTCGCGGCGGACGTGAACGAGCCGCCCTGGGACCGGCGGGTGCCTGCCTCGGTTCTGTTCGCCGATGTGGGCGATACCGTCGCCATCCACGTCCGCAACGCGGACATGGGCAACTGCCACAGCCTGCACATGCACGGGCTGCGCTATGGGATCGACTCCGACGGCGCGTGGCCGCTCGGCGTGCAAGCTAAGAACGGCGCGCGCAGTGACGACATACATCCGGGCGGTAGCTGGACCTACCGGTTCCGGGTAACGGGGGAAACCGTCGGGGTGTGGGCGTTCCACGACCACCACCAGATGGTGCAGCGCTGGATCAACCGCGGCCTGTTCGGTGCCCTGATCGTCCGGGATCCGGACGCGCCGCGCGTGGATCATGAAATCCCGATGTTCGTCCATCAGCTGGCCGGCGATGTGGCCGTTGATGGCTTCGAGAGCCCGGCGCTGGCCAACGGCGCGAGCTACTCACATACCTTCGGCACTGTCCAGCAGAGCTACCCGTACCACTGCAAGATCCACGGCGTGACGATGGCTGGCACCATCACCGTGCAGAACGGCGCACTGGCTGCGACCAGCGTGATCATCGGGGACAACTTCTTCTCGCCATCGGCCCAGACGGTGGCGCCTGGCGGGACGGTGACGTGGTTTAACAGCGGGCAGCATGAGCACATCGTGTTCGCCGGCGGTGGCGGCGCGGCGTCGTTCTGCCTCAACGGCCGCAGCTATGTCGGCAACACCCCGACCATCGTGGCTGAGCCGGGCCAGCGGCTGCGCTGGTACCTGCTCAACATGGACGTCAATGACACCTGGCACAACTTCCACCCGCACTCAGCACGCTGGCGGCTGCCTGCACCTCCCGGCGGCGCGATCGATGTGCATCCGCTCAGCCCGGTGGAGTCGTTCACCATCGACACCGAGGTCCCGCCCGCGCTCTGGCTTCCCGACGTGCTGGAGGATCTGCAAGAGCGCAGGCGCAAACCGAGGGGTGCCTGTCAGGTCCCCATCCGCGGTGACTTCTTGTTCCACTGTCACCTGGAAGAGCACATGATGCTCGGCCTGGCCGGGCTGGTCCGTTCCCGTGCGCGGATCTGGGTGACCGAGAAGGTACTGGCGGCGCTGGATATCGAGCTGCCATACGACGACGGCAATTGCTGCGCCGACGTGGACGGGACGCTGCCCTGCGCCACCACCCAGCAAAACCCGGAGATGCCAGGCATGGCGGGGATGGATGGCGGCGGGATGGCCGGCATGCCCATGCCCGGAACGGGCTCCGGCATGGCGAGCGTCGACGAGATCCTCGCCGAGGCGGCGGCCAAGGGCGCATGGGAGATGCTCGCCTGCGACTCCGTGACCCTGGCGGTGCATTTCGCCCTGCTCCACACCGGCAAAGTGCTGATCTTCTCGGGATCCGGCAACTACCCGCCACGTCACGATGCCCACACCTACGGGTCGGTGCTGTGGGACTACGAGCAGGGCAGCTTTACGCCGGTGCCGATCTCCTACGACGTGTTCTGTGCTGGCCAGGCGACGCTGCCAAGTGGCGGCCTGCTCGCGGCGGGAGGTACCAAGAACTACGACAATCCGTGGCAGGGTGCGCCGGAGGCGGCGCTGTTCAGCCCCGCCACCGAGAGCTGGGCCAACACCGCCGGCATGGCCGACGGCCGGTGGTACCCCACCCTCGTCTCGATCGGCGACGGCACGGTCATGGCTTTCTCTGGAACCAACCAGGCCGGGACCGGCCTGAACACGGTGCCCGAAATCTTCGACGAGGGCACCGGCACCTGGAACGCGACACCGCATCTGCGCACACCCGGCTGGCCGCTTTACCCGCACCTGTTCCTGCTGCGTGACGGGCGCCTGTTCTTCACCGGGGCCTCGCTTGGCAACACCGTGATGGGTGGTCAGAATCTCGACCTCGGCACCGGCGCTGCCACCCCGGTCCCGGGCCTGAGCTTGGCTGGCAACCGCGATCAGGCCGCGAGTGTGCTGCTGCCGCCCGCGCAGGATCAGCGGGTGATGGTGATGGGCGGGTGGGGCGGTGCCGGGGCGATCGCCAACGCTGACATCGCCGACCTCACCGTGCCGAACCCGGCCTACACGCCGGCCAGCCCGATGATCCACGGCCGGACCCGGCTCAACGCCGTTCTTCTCCCCGACCGCACCATCTTCGTCAGTGGCGGCGGGTCCAGCCCCGAGTCCGGGCCCGTGCTCGAGGCCGAAATCTATGACCCGCAGGCCGGCGCCTGGTCGGCCGCTGCGATCGCGACGGTGCCGCGGTTTTACCACTCGGTCGCCCTGCTGCTGCCCGACGGCCGGGTCGCGACCGCGGGCTCGAACCCGGACCGGGGCGACGACGAACTACGGATCGAGATCTTCCACCCGCCGTACCTGTTCCGTGGCCAGCGGCCATTCATCGAGGACGCCCCCACTGAAGTCAGCTACGGGGGTCATTACGAACTGCGGACACCGAGCGCTGGCACCCTCCAATGGGTACAGCTGATCCGCCCGATGGCCACCACCCATTCCTGCGACACCGAGCAACGCGTCGTCGATCTCGCCTTCACCATCGTTGGGCCGTGTACGGTCCGGATCAGCATCCCCGGCGAGCCCAGCCTGGCACCTCCCGGCTGGTGGATGCTCAACGTGGTCGACACCGAACGCAGGCCGTCGGAGTCGCGGTGGGTGCACCTCACCGAACCCTGA
>DASWFT010000140.1:0-2393 GCA_036394075.1 Streptosporangiaceae bacterium
AGCAGGCTGGAGGTAACCGACGAGCGGTCGCCGGGAACCCATCATGACTTCACTTTCACCGGCACGTTGACCACCAGCCAGCAAGAGGCCGCCGGCGAGCTAGCCCGCCACGAGCAGGGTGTGCTGGTCGCGCCGCCAGGCTCCGGCAAGACGGTCGTCGCCTGCGCGGTGATCGCCGCGCACGCCACCTCGACGCTCGTCCTGGTCGACCGCAAGGCCCTGGCCGACCAGTGGCGGGCCCGCGTCAGCGAGTTCCTCGGCATCAAGCCCGGCCAGCTCGGCGGCGGCCGGGCCAAGCTCCGCGGCACCATCGACATCGCCACCTTGCAGACGCTGGCCCGGCGCACCGATGTCGGCGAGCTGACCGCAGGCTACGGACTGGTCGTTGCTGACGAATGCCACCACGTCCCCGCGGCGGCCTTCGAGGATGCCGTCAGGCAGATCCCGGCTCGCCACTGGCTCGGCCTCACCGCCACCCCGTACCGGCGCGACAAGCTCGATGACCTCATCGCCTGGCAAGTCGGGGAGATCCGGCACACCATCGTCCATCCGCGCGAGCGGGACCACGATCACGGCGACCGCGAGACCCTCGCTCTGCCCGACGTCACCCCGCCAAGCGCACCCAGCCGGCCGGTTCCCGTGCTGCACGTGCACCCGACCACCTACTGCTACACCGGCGACGCCGACCCGCAAGCGCCGGGCGGGATGGCCACCATCTACCGGGACCTGGCCGCCGACGACGACCGTACCCGCCAGATCACCGCCGACGTGACCGCAGCCCTGGCCAGGGGCCGCCACTGCCTGGTGCTCACCCAGTGGATCGCGCACCTGGCGAAACTCGCCGACGTCCTGCGGAGCTTGGGCTATGACCCTGTTGTGCTGCGCGGCGGCATGAACGCCAAGAGCCGCTCCGCTGCCCTGACCCGCCTGCAACCCCAGCCAGGCAGCCCGCCCTTGCTGGTCGTGGCGACCGGGCCATACGCCGGGGAAGGCTTCGACTGCCCGATCCTCGACACCCTGTTCCTCGCCGCCCCGGTCAGGTGGAAAGGACGGCTCGTCCAGTACGCCGGGCGCATCCTGCGCCCCTACCCCGGCAAGGCCACCGCCGAGATCCACGACTACCACGACACCGCCACCGGCGTACTCGCCGCAACACTGGCCGGCCGGGCCCCCGGATACACCAGCCTCAGCTTCCCCGACCCCCGGCGCATCACCCCGACACCAAGCGCCCAGTCTCCCGCGAACAGAGTGAACCACGCTCAAGTCCCCGTTGCCCGGCCGCCAGAACCCATCCGGCCGGACATGACTGATAGGTTATAATCCGAGCATGGCGTGGGAGGTGAGCCTCCATCCCGAGGTCGAGTCGTGGTATCTGGCGCTCTGCAAGAACGACCCGAGACCGCCGATCTCATCGAGGATGCTATCGACCAGCTCGCCGCCGAAGGCCCTGCCCTGCGGCGGCCACTGGCTGACCGGGTCAAGGGCAGCCGCTACCACAACATGAAGGAGCTGCGGCCGCCGTCATCCGGCACGTCGGAGATACGGCTGCTGTTCGCGTTCGACCCCAGGCGCGAGGCGATCTTCCTGGTCGCCGGCGACAAGGCAGGAAACTGGGATGGCTGGTACCGCGAGGCCATCCCGCTGGCGGACGAACGGTTCACCCAGCATCTGATCGAGCTGGAAGCAGAGGAAGCGAGGAACCGATGAGCAGCGGCTACGCCAAGTGGAGTGACGTCAAGGCCAAGGGCCGCGCGGCTGACCCGCGAACCGGCGGCGAGCATGCGGCCGGCAAGGCCGCAGCCCGCGAGCGCCGGGAAGCGTATGTGCGCGGACACCAGCTGGCCGAGATGCGCACCACGGCCGGGGTGACCCAGGCCGAGCTGGCCGATGCTCTCGGCGTGTCCCAGGCCCGCATCTCCAAGATCGAGCACGGCGAGATCTCCGGCATCGACGTCGTGCGCGCCTACGTCGCCGCACTCGGCGGAAGCATCGACGTGGTCGCCCGGCTCGGCGACCGGAGCTGGAAAGTAGCCTGACCGGCGCAGCCTGGCGGTCGCCACCGCGAGGGCAATCCAGGTCAGCCAGGCAAGCCGGTCGGGGAACGGCGTCCGTACCCAGAGCCGACTCACCGCTCCGATTTCCCGCCCCGCACGCAGCGTTAATTACGGATTGTATCCGCGGCTCCCTCGGACTCATGAATCGATCCAGTCCCGCATGACCCCTGTTACGATTCACCTGACCCGAAAGCCCCGCCTCATGTTTGCTCGATGTTTGCTCGGATGTCGCGGCACTATTTGGCAGTGCCCGGTACCGGTCGGCACCGAAATAGGCGGAGCCGCGGACAAAACGGTACGGCCAGGCATTATCCGGTAGCAGGCGAACTCATAACAGCC
>DASWFT010000141.1:0-40408 GCA_036394075.1 Streptosporangiaceae bacterium
CCCGCCGCCGCCTACAGCTCCACCGGAACCGGCAACACCTGGACCGCCAACACCTGGGACACCACCGGCCTGGCCATCCCCGCCCCCTAACCACCACCCCCACCCACCCACTGAACCACCCACACCACCCACGTCACCCACACCACCCAAACCCACACCCACATCACCCACACCACCCACACCCACACCACCGCCCGCCAGCGTCACCGCCCGCCAGCGTCACCTGCCATCACCGACAGGCAGGTGACACTGGCCTTTCACGGGTCCAAGGCACAGACCGCTAGTAGGCTCCCGACCCGCGGGCGACCGCCGACCAGGTCTTCCAGAGAATCTGCAGGTCAAGAGCGAACGACCAGTTCTCGACGTAGCGGACGTCGAGTCTTTCCGCTTCCTCCCATGGGAGGTCTGACCGGCCGTTGACCTGCCACAGGCCGGTGATGCCCGGTTTGACCGCGAGCCTGCGCCGCATGTGGTCGCCGTAGCGGGCGGTCTCCTCGGGCAGTGCTGGCCTGGGCCCGACCAGGGACATGTCACCAAGGAGTACGTTGACCAGCTGGGGAAGCTCGTCGAGGGACCAGCGGCGCAGCCACGCCCCTGGGCGGGTGACCCGCGGATCCCGGCGGATCTTGAACAGCGACCCGCTCGCCTCGTTGTGCGCGGCGAGCACGTGCTTACGTTGTTCGGCGTCCATCACCATGGTCCGGAACTTGTAGAGGGTGAAGTCACGGCCGTCTTTGCCGACCCTGGTCTGACGGAAGAACACCGGGCCATGGTCGGCGAACCTGACCGCCAGCGCTATCGCGGCGAATAGTGGCGCGAGCAGGATCAGCGCGGACGCGGCGAAAGCCTTGTCGAACACGCTCTTGAGGACCTGCTTTCCCCCGGCCAACTCTGGGTGGTCGACATGCAGCAGCGGCAGCCCGGCAACCGGGCGGATCGTCGTCCGCGGACCGGCGACGTCCAGCAAGGCCGGCGCGACACATAGGTCAGTGCCTGTTTTCTCCAGCTCCCAGGCCAGTTCACGCAGGCGCATGCCGTCCATCTCGGGGCAGGCGAGTACCGCCACGGTGTCGGCGCCGAACCGCTCCACGGCGGCCGTGATGCTACCCAGTTCACCAGCCACCGGGACATCCGCCACGTCATCCGCCTCGGCTGCGCCGGCCAGGCAGGTGGCAACCACTGAGAGGCCGTGGTAGCTGTCCCGGCGCAGCGTGGTCACCAGGTCGGCGACCGCGGCCGCGTGGCCGACCGCGACCACCCGCCGGGTGCAGGAGCCACGCCGGCGCAGCCTGTGCAGGCGCTTGCGGAGCCAGTACCTGACCGTCAGGTCGAGGACGGTCGCTGATGGCAGGGCGATCACCATGTAACCGCGGTTGAGATTGAGCTTGGCCGCGTAGGAGAAAACGGCCACCCCCGCGGTCAGGCTCACCGCGGCATTGAGGACACGGCGGAACTCATCAGAGCCGAGCCCGATGAACCGGTCGTCATACCCGCCGGCCAGCAGCACTGCCGCCCACCACAAGATAGGCAGCGCGACGGTGAAAGCGAGGTAATCGATCGGCAGGTAGCCGTGGCCCCCGAAGCGGATCTGAGCCGCCAGCACGCCCGCCGTGAACGCACACACGCAGTCAGCCAGGGCTGCCCGGCGAAGATAGCCGGCCGTCCATGCCCTCGTACCCAGCGCGGCCGACGGCCGCGGACCTCCGGAGGGCAGTCAGCATCGACAGTGTTGCCGGTCACGCTCATTCCGTCCCCCGCACTCCTTCGTGCTTTTGTTCGCCCGCCGCTGCATCCCCGCGCGGCATGGCGACCACCTCAAATAAATAACCCCCGGTTCCGCGGCTGAGCCTCGGGCGTGTCCAATATCGTCCGGATAAAGGAGCAACCCTGCGGAAACCTGCCGAAATTATGCTGGCTCGGTACCGCTAATAGCTCGCAGCACTTTTCGGCCAGGTCAAGATAACATTTCAAGGTACGCCGCCTTCTTGGGGGGTGAGCCGCACGGCTGTTCCTGGCAACCATGTCGGCCGGATGACCGCGTGAATGACTCGGGTGCAAAAATCCGTTTTGAACGTTCATAGCTGTGTTTCTTGTATTCGGTCTGCATGCGTCTGGATGGCTGCTTCACCGGCCGGCGATGGCTTCGTTAATATCGGCGGCCCTGCGGGCCCAGCTGTGACGCGCTGCGAACGCTTGGCGGCGCGCCAGCATGTCCGGCGTCCTGGGCTGGGCCAAGAAGCGGTCAACCTGATCGGCGAAGGCCGGCGGCGTGGTGGCGACACTGACCAGGTCGGTCGCGAGCCAGCGGACGGCAGGCAGATCGGTGGCTACCACGGCCCGGCCAGCGGCCAGGTACTCCAGTGTCTTCAGGGGAAAGCTGCCGCGATTGAACGGGCTATCCCGGTAGGGCACCACGCCCACGTCCAACACCCGGAAGTAGCCGGGCAGGGCCTCAAAGGGCTTCGGGCCGACCCAGCGGACGTTGCGCCGTCGCCGCAGGGCGTCGAACCGTTCCGGCTCGAAGACGGGGTCCTTCGGGCCGACCAGCAGGAGGGACCGGCCCCGGTCAGCGATGGCCTCAAGCAGGCTCAGGTCCGTGCGATCGTTGATGCGGCCGACGAAGCCGGCGACCGGGGCCGGGAGCCAGGCATCGGATGGCACCGGGGCCTGCTCGATATCGCGGTAGGCATCCACGTCGGTACAGTAGGGAACGAGGACCGGGTCGAGTCCACGGCTGCGCCAGATATCGGCCACGACCGGATTGGCCGCCACGACGAGGTCGGCACTGGCGGCGACCCGCCGTTCTCGCCGGTCGAGCAGCCTGGCGTTCAAGCCGAGCAGGTCGGCCCCCCCGACGAAGTCGTCCTGAGCCCAGTAGACGCGGACCTGCTCCGCGCAGCTGCCGAACACCGGATACTGCGGCCAGCCGGAGATGACGGCCCGGACCCGGCCGCCCAGCCGGGCAGTGGCCCGGCCGAGGTAGCGACGGGTAAGGGCGCTGGTCATCCCGGCTGCGCCGCGCCGGGATGGGAAAGGCTGCACCACCGGTGTGAGCCGGGCCAGGCCCGGCTTCTGCAGCCGCAGCCGCGGGCTCCGCAGCGCGCCGGCCGCTTCGGGATGCCGGGCCGGGGTCAGCCGTGACATCGGCGGGTCGACATAGAGCACCGGAACCAGCCTGGACAGTTGCGCCGCTAAGTGCCAGTCGGCCACCTTGGCGCCGTCGTAGTTGTTCGCCGCACAGAGCACGAGCAACCCGTCCCACTGACCGGGCGCAGACGGGATCAGAGACATTCGGGTTGCCGTCCCTCGCCTGGGGCGTGGCCACCGGTCGCGCGGGCCGCCGAGCCGTGGCGGCTGCTCTCGTCCCGCAGCCAGGTGGAGTAGTCGCCTCGCCCCACCGCGCGACGTGCCCGCAGCCGGGACACAACGGCCACCGACAGGAAGAACGCGACCCGCATAGCCATCCGCGGCTCGCTACGGATGATCTCGGCCAGGTCAGACATCCGCGTTCGCGAGGTAATGCGGGGCAGACGCTCTGCCCGCTCGATCTGGGCAATCCCCGTCGCGGCGCGGACCCGGCGGCGCAGCAAGTCCCCAAACGTCCGTGGCGTGTGGACCACGACATGCGCACCAGTCACGATGCTCTGCTCGTGCGGGGCGAACACCAGCGAGGCGGCAAAGTCGTCCGCGAGAAGCGGCGGCAGGCCGGCGACACGCCGCTGGCCCGACTCATCCAAAGCGATCACGCCCCTGCCCCACAGCCCGCGCCGGACTTCCGGCAGCCGCGTCCAGACGTCGTAGAACCAGCGCACCGGCCACGGCCTCCCGGCCAGGGCCAGCACCCGTTCCGGGGCCGCGGCGAGCACCCCGGGCTCCCGGAGCGCGGCGGCCAGCGCCCGGACGTCCTCGGTCCGCAGTTCGACATCCGCGTCGACATAGACCCGCGGGAAATCTCTGGTCGCGCTGTCCGCGGCCGCGAGCGCCTCGTGCTTGGAGGCGACTGGAATGGACAGAACCTGGACACGGGGGCCGAAAGAAGCCGCCACCTCGGCCGTGTCATCGGTGCAGCCGTTGGCGACGACAATTACTCTCAGCTCGCCCGGGGGCGCGGCGGGAACAAGTTGCCCGAGCAGGCGCCCGATCACCTGGCCCTCGTTATGCGCGGGAATCACGACGGTCGTCACACCGGAAAAGTATGGACGACGACGGCGGCATGTGTGCGGGAATTCTGGCACACGAGGAGAGTAATTCAGAAATCCACGAGGATTGCGCTCCTGTCTTTTCGACTATTAGCTAGATATAAGTATTAAATTCATGAGCAACCGGGACAGAGCGACATTCGACCACACCGGTGCCGAACTTATCCGGGGTAAGCCGGCATACTTTCCCGTGAATGGATATCGTGTTCCTAAACATGGCGCCGAACTGAGGTGGATCTCGTGGGATGTCCTCCAGCATGAGGCTCCGGCTGGCGGACCAGGGCACCCTGGCGGGCCGGGCGAGCCGGGCGCTGGGCTGGAATTTCACCAGCAATGCGCTGGGCAGGCTCGGCACGATGGGGGTCGGGATCGTGCTCGCCCGGCTTCTCGGCCCGCACGCGTTCGGCACCTACGCTGTCGCGTGGGTCGCGCTGCTGGCCGTGCTGAGTTTCAACGACCTCTCGGTGGGCTTGGCCATCGTCCGCTGGCCTGGCGATCCGGCCGAGATCGCGCCGACCGTCGCGACCATTTCCGTGGTCTCCAGCGTCGCCGTCTACGTCGGCTGTTTCGTCGGCGCGCCTGCCTACACCGCGGCCATGGGGGCGCCCGCGGCGACCGGCGTCATCCGGGTACTCGCACTCAGCGTCATCCTGGACGGGGTGACTGCCACGCCGGTCGCATTGTTGGAGCGGCATTTCCGCCAAGACCGGAAGATGATCGCGGACCAGGTCAACAACTGGCTCGGCGCGGCCGTGTCCGTGGGCCTGGCCTGGGCGGGGCTCGGCGCGATGAGCCTGGCGCTCGGCCGGATAACCGGCGCCGTGGCTGCCTGTGGCCTGTATGTGGCGTTCGCGCCCGAGCCGTTGCGCTTCGGTTTCGACCGGGCCCGGGCACGTGCGCTGCTGCGGTACGGGACTCCGCTCGCCGGATCGGCCATCATCGTGTTCGCCGTCACCAACGTGGACCAACTCGTTGTCGGCCGCATGCTCGGCGCCACCGCGCTTGGTTTCTACGTGCTCGCGGCCAACCTCGCGGCGTGGCCGGTCACCATCTTCTCGCGGCCGGTCCGCAGCGTCGCCCCGGCCACGTTTTCGCGCCTCCAGCATGACCAGACGGCCATGCGCAGGGGCTTCTTGTCGGCGGCCGCCCTGCTCGGCGCGGTGACCCTTCCGGTGTGCCTGATGATCAGCGGATCAGCGGTGCCGCTGATCGGATTCGCCTACGGCGTGCGCTGGCTCTATGCGGCTCAGGCGCTTGTGTGGCTTTCCCTTCTCGCCGCCCTGCGGATCTTCTTCGAGCTGACCTACGACTACTTCGTGGTGCTCGCCCGAACCCGGGTCGTCTTCACTGTTCAGCTGGCGTGGCTCGTCGTGCTGATCCCGGCGCTCGTCGCGGCGGCCCACGCAGGGGGGATCGGCGGTGTCAGTGCGGCCGAAGTCGCCGTCGCTGCCTGCGTGATCCTCCCCTGGTACCTCCACGAGCTGAGGAGGGTGGGCATCCGGCGGCGCACCCTGGGCGCGCGGCTGTGGCTGCCCCTCACGGGTGCGGCCGTGGCGGGCCTGGCCGCCGCGGGCGCGGCGAGGGTGGCGCCGAACTACCTGACGGCCCTCGCGGCCAGCGGCCTGGCGTTGCTTGCCGTCATCGGACTGCTCATCGCCCGGATGCGGAAGGTGTTCGCCATGCTGCGGCCACTTGCTGGTCAACAGGGGCCGGGCAGCTCAGCGCCCGCGCCGGACTCAGCGGCGACGTCGGCCGAGGCCGTCATGCCGGAGCTCGTGGCCGCGGCACGGACCGTCCCGGATCTGCCCGCGTTGACCGGGCGGGCGCCTGGCGAGGGGGAGGACCCGCGAGAGCCAGCCGACGCACCGGCGTTCCAGGACGATGCGCCGCGCCCGGAGCCCGTCCCGCAGGAAACGACCGGACCGCTGCCCGCGTCCTTGGACGTCATCGCGAACTTCCCCGTGGACGGGGAGGGAAGCGCCGCCGCACCGGTGTACCGGGCCACCGTCGCCGCCTTGCGCTGGGATCCGGCCGCCACCGCTCATCGCGGCAGCGGCCGCGCCGGGGGCCCCGCCAGCAACAACTCCGAGCCCGACACCGGCAGGAAGGAGTCGATGTGACATCGAGCACCCTGGAGGGGACCCGATGTCACATCGACCACCCCGGAAGGAGCGCATCGAGCCCCCCGGACAGCCGCTCGCGACGGCCAAGATCCACGAGACACGCCCTCACAGAAACCAGAATCCGGTGAAGGCCCGCCGAATCGGCCTCGGCGTTGCCGTTGCCCTCGCCCTCGCCCTGGCGGCCGCCCTGTTGACGCTGACCCTGCGCCCCCATCGGACCACGGGATCAGCGCCTCGGCCCGCACCCGGATCCGCATCCGCATCCGGATCCGCCCCGGCGCCGGGCGGGTGCCGGGATGGTCGGCACCCGTGCGGGTTCCCGGACGCGGCGACCACGGGAGTTCCGGCGGGGGTGGTGCTGCGGTCGGTCCCCGGCCAGATCTCCAGCGGGCCGGGCTGGCACTTCGACCCTCGCGGCTGGGTGCAGGTAGATGGCAACGGTGCGGTGCTGAGCGGCCTGTACATCCCCTACAGCGTCAGCGTGGCCGCGTCCCACGTAACGATCAAGGATGTGCGGATCGTGGTTAGCCTCGATTCCCGGCGGGTGGTCTGAGGTCGATCTGGTACCGCGGGCTGCCGGGGCTGCCGGCAGTTTCGGCTGGTAGAGGGAACGCGGGTTAGCTGGCCGTGTCTGTCTTCAACTGATTACCCGGAACTATCCGGGGGCTGCTGGGTGTCACGGTTCCGTGGTGCCCGGCTGGGGCCGGATGTCCGCGCTGGGCCAGGGGCGCAGGTTACATAGATCTCACTGACGCGCTGGTGTGCGCCCTCCACGGACGTGCGTGATTATAGCTCTGTCATATCAGGTTATAGGTTGTCAGGATCAGTTGAGGTGAGAGCGGGCGCGGACTACTTCTTCCGTCCGGCCGGGTCCTCCCAGCGCCGGTATGAGGCGCTGCGCGCCTACTTCACCGAGGACATGCCCGCGGCCGAGGTCGCCGACCGGTTCGGCTACTCCACCGCCAGCGTCCATCAGATGGCCACCTTGCTGCGGCGCGGCAGGCTGAGCCTGTTCACCGACCCCCAGCCGGGCCCGAAGGGCCCGCGCAAGGCCACCGGCGAGCTGCGGGTCAGGGTGCTGGCCCTGCGCGCGGCCGGGCACTCGGTGACCGAGATCGCCGCCGCGCTCACTGCCGAGGGGCTGCCCATCGCGGCGCAGACCGTCTGGCAGGTCCTCCAGGCCGAGGGCCTTCCCCGGCTGCCCCGCCGCGATGAGGGCCGCCGCGGCCCGCCGGCCCGCCTGGACGTGGTCAAGGCCGCGAAGCTGACCGGCTGGCCGGAGGGCCCGGCGTCCCTGCCTTGTGATCACGCCGGGCTGCTGCTGCTGTTCCCGGCCATGGCCGGGCTGGGCTTGCCCGGGCTGGTCCGCGCGGCTGGCTACCCCTCGACCCGGGCGCTGTCATCATGGCAGTCGGTGGGCACGCTGCTGCTGGCCAAGTGCGCCCGCAAGGCCCGCATCCACCACGTCGGCTCGCTCACCGACGATGAGGGCCTGGCGTTCACCCTCGGGCTGACCGCCCTGCCCAAGGCCACCCACCTGGGCACCTACTCCTGGCGAGTCCGCCGGGACTGTAACCAGAAACTGCTATCAGGCCTGGTCGCCGCGCTGCGGCCGCTCGGGCTGGCTACCGGCGAGGACGGGTTCAACTGCGACTTCCACGCCATCCGCCACCACGGCACCCAGGCGCAGCTGGAGAAGCACTACGTGCCCCGCCGCTCCCAGCGCACCCGCGCCGTGCTCACCTTCTTCGCCCAAGACCACGCCAGCAGCGAGATGGTGTACGCCAACGCCGACATCACCAAGGCCGAGCAGGCAGCCGAGATCATCGCCTTCGCCGACTACTGGCAGCAGGCGACAGGAACCGAGCCCGGCATGCTGGTCTTCGACTCCCAGCTGACCACCTACAAGATCCTCGAGCAGCTCACCGGCCGCGGCATCGCCTGGCTCACCCTGCGCCAGCGCGGTAAGAGCGAGCTCGCCCGGCTCGCGGCCCTGCCCGCCTCGGCGTGGAAGACCGTCACCATCGCCCGCGCCGGGCGGTACCGCCGGCCCCGCCTGCACGAGGACATGGTCAAGCTCACCGGCGTCAGCTCCCGGGTCCGCCAGATCGCAGTCAAGAACATCGGCCGCGACGAGCCCACCCTGCTGATCACCCACGACCTGGCCACCCCGGCCAGGGACCTGTTCGCCCGCTACGCCGAGCGGATGATGGTCGAAAACGAGCTGGACGCCTACATCGGCGGGTTCCACCTCGACGCCCTCACCAGCGGCGTCCCGCTCAACGTCGACCTCGACACCACGCTGACCGTGGTCGCCGGCAACCTCTACCGGCTGCTCGCCCTCAAGCTGTCCCGCTACCAGACCGCCACCCCCGACAAGATCTGGCGCGACTTCCTCGACGCCACCGGCACCCTCCACATCGCCGGCGACCACGTCACCTGCGCGCTGCACCTGCGCAGCCACCACCCCGCGCTCATCGACGCCGGGTTCGCCGACCTCGAGGTCCCCATCCCCTGGTGGGCCGGCCGCACCCTGCGCTTCCGCTTTCCGCCACGCTGACCAGCCAGCCCGGAAAACCTCAACCTAATTCCTGGACCGGGAATCGAGGTTAGCGGGCAGAGACCTGGGGTCGGACTCCAGCACGCCCACGACGTAACGATCAAGGACTCGGATATCCACAGCCCCGAGGCGGGCGCCGCCCGGCTAATGGTCGGGGTAAAGGACATCTATGGTGACAGCGCCGGCACGAGAGTCCTGCGCGACAACATCTGGCATACCGCCACGGGCGTACAGATGGAGGCGGGGCTCATCGAGGACAGCTACATCCATGACCCGGGCTTCCGCCAGGGTGACCATGTCAATGGGGTCACCTCCAACGGCGGGAAAACGGCACTCCTGACGGTGCGGCACAATACCATCCTCATCGACCGCCGCCAGACCGACGCGATCGGGCTGTTCGAGGATTTCGGCGTTCAGGCCAACCGGGTTATCGAGGACAACCTGCTGGCGGGCGGCGGCTATACCATCTACGGCGGCCAGAACCCTGGCGGCCCGGCGGCCCACAACATAGTGATAATCGGCAACCGGTTCATCCGAATCTACTATCCTCATGGCGGCTATTACGGGCATATCGTGCGCTTCGACCCCAGGGGGAGCGGCAATGTCTGGTACGGGAACGCTTGGGCCAGTAACACCCGCTATGAAACAGCCATTGCGATTGCCGGCCCCTGACGATGGCCATCCATTGTGCCCTCGGCACGCATTAGGCTACTGCATATGCCGCCCGACATCGCCGTCGTCATCGTCACTTATAACAGCGCTCACGTCGTCGGCGATCTCCTCGACTCACTGCCAGCGGCCCTCGATGGGCTCACCGCTGATGTGATCGTCGTTGACAACGGATCAACCGACGGGACCGCCGAGCTTCTTGCGGCGCGGGAAGGATGCCGCGTCGTGTGTTCAGCCAATTCCGGGTACGCCGGGGGGATTAACCGCGGGGTGCGCGAGGCAATGTCGGCGGAGGCAATCCTGGTCCTCAACCCCGATGTTCGCCTGCACGAAGGATCGGTGCCTCCCCTCCTGGCAGTTCTGCGGGAACCGAATGTGGGCATTGCGGCACCGCAGGTGCGATCCTCGCAGGGCGCGCTTGAACTCTCATTGCGGCGTGAACCCACCCTGCTGCGCGCCCTCGGCCTTACCCGGACAAAGCTGGCGCTCTTCTCGGAGTACGTCACAAGGCCGTCGGATTACGCCCGGCCGCGGGACGTGGATTGGGCACTCGGTGCTGTCCTGCTGATGTCAAGGAAGTGCTACGACACGCTGAATGGCTGGGATGAGACGTATTTCCTCTACTCGGAGGAGACCGACCTGGCGCTGCGGGCGCGGGACGCGGGCCTGCTCACCCGGTACGAGCCACGCGCGGTCGCCGTCCACATTGGCGGGCAGTCCGGCCGCACCCACCGGACGCACGCGATGCAGATTGTCAACCGGGTCCGGCTCTACCGGCGCCGCCACGGCGCCCTCGCCTCGTGGTGCTATTACTGGCTGGCGGTCGCCAACGAGCTTTCGAGAGTGCCGCGCGGGCACCCGGAGTCGTGGTCCGGTGCCCTGGCTCTGCTCAGGCCCGCGCGGCGTCCCGGTGAACTCGGCTGCTCCGGCCAGCAGATGCCGCGGTAACGCGCCAGCGGATGCCGCGGTAACGCGCCAGCGGCCCGCTATCTGACTGCCGTGCGGAGAGTGCTTGAAATAAGGATGGGGGATCAGAATATGGCCGGTGTAAGCACCGCACCCCGCAGAATCGACGCGGTGACGCTGCTGACCGCTTACGTATTCCTGCTGACGATTATCCCCTCGTCACTCGTTGTCGGGTCGTTCGGCGCGGCGGGCGCGCCAGCCGCCTTGTTCGCGGTCATCCTGTTGTGCTGGTATGTGCTGGCGCGCCAACACCCCGGTATCACGCAGGACAGGGGGCCGCAGCCGGTCCGGGTGGCCGCGATCTTCTTTGGCTGCGCCATCGCGGCGGCCTACGTTGCCGCCAACCGCACAACGATGCCGGTCCTGCAGCAGAATGGAGCCGACCGTGGCCTCATCGTGCTGTCAGGGTGGCTCGGTGTCCTGCTGCTGGCCGCGGACGGCATCGACCGGGCGGACCGGCTTGAAGCCCTGCTCCGCCGGGTTGTCATGTGTGTCACGGCCATGGCCGCGCTGGGCATAATCGAATTCTTCACGGGCGTGGACGCCACGAAATACGTCTCGATCCCGGGCCTGACCCTGCACACGCAGTTCACCGACTTGATGAACCGCGGTGGCCTGGTCCGGGCCATCGCAACCGCAGCGCAGCCGCTCGAGTTCGCCGCAGTGCTGGCGATGAGCCTGCCACTCGCCATCCATCAGGCTCGCTTCGCGCCCCCCCCCGCTGCGGACCCGCCGCTGGCTGCGGGCGGCCCTCATCGCGGGAGCGCTGCCGATGACTGTGTCACGATCCGCGATCTTCGGGCTCGCCGTAATCGGCATCGTGCTCTTTCCAACCTGGCCGAAACGTGAGCGGCGCCGTGCCTACGTCGTGCTGCTCGCCTCGTTCGTCATCGTGTGGCTGGCCAAGCCCAGCATGCTGCGCAGTTTCGGCGCGCTCTTCGGTCATATCGGCACGGACACGAGCATCGCGTCACGGACCGGGGCCTACTCGGCGGCGGCGCCTTTCATCGCCGAGCACCCGTGGTTCGGCCACGGATTCCAGACGTTCTTCCCGCAGACGTACTTCTTCGTCGACAACGAGTACCTGATCTCGCTCATCGAGACCGGGGTGGTCGGGCTCCTCGCCCTGCTGGCGCTCTTCGTGACCGGCTGGTTCACAGCTCGGAGCGCTCGGCTCGCGGCGGCCGATGCCCAGAGCCGCGACCTTGCGCAGTGCCTGGCCGCCTCCGTGGCGGCCGCTGGCGTGTGCTTCGGTACGTTCGACGCGCTGTCGTTCTCGATCGCGCCCGGCCTGTGCTTCCTGCTGCTCGGCTGTGTAGGGGCGGCCTGGAGACTGGCACGCGCACGGCAGCGAGCCGACCGCCGGGAATTGCTGGCTGCTTGACGGCAGATTTACGCGTCTGCTGTGGGGCCTGCCCAGACTGGCCGTGGCGACAATTTCTGTCTGCTGTGGGGGCTGCCCTGACTGGCCGTGCGACGGCAACAATTACCCCGTCTGCTGTGGGGCCCAGCCCTGACTGGCCGTGCGCCGGCGGCAATTACCCGTCTGCTGTGGGGCCTCGCCCTGACTGGCCGTGCGCCGGCGACAAATCCGGCGTGCGCCGCCGCTCAGCGCGGCCACGCCGACTGTCCAGCAGGTGGCCGACGGGGTCTGGGGCTCTTTCTGGCGTCACCGCTTCCTGGGGCTTCGCGGCCTGGCGAAGCCGCCGCCGGGTGATCTGCCCGTCCACGATGATCGGGATCCCGAGGGCAAGCAGCAGTCCCAGCGCTATGACGGGTACCAGCGACCGCGCGGTCTGGCTCACGCTGAGGGTCGCCTTGGGAGCGAAGGAGAGCGTCGCGGCCCGGATCCGGTTGTACCGGGTGACTTTCCCCTGCAACTGTGCCAGCTTCACGCTGATACCGCGGGTCACGGCGGAGAGCGTTCGTTCGACGTTGGTCTTGTCACTGCCTGAAACCGTGACCAGCAGGACGGACCCGGTTGTTGTCGTGGTGTAGGGCGCAAGCGCCACGGTGTAGGAGGCGGAGAAGCCCCGGGCGGCCAGGCTCAGGACAGTGCCCGGGCCCATGAGTTCACGGCTGACGGCGTCGGCGGCCAGGGTAAGTGAGGGGCTGAAACTTAGGTACGGGTTCCCGCCATAGGGGCTGGCGGCGGTCCGTGACGCGAGCAGGATCACCGATGAATTCGCCTGGTAGGTCCGGGGCAGCGTACTCAACGCGGCGCCGCTGCCGGCCAGCGCCAGCACGAGGAGCGCCGCGGTCAGGTACCGGCGCTTTCGCCAGATACGAAATGATTCTGACAAATACATTAAGCCCGCCCCCGCGTTGAATCTGCAGCCCCGATGCTACCGCCCGCGTTATTCCTAATGACCGCCTGGACAGGGCGGCGACGTTATCAGGGCCTCCCCATCTGGCTTAGCCTACAGTGACGAGATGCTCCCGTGCCTCGCCTTAGCTGATTATGGTTGCCCTGTCGCGCCGCTCCGGTATCGTTCCTAGCATGTCTGCAGTCATCGCCATGGCAGGCGGCGGATGGGGGTATGCGATGGAGGGCGGTCAATGAGCCCTCGCCCGATTTCGGCACAAAAGCGACTGCGCTTGGCCGCAATAGTGCTGGCGCTCGTCCTCGCGGCTGGCGTGGGATACGACATCAAGAGCGCCCCGCCGACCTATCTCGAGAGCGCG
The DNA here is from genome assembly GCA_036394075.1 of Streptosporangiaceae bacterium. Lineage (GTDB taxonomy): Bacteria > Actinomycetota > Actinomycetes > Streptosporangiales > Streptosporangiaceae > JAWWPY01. Next base: position 13,203 of record DASWFT010000141.1, read on the forward strand.
ACCGTAATCTTTACCATGCCAAAATTTTGGGCCGCCCCCAATACGTACTCCTGGCTTGCCCCGTCTGTCATCACGAGTGGCGAGGCGATGACTCAGATCCTGACGAGCCAGCAATCTCAGCACAGGATTCGTGAAGCAGGCGGAACCGCCCGCTACGATCTCGTGCTTATCAACCTCTATAACGAGGATCATCCGAATTACAGTCGGCCCCTGGCCACGCTGACGGCGGCGTCGCCGAGCGCGGCCGATGCCCACCGCACGTTCATCGCCGCGGCGCGGTTGCTTCGCCATCTCCTCGCGACCCGGCAGGCGCAGGCGGGGGTGGCGCCGCGCAATCGCATCTCGGCCCAGATCATCGGCGATACCGGGCCCATCGTCCAGGCAGGCTCACCAAAGCGTACGTTTGCCGGGCTCGCACTCGTGGCCGTGGTGGCGGTTTCCATGCTGTGGGGCTTCCTCGGCCGACGGGTCGCGGGCAGGAACCCAGCCGTCGCCAGTGGTCTGTAATAGCCAGTGGTCTGTAAGAGGCTCCTTCGACGTGCAGCCGAAGAAGGCTCCTCTTTCAGACCACTAGTTCCGTCGCCGGGGGGGGGGACGACCGGTCACCGGCTAGTTCCGTCGCCGGGCGGATGACCGGTCACCGCTAGTTCCGTCGCCGGGGGGACGAGCGGTCACCGGCCGTCCGGTGATACCTGGGCCAGGAGGTGCGGATCCGGTCCGCTCGCAACGTCCGTGGGCCGTGGTCGTTCCTGGGCCCCCTCGTCGTCGAGCAGCGCCGAGGCTATCCGATGCCCGGCGCGGCCGTCCCACAGGGTGGGCCGCCGCCGGGCTGGCGGGTCCGCGAGCACCTGGCGCGCCACGGTGACAATCCGGTCCGGATCGCGTCCCACCAGCTGGTTCGTGCCTTCGGTGAGCGTTATCGGACGCTCGGTGTTGTCCCGGAGGGTAAGGCAGGGGACGCCGAGAACGGTGGTCTCCTCCTGCACACCGCCTGAGTCGGTGAGCACGAGTCGTGCGGACGCCTCCAGGGCGACGAAGTCGAGGTAACCGGCGGGCGGTATGACGCGCACCCGCGGGGAGAGATCGGCGTCGCGCAGTCGTTGCGCCGTCCGGGGGTGGGCCGGCAGTACGAGCGGGCACATGCGCGCGACCTCGTCGAGCGCGGGAAGCAATGTGGCCAGAACCGCCGGGTCGTCCACGTTCGCCGGGCGGTGCAGCGTGGCCAGGCCGTACCCGCGGGGCTTGAGTCCGAGCCGCCGCAGCGTGTCCCCCTCGACCGCCCGGCCAAGATTCGCCAGCAGCGTGTCCACCATGACGTTGCCGGCCAGGTAGATCTGGTCGTCCCGGTACCCCTCGGCCTCCAGGTTGGCCACCGCGTCGGCCGAGGGGGCGAAGAGGTAGTCACTCACCCGGTCGGTAACGACACGGTTGATCTCCTCGGGCATCGACCAGTCCCTGCTGCGCAGGCCGGCCTCGACGTGCGCGAGCAGAGCGCCGGACCTGGCGGTGACGAGTGCGCATGCCAGCGTCGAGTTCACGTCCCCCACGACTACGACAACATCCGGCCGGACCTGCCCGGCCAGCGGTTCAAACGCCGTCATCACCCGGCTCATCTGGGTGGCATGGCTGCCCGAGCCGGCGCCGAGGAGATGGTCCGGCGGGCGGATCCCGAGATCGGCGAAGAAGACGTCGTTCATCGCAGGGTCGTAGTGCTGGCCGGTGTGGACGAGGATGACATCCGCCCCGCGTTCCTCGAGGGCGTCCATGACGGGCTTGACCTTCATGTAGTTGGGCCGCGCTCCCGCGACGCAGATGACCCGCACCGGCCCAGTCCTCACAGGGTCTCGACGTTCTCGCCGGCCAGCACCCGGCGGCAGTCCAGGACGTAGCTCGCGTGGTTGCTGATGTCGGCGACGTCGAAGGCGTCGTGGTCGGTCAGCAGGACCACCGCGTCGGCGCGGGAGATCTCCTCGGGCGTCGGCTCAACCCGCGCTACCACCGTGTCGACCACGGCGGTCTCCACGACGTGCGGGTCAGCCGCCCGCACGTCCGCTCCCATGGCCTTCAGCAGCTGCGCGACCCGGACGGCCGGGGACTCACGCGCGTCACCGGTGTTCTTCTTGTAGGCGAGGCCGAGCAGCAGGATGCGCGATCCATTGACCGGGCGGCTGCGGGCATTGAACGCCATCATGAGCCGGCGGACAACATAGTCCGGCATGTGGCCGTTGATGTCGTTGGCCAGTTCGACGAAGCGGAAACTCTGGCCCAGCGCCCGCTCCACCCGCCAGGACAAGTAGGACGGGTCGATGGGCAGACAGTGGCCGTCCACCCCCGGCCCGGGAGTGAACGGCATGAACCCGAACGGCTTTGGTGGAGGCCGCGTCGATCGCCTCCCACACGTTGATGCCGAGGCCGTGGGCGAACATCGCGAGTTCGTTCACCAGAGCGATGTTCACGTGCCGGAAGGTGTTCTCAATGATCTTGGCCAGTTCGGCCTCTCGCGGCGAGGAGACCGCCACGGTGTGCTCGACGATGCCGCGGTAGAAGGCCTGCACCGCCGCGAGCGAATCGGCGTCGATCCCCGAGACGATCTTCGGGGTACTGACCAGGGTCCAGGTGGTGTTCCCCGGGTCGATCCGCTCCGGGCTGTAGCCGAGGTGGAAGTCGGTACCCGCGATCAATCCCGACCCGTCCTCCAGCCACGGCAGCACCTGCTCCTGAGTCGTCCCTGGATACGAGGTTGACTCGACGATCACGGTGGCGCCCGGCCGCAGATACCGGGCCAGCGTGTGGGTGGCGGCCTCGATATAGGTGAGATCGGGCAGGCCATCCTGCAGCGGCGTGGGGACGGTGATCACCGCGACGTCAAAGCCAGCGCACGCTCGGACCTCCGACGACGGCCGGAACGCTCCGCTCTTCAGTACGGCCGTCAGCTGACCGGACGGCACGTCCTCGATGTATGACTCCCCGGCCCCCAGTAGCTTCACCCGGCCGGGGTCGATGTCGTACCCGACGACCTGGTGGCCGGCCTCCGCGGCGCGCACCGCAAGCGGCAGGCCCACATACCCGAGGCCCGCTACGACGACTGTCGTCATGAGTGCTCTCCCCGTGAGTGTCGGATCAACTCGCGAGCGACCAGCGCCATGAACGACACGTTGGTCGTCAGGTACCTGCGGCCGAGACGGACGGGTTCCTGCCACGCCCGGTAGAGCCATTCCAGGCCGTGGTCCTGGTACCAGGCGGGCGCCCGGCGAGTGAGCCCGGCGAGCACGTCGAACGACCCCCCGACGCCGTGTACCACGCACGCCCGCGTGCTTTCCCCCCAGTGGCTCAGGAACAACTCCTTCTTCGGCGAGGACAGCCCCACGAACAGCAGATCAGGGGCGGACCGGCGGATCTCGGCGGCGACATCGTGTTCGTCTTCCGGCCGGAAATAACCATCCCGGGCGCCGGCCACCACGAGGCCCGGGTACCTGCGGCGGACCTCGGCCAGCATGCGGCGCAGGACGTCGGGCCGGGCTCCGAGGAAATACACGCGGTAGGCGTGTCGTGCCGCCTCGGCCAGCAACTCCAGGAACAGGTCGATGCCGGCCACCCGTTCCGGCAACGGCGAGCCGAGCAGCCGGCTCGCCCAGACCACCGATTGGCCATCCGCCAGCACCATGCCGCAGCCGCCCACTGCCTGCCGCAGCCGCTCGTTCCTGCGCATCGCGACGACCTTGGCCGCGTTCACCATCCCGACGGACAGGTAGCGCCGGTGCGCCACAGCGTCGGTGCACCGGGTAACGGCCTGCATCATGGTGAGCCCGTCCACGGCGATCCCGAACAGGTCCCGCTGCACCAGTCCGGCGGTGTCGCGGTTCATCACGGCCTCGCCGCCGGCGGCAGCCATGCCAGCAGGAGCCAGCCAAGCTCGTACGGCCGGCACTCGTGATCGACAGGGCCGGGCTGGAACACCCGGTCGAGCGCGGGCAGGCGCATCCCGGGGCGGAGTCGGGTGGATGCCGCGCGAAGCCCGCGCACCACCTTGCGGCGGTCCCTGCGGGCCACCTTCCGCCATACGACCGGCGGCTCGTCGAGGATCAGGTCCTCGCTGGTCTCGGGCGGCCTCGCGAGCCACCGCAGGCCGCGGCAGATGGCCTCAAGGCGGTCCTGGCCCCCGGCGTCGGCAAGATCCTGCAGCGCCATGGGCGCCATCGCGTGCTGGTGCACGCTGTAGACCGGGTAGCCCTCGATGACACCGCCGGTACGTGAGTCGTAGTGCCACCACCACTGCCCGGCCTCGCCCTGCGCCCGGCACATGGCGGCGGCCACCGATTCCGCCGCGGCCAGCGCCTCGGGGTCGTCTGCGCTGCCGTGCAGGCGCGCAAGGGCCTGGACCGGGTACACCTGGTCGGCGAAGCTGCCCACGTGCGAGCGGTACCAGGACGTGGTGCCGCGAACCATGTGCGGATAGACGGCACGGCGAGCGGCCAGCAGGCGGTCCCGCGCGGCGGCCAGGTGCTGCTCGACGTCCGCGCTGCGGCGCACGGCGACCAGCGCCGTCACTACCAAGGCCGCGGCGACCACGGCTACCGGGTCGTCCTGCCGGTCAAGCTCCGCGAGCCGCTCCAGCGCATGGGGCAATTCGCCGTGGTCGGCCTCGACGGCCGCCCAGCACAGCAGCGCGACGTCGCTGCGGTTGGTCATCCACTCCAGCCGTTTGGCCAGGCGTCCCACGAAGTCGTGGCAGCGTTCGCCGCCGAGTACCACGCGCTGGTCCTGCTCGGGAAGCCGCATCAGGCCGAGCGCGGCGATGGCCCCGTAGCGTGGGCTCCTGCCGGTGGGATGTACCTGCCACCCCCCGTCCGGCCTGCGCGCCGCGGCCAGGGTGAACGCGAACTCCCCGGCCACCCGCGCCTGGGGCAGGGCACGGACGGACATCCGCAACAGGCGCTCCACCAGGGCTGCGCTCCGGGGATCGCACCCGGCGATAAGGCCGAGCCGGGTAGCATTCGGCCCCGCGTTGCGTTCAGGGAAAACTGCGGACCCGCCGGGTTCCGGCAGCACCGGCGACTCCCCTCACATTGTGCGGCATAAGCCGCGCCTGTCGTTTGGCAACGATAAGTAGTTACCGAACTACATCGCGTGAGATCGTACCGGCCCTAGCCCGGCGACGCATGTGGATTCGGCATGACGCGCCCGACATCGATGGCGGCCCGCATGGTACGCCGGAGCAGGTCACCTGCCTGAGCGGAGCGGTCCCGGCCTCAAGGAAGATAGCGGTCGATGGTGGCCATGAGCTGGTGAATGTCGAACGGCTTCTCGAGGAACTCGCAGGCGCCGATCGCGAGGAGTTCGTCGGCGGCCACCCGGCCTGAGTCACCGGTAAGGATGATCACCGGGATACCGGCCGTGCCCTCCGCCGAGGCGAGCTGACGCAGGATTTCGGAGCCCGTGGCGTCGGGGAGGTGGTTGTCGAGCAGGATGAGGGTCGGCCGTTGGCCGATGGCGGCCTGCACTCCGTCGCGGCCGTTCGTGGCCACCTGAAGCTCGGTGTGCGGGCGGCGCTTGAGCAGCAGTTCGACCAGCCGGACGTTGTCCGCGTTGTCCTCGATGTACAGCACGGTGCTGTTCACCGGGTCACCGGGCGCGGGCCCCGCGGGAGGCGCCCGGGCCAGCGCGTGCTGCGGACGGACTTCATGCTGGGGCCGCTAGCGTTGCCGTGCGGGCGTGGTCTTGGGCGGGGGTCGCGGAGGAGTCGAGCAGCTCGCCAAGCTCGGCGAGGTCGAGGGGCCGGGCTGGGGACGCAGGCACGGTGTCCTGGGGTGGGGCGTGGATCACGTCGGGCGCGCGCGGGAGGCTGACAGTGAAGGCCGATCCTTCCCCGAGGACACTGGACGCGGTTAGCTGGCCACTCATGGCCTCGGTGAGGGCTTTGGCCAGAGGCAGCCCCATCCCCGTGCCTTCGATCTCGGTTTCCCCGGCGCCGAGTCGCTCGAATGGTGCGAAAATGCGCTCGAGGTCCTCCTGATCGCCGATTCCAGCATGGTGATCTGGTCGCGTTTATGGGTGAGCGAGGCCGCCGGGCCGGCGTCGAGTGCGGCTACCTGGCTGCGCAGCAGGTCCATGCTCGTTTTCGTGTTCTGCATCTTCACGAGGAGGCCCCTGGCGGAGACACCGCCGCTGACGGCCGAGCTCAGCTGCGTCAGCTCAGCGAGGACCCGGCCCGTGGTCGCGTCCACCAGTCGCTGCTGGCGGGCGTCATCTTCGGTGACAGCGGCGGCCCGAAACGCCTTTCGCTCTGCGTCGATCCGCGTCAGTGCGAGCCGGTAAGGGGCAAGGAAGAGCGGACGGCCCGTGGCGGCGTAGCCGCGGACGCCCGATTCGGCATTCACCGCGTCGGCCAGGACCCGGCCGGCTGCGCTGCTCAGGCCAGAAGCGGCCACGGCGGCGCTGCGTTCCTGGCGTTCGCTGTACTGGAGCGCCAGGCTGGCCGAGGTGGTGCCGATCAGGGCGATCAGCGGGACTACCACCACAATCAGGCCTTTCGCCCGCACCGACCGGTCGAGCCACCACCGCCGGAGCCAACGCGAGCGGCCGGCCGCGGGCAAGCCTGAGCTCGTTGCGCGTGATCCCACGTCATCCCCCGACGAGCGCTAACCCTGGTGATCACCCAAAGTGGTCGATCACTTACTACATGTTACACAGCCGGGTATCCTGTGGCAAACGGCGCGCCGGGCCAAGCCGGATCATGGCAGTTCAGCCCACCTCAGTGCCCGATTCGGGGACGCCACCTGCTGCTGTGGGACAGCAGCGAGCGTCCACACTTCGTCGGCACCCAGAAACACCCCCATCAGAAATGGCGCAGAATAGCACAAAACAGGCACGCTTCCCGCCAGGCAACCGACACGAAGCGGTTCGTGGACGAAATGTGCTGCCGCAGCAGCGGTTTAGAGTCCACGCATCGGCGTGGGAAAGGAAAGCGTTGTGAACTCGAATGAAGAATAAGCGCGAAGCCGGGACGGCCAAGGGAAGAGCCAGAAAGTCACCGGCTGCGTCATCGGGAACCAGCTAAAGGCTGAAGGACGTACTAGTAGTCTTAGGATGCCGCCTCCGCAAAACACTACGCTGTGTAATACTCCGCGCCAAGCACCCCAAAGGCCGCATAACCATATAACCCGGCTTCCACCAAACCGGGGGCGCCTCTTTGTGGTTGGATTGGAAAATTCGAGGCCTGGACCCCGCTTCGCTTAGATGTCGGCACGCAATGTCACAACCCGGCGGAAGCGGCAGATATGACAGCCCTCGATAGCGCATCGACTTCAGTCCTCGCCAGAGCCCGTGCCGTGCCCGGACTTGTCCCGGCGGACACGCCCGAACTGCCTGGGCTGGCTGCGGGAGAGCGGACTGCACGACCGGGCGCCCGCCCGGAGGAGCCTTTCGACCACGTGACGCGGTTGGTCGCGATGGTCCTGGGTACCCCCTTGGCGTCCGTCATCGTCGCCGGTGGGCGCTCTTCCTCCCGGAGTATCTGTCCGGGCGCCCCTGGCCCGGCCGATCGGCAGAGCCCAGGCGAGCAGTCACTGTGCCAGTACGTGATCGACTCCAAGGACAAGCTGGTCCTCGACGACGCCCGGCTGGACTCGCGGGCCATCGCCAGCAGCCTGATCGAGTCGGCGAGCGTGATCGCGTGGGCCGGGTTCCCGGTATGCGCCCCGGACGGCCATGTCGTGGGTGCGCTCTGCGTGGCCGACCACTTGCCACGCCGCTGGAGTGCGGGCGACGTCGAGATTTTGGAGACCTTGGCTCACATCGCCTCCGATGAGGTCGCGCTGCAGGTCGCATTGATCCGTGGCGCCGAACGTGCCGCGCTGGCCCAGACCCTGCAGGAGAGCCTGCTGCCACCGCGGCTGCCGAACATTCCAGGTCTGGAGGTCGCGGCGCGGTATGTGGCCGGAGGGACAGGGGTCGAGGTTCTCGGGGACTTCTACGACGTATTCCCATCGGTGCGGGGGAGCTGGGGGATGGTGGTCGGCGACGTGTGCGGCAAAGGGGTTCCGGCGGCCAAGAGCACGGCGCTGGCCCGCTACACCCTCCGGGCGGAGGCCCACCGGGAGACCAGGCCGCGCCTGATCCTGGCTGCCCTGAACCAGGCGCTGCTGGAATGGCTCACCGATGACCCGCGGTTCCTCACCGCGATCTATGCCACGGTGCGGCCGACTCTCGCGGGGGCCTCGGTGCAGATCAGCTCCGCAGGTCACCCCCTGGCACTGGTGCACCGCGCGGACGGGCGCGTGCAGACATTCGGGCGGCCGGGCACGCTGCTCGGAATCTTCCCCCATCCCGAGCTGCACGACTCGCGTGGGCTGCTGCGGGGCGGCGACAGTCTGGTCTTGTTCACCGATGGTGTTACCGAGGCCCGCGGCCGCATCGATCACGACCTCTACGGCGACGACCGGCTCCGCGACGCCATCGCCGGCTTGGGCGACATGTCCGCGGCGCGGATCGCGGACGCCATCCAGCAGGTCGTGCTGGCCTTCAGTGGCGGGGACAGCAGCGATGACACCGTCGCGCTGGTCCTGAAGGTTCCACACCATGAGCTGATCGGACAGTGATCCCGGTTGGGGCTGGCCTCCCGGTTGCGGCCGGCCGCCCGGTTGGGCGAGCCCTCCGGGCGCGGATCGTCTCGCCGTGTGCTCAGTGGTCGCCGTGGTGATAGACGCCGAACGCGTTCCCCGCCGGGTCACGGAAGGCGCCGGTCTCCATGTGATCGTCTACCGGCATGGGGCCGTAGACCCGGGAGCCGCCGAGCGCCTCCGCCTTGGCCAGCGTCTGCTCCACGTCGGCCACGCTCGCGTAGACCGTGGCCCACCTGGCCTGCTCACTCGAGCCCAGGCCACCCTGGATGCCGCGGCCTGCGGCGGTGTCGGCCATCCGGTAGCCCGGGAAGCCCCCGTCACCGACCGTCCAGCCGAACAGGTCCGCATAGAACCGCTGGGTGTGCTCGGCATCGGAGCCGAGCACCTCGAACCAGTCCACCGGTGCGCCCGCGCCGGCCGATGGTCCTGGCTGGTCCTGCGCCTCGCCTTGCGCCGACTTCACGAGCCCGACCAGCAGGCCATCCGGGTCACTGAACATCGCAATCGTGACTACGCCGCCGAAGTCCGTGACCGGCAGGACGGTCTTCGCGCCCATCGACTCCGCCTTGTCCAGCACCGCCTGGAGATCGTCGGCCTCAACGTAGAAGGTCGACCACGGCTCACCGGTTTGGCTCTTGCTGATCCCGCCGTTGATCCCGGTGCCGCCGCGCGTGTCGATCAGCGTGTAGCCACCGCCCTCCATCGCCTGCAGATTCCAGCCGAACAGTTCCCCGTAGTATGCGACCAGCGGCTGGTCATCAGGTCCGCCGATCTCGAAATGCACAACCGGATTCCCCATGCCCCGGCTCCTTCCTGGGTCGTCCCCTGTTGAATGAGTCTCCCGGGCCGGCGTCCTGTGTCACTTCCCGCTCCAGGTGGCCCGCGTCCGATGACCCTAACCCCGGCGTCTGACATTCTGGTGCCCGCTGTCGCAGGCCCGGGCCGGCCTCCGCAACGGATCAGCGCATCGTCGGGCGGGCCTGGGCGAAAGTCCACCGGTGCCCTTCAAGGTCCTGGGCGGTATAGGCCCGGAAGCCGGTCTGGTGGATCGGGGTCAGGATCGTCGCCCCGCCAGCGGTGGCACGGGCCAGGTGATCGTCAAGGTCATCCACATACACCCACGGCTCATGGGTGGCCGGCGACCCATCGGGCAGGTCGCCGTCGAGCTTGAAGATGAACAGCGAGCAGTTCCCGACGCGGAACTCGATCCAGGGGTGCCCATGACCGGTATCCGGCAGCGGGTCGGGGCCCTGGGGCAGCGGGTCCGGCGATTCGAAGCCGAACGCGTCGGCCAGCCATTGGGCTGCGGCCGCCGGCTTGGCGTAGTAGACGCCTATGGCCAGGCGGGCCAGGTCGGGCTGCCGACCCGGCGCATTGTGGCGGCGCGCGCACCACGCGCCGAACCACTTGCCGACCACCCGGACCCATGCCGTCCCGCCCTGATCAGTCCCGCCGGCCGGGATGGTCGCCTCGACCCGCACCTGCGTCCCGGAGGCGACGGGAACGAACCGGACGTCGATCTCGACGTCATCAACCGAACTGGTCCACGACAACCGGGCCCCCGGCTCCCACACCGTGATCCGCCCCAGCTCAAGGCCCTCCCCGGTAGCCGCGTCGTAGACCTCGATGAGCCGGCCGCCAACCCCCGGCTCGCAGACCATGGCGATCGCACGGGCCGCGTCGAAATAGTTGATCGGACCCCGCACCCACCACAGGTCGAGTTCCTGGGTGAAAGCGGTGAAGGCCGTCGTCGGGTCGACCGGCACTTCGACGTCGGCCGACACGGAGCGGGCTTCGCTCATCGCGGGTTCCTCCTACTAGTGGTGACGTGGCGCTGGAACGACCGGAGTTGCTCGTCCCAGTGCGCCTGCAATTGGTCGAGCCAGGCCGACGCGGCGGCCACCGAGTCTGGCCGCAGGTGGAACACGCGGACCCGGGCGTCGCCGGGCGATCGCTCGTCGGTGACGATTCCGGCAGCCAGCAGTATCCGCAGGTGCCGGCTCATCGCAGGCCCGGATGTCCCGGCCGCCGCCGCGATCTCGCCCGCCCGGCGCGGCCCGCGGCTCAGGAGTTGCACGACATGGCGCCGGGTCGGGTCGGCCAGCGCGCCGAAGACCGCCGCCACATCTGTAGCCATGTACGCAATAGTTAATCGTTAAGTTATCTATTGTCAAACGGGCGTGGGTCGGCTCAGATCAGGGACGATAGCTTGCTGACCTGCGTTGACCCAGGTTAGAGCATGATTCCGAACGAAGGCTACGGGCATCTGCCAACCGGTACTGGGCTCCGTGGGTAGCTCTCGCGGGACAGCGGCGGCTAACGATCTTGTCCAGCGATTCCCTTCAATCAGCCCACCGACCCATGCGACGGCCATGCAGGCTGTCACCAGCGCCTGAGTCCAGATCGAACCGGTCAGCAGAAAGCTGCCGAGAGACACGGCGCCGCTAGATAGTGCGCCGATGCTGAGCGAACGACGTGGGAATCTGCGCCGATGTTCAAGCATGCCTAGGGCATCCACCGTGTTGACCCGTCGGCTATCCATTCGTCTACCTTCTCAGCCAGCTCGTCCATGCTCTTGGCGACGATCACGTTCATGGCGGAGAACTCGCGACGGGCGTAGATGATGTGAGTACCGGCCGCCCATCCGACGTGAGGCCACGCATGCCAGTTCGGCCGCTCCTGCTCGAAGAGACAGAACTCCCTGATCTCGGCTTCAGACAGCACGCGCCCGTAGTGGGTGCGAACTCTCTGTTCGATAGCAGGATCGATCTCTGGCGCGTCTGTGTCGCGCGGGGGAGTGGGGGACTCATTCACTTGAGCATCGCCCAGACGATCTTTCCCGATGGCACCCGGTAGGCGCCCCACTGCGCCGCTAGCGCGCTAACGATCACCAGCCCTCGGCCGGACAGTTCGTCAGCGTCCTGCGTCTCTGCGCGAACGGGCATGTCTGGGCTCGGATCACCGACCATGATCACTAAGCGTTCCCCGTCAGTCATCAGCCAGATTCCCACCGCCCGGCCAGACCCGTGCACAACGCTGTTCGTCACTAGCTCACTCAAGATCAGTCCGCCGTCGTCGGCCAGTCGCGCTAGATCCCATCCTGACAGGATCACTCGCGCCCATGTGCGAGCGGTGGGCACAGCCGACGCCAGGGCGCCTAGCTCCAGATGGACGCGCTCGATCATGGCGCGGGTCAGATCGTGGATGTCCGCTGCGGAGCAGGTAAGCATGCGGGAAACCTTCTTGGTCATCGGTGCTGGTCAGTCCTACGATCATGACGGTTGTGAACGCTGCAGGACGACACTGAATGGGCAGAGAAGCCAGGGGTAAGGTTGGCTGATGTCCGCTAAGAAACCTTGATCATCAGTAAGGGAAGGCAGACACGGAACGTGAACACGGACCCTAGCTCTAGCCCTCCCGCGTTCTTCGCTGCGGAGGTCAAGCGGTTGCGGGGCATCGCTGGCATGACGCAAGAGGAGTTGGCGAAGGCCACGGCCTACAGTGCTGCGTCGGTTGCCGCGATTGAAACTTGCAGGCTCATTCCTTCGAAGCAATTCGCTGAGTTTGCCGATAAGGCTTTTCAGACAGACGGCCATCTAACACGGTTGCAAGAGCTTGTAGAGCAAATGTCGGTCCTGCCTTGGTTCCGTGACCGTATCGAAGTCGAACGAAAGGCAACCGACATACGGACATATGAGCCGTACCAAGTGCCCGGACTATTGCAGATAGAAGAATACGCGCGGGCCAACGTGACGGCCGCCCGGCCGATGCTGTCCTATGACGAAATTGATAGGGCGGTTGCTCTCCGCATGTCGCGGCAAGAAATACTGCTAGACGAGAGTGATCCGCCTAACCTTTGGGCGATTATGGACGAATCAGCGTTGCAAAGGGTAGTGGGCAATCAGGAGACAATGACAGCCCAGCGCGAACATCTGCTCGATATGTTCAGGCGGCCCAACATTACCGCTCAGATTATTCTCAACAGTGAAGGCTCAACATGCGCTTACGGCAGAGCTTTCGATGTTCTCACTACGAAGAACGATGCGTCACTCGTGTATTTGGAGGATATCGGAAGCGCGCGGTATGTCCGAGACCGTCACGAGGTACGGCGTTACATGGTAGTGTTCGACCACCTGCGGGCGAACGCATTAACCGATAGAGATTCTGTCGAATTCATCAAAGGGATGATGAGATGATCCGATACGACTGGCGCAAGTCGAGTTACTCAGGCGGCCAAGGCAACTGTGTAGAGGTCGCGCCGTTGCGCGACGGCGTTGTTGTGCGCGATTCCAAGAACCCAAGCGGGTCGGTGCTCCGGTTCAGCGCGGACGCCTGGCAGGCATTCGTCAGCAACATTAAGGCTGACAAGCTCGGGGCTAGTGGGGACTGAACATCGCAGAGCCCCAAACACCGTGACCGACGACTCGTCCGTTTCCCGGCCGCCCTTTCCCGAGATCGACATCACCGTGCCGCACTCCGCCCGGGTCTGGAACTAGTGGCTGGGCGGCAAGGACAACTACGCCGTTGACCGGGCCGCCGGTGACCAGTACCGGGAGCTCTTTCCGCAGATCGTCGACGCGGCCCGGGCCGCGCGGTACTTCCTCGCCCGCGCCGTCCGGTTTCTGGCGGGCGAGGCGGGGGTCCGCCAGTTCCTGGACATCGGTACCGGCCTGCCCACGGTGGATAACACGCACGAGATCGCCCAGCGGGTGGCGCCGGACAGCCGGATCGTCTACGTCGACAACGATCCGCTGGTGCTGGCCCCCGCCCGTGCTCTGCTCACCAGCACCCTGAGGGCACGACCGACTACATCGACGCCGACCTGCGTGACCCTGCAACGATCCTGAGTTCTGCCACCAGGACCCTTGACTTCAGCCAGCCCGTCAGGCTCTTCCTGATCGGGGTCCTCGGGCACATCCGAGACGACGACCAGGCGCGCTCGATCATGCAGCGGCTGCTGGATGCCCTGCCATCCGGCAGTTACCTGGCGCTGGCCGACAGCTTCAATGTCGGCGACGCCCACCGGGAGGCCGCCCGGCGCTACAGCGAGGGTGGCCCGGTCGCCTACCACCTCCGCAGCCCTGAACAGATCGCAGGGTTCTTCGAGGGGCTGGATCTGGTGGAGCCCGGCCTGGTCGCGGTGTCGCGATGGCGCCCCGAGCTGAGCCCATTCGATGGCCCCCCTGTGGAAACGACGCTCGGCGGCATCGGGCGGAAGCCGTAAATCTCGTGGTGGTCCGCCCAGCAGGCGTCGCCTAACCCGCATCGTCCACGCGCCTTGGCTTCTAACGACACCGATTCCGCACAGGGCTCGTCCCAACGACACCAAATCCGCACAGATCCCCGGTCCAAGCAGTCATCTGGCTGTGCAATCCGGGGCCCGGGTGAGATGCTCTGATGTGATTGGTGGCGATTGCTGCCGACGGGGAAGGAGCCATGGGGGCTGTTCAGGCTGGCGGGGGCCAGCATGATGTGGTGGCCTTGGATTACCAGCGAGCCGGGCCGACGATGTCACGAATGGTGGCGGGGGCCCACCTGCGACGGCTGCGTGAGGCGGCGCAGGTCACGCGCGAGCGGGCGGCAGAGGCGATCCGGTCGTCGGACTCCAAGATCAGCCGCCTGGAATTAGGCCGAACCGGATTCAAGACGCGAGATGTGATCGATCTCCTGGCCCTTTATGGCGTTAGCGACGAGAACGAGTGCGCGACATTGCTCGCTATGGCCAGGCAGGCCAATACGCAGGGCTGGTGGCACGCCTACGGCGACGTGATTCCTGGCTGGCTCGAGCCGTATCTCGGGCTTGAGGCGGCCGCCAGCCTCATCCGCAGTTACGAAGCGCAGTTCGTACCGGGTCTGCTGCAAACCAGGGACTACGCCCGGGCCCTCATCCGGGCCGGCCTGGACGACCAGTCGGACGCACAGGTCGACCGGCGCGTCGGCCTGCGGATGCGCCGCCAGCAACTCCTTCACCAGCCAGCCCCGCCGCGCCTGTGGGCCGTGATCGACGAAGCAGCGCTGCGCCGGCCGGTCGGCGGCGCGGCGACGATGCGGGCCCAGCTCCGGCAGCTCATCGAGCTTGCCGAGCTTCCGCACGTCACCATCCAGGTACTGCCGTTCAGCGTGGACAGCACCCCGGTCGGCGTCCCGATCACCGTGCTGCGTTTTCCCGAGGGCGAGCTTCCCGACGTCGTCTACGCCGAACAACTCGCCGGTGCTCTCTACTTTGAGAAGCCGGCCGACACCGAGCTGTACCGGCATGTCATGAACCGCCTCGCGACCGCGGCCGCACCGCAGAAGGCGACCGCGGCGATCCTCGGCCGCATCCTCGAAGAATCCTGACCGGTCACGGCGCGGTTACGCCCGCGTCACGGGCTGACGGGACGCGCGATCAGCTGCTCCGCGGCCGCGGCGACGCGAAGCAGCGCGGTGTCAGCGCCGCGGCGGGCAGCCAGCTGAAGGCCCGCCGGAAGGCCGGCGATGGGCACCGGGAGCGAGATGGCCGGGTGGCCGGTGAGATTGTACGGCCCGGTGAAGCGGCCCTCCGCGTAGTCGTCACCGATCCCGAACGGCGGGTCCTGCTCCGGGGCCTGGTAGCCGACGGTCGGGCCGGCCAGGACATCGACACCCGCGAGACTGGCGTCGATCGCGGCCATGAGCTCCGACCGCTGCCCGAGCGCGTGGGCGTACCGCTGGTCGCTTACGGTCCTGCCGAACGCGAGCAGCGCCCTGGTGCCTTCGGCATACCGGTTCGTGTCCCGGCCCCGATGCACACCGTAGGCCTCCCGGGCCACGATCACGGTGAGCGCGTCCTCCCAGTCCGCCGGGCGATCTAGCCAGGGCGCGGCCAGCTCCCGCAGCGGCCAGCCCGCCGCGTCCAGCGCGGCCAGCGCGGAGCGGACGGCGTCGTGCACCTCGGCCGTCACCGAGGGATCGGCCAGCTGGGCCGTGAGGACGCCGACGGTGAACGCCGCGGACCCCGTCTCGCCGGGCGTGCGGCCCGCTTGAGCGGCCGGCCCGGCGAGCAGGGCGGGGCCGGCGAGCAGGGCGGGGTCGGCCAGCACGGCCAGCAGTTCCCCGGCGCCGGAAACGCTTGCGGTCAGCGTGCCGGCATGGTCACAGCTGGGCGACAGGGGGAATATCCCGTCCAGCGGCAGCAGCCCATAGCTCGGCTTGAAGCCGACGACACCGCAGTAGGCGGCCGGAATCCGCACCGAGCCGCCGGTATCCGTGCCGATGGCCAGCTCGCAGACGCCGGCGGCGACCAGCGCCGTCGAGCCGCCTGACGACCCGCCTGACGTGCGGGAGGGGTCGCGGGGATTGCGGGTGTCACCGATCAGGGGGTGCGCGAAACCGGCCGCGTACTCCAGGCACTGGGTCGTGGCGAACACCTCGGCTCCGGCATCCCGCAGGCGGTGTACCAGGACCGCGTCATGGTCGGCCGGCTCGGGGTCGCTGGCCGGGCTGCCGCAGCGGGTGGGGACGCCGGCCACCGCGATGATGTCCTTGACCGCCACCGGGCGGCCGGCCAGCGGCCCGCTGGCCGCGCGCTCCGGCACGCCGATCACCGACACGACCGCGTTGAGCGGCCGGCCGAGCCGCTCCAGGCGCTCGTGGGCGGCGAGCAGGTCGAGGTTCTCTCGTGAGCATGAGCGCCTGCCTTGCTCGATGGCCCGCACCAGCTCGACCGTCCGGTGCAGGAGGGGCCCGTCCAGCCCGCCGAGAATTGCCGGTACCTCGGTCGGGCGGTGCAGCACGGCCAGATCGCGGTAGATCCCCGAGTGGGTCTTCGCCGATCGCCGGTTGAACTGCGCGAGCCGCCCCAGCGAGCCTTCCAGGTCTGCAGGGTCGAAGCCGTCGAGCGGCACCGGCCGCACCGGCGCCGCCGCCAGCACCTGCCGGGCCAGCTCGAGCAGCAGCGGGCCGCAGCCAGGATCGTCGAGCACATCGGCGATCGGCAGGTCGCTCACGGCGGTCGCGACCAGCATTGCCCCGTAGGCCTCCTTGGCCCAGATGTAGCCGAGGACCTGCTCGGTGACCTGGGCATCGGCGATGTCGGCGGCGAGCGAGCGGACCCGGTCGGTCAGGCTGCCGTCGAGTTCCCCGATGACGAAGGTGGCCCGGTTGCCGCGCAGCACCACGCCCGGCTCCAGCACGTCGGCACCGAAGTTGACGCACGCCGCCAGGACCCGCTCCGGTCCGACGGCATCGGCCAGGATCGTTGCGTTCAGGCCATTCTGCAGTGACACAACGTGCCCGTCCCCGCGCAGCCGACCGGACAGGCTCGCTGCTGCCGCCGCCGTGTGGTGAGCCTTGACGGCCACCAGGACCGGGCCGTCCAGCCTCGGCGGCAGGTCTTCCGGCGCCGCGGCGGGCACCGCGACGGTAAAGCTCTCAACTGGCCCCTCGATCCGCAGCCCCCGCGCATTGACCGCCGCGACAACGGCCGGATCGGCGTCGCTGACCAGCACCTCGTGGCCGTCACGCGCCAGACCGGCGGCCACCGTCCCGCCGATCGCACCGCAGCCCAGCACCACGTAGCGCACGGCGCGCAACGTTACAACATGTGACGCCTGCGGCGAAACGTTACAACACGGTGCGATGCGTTACGGCGCTGTAAAACCCTCGGGCCGAGCCCCCGTCCCTCTTTACAACCCGCCGGTTTGCCCCCATCTTGGCTTAGACAAAGGTTTGTCCTGCCTTGTGCGACCCGGCAGTCTCGGCTGCCGCCCCCGACCCGTCCCCGGCCGCCCGGACATCTCAGGGAGCTTCCGTGACACACCGAACCACCGCTGTGGCCTTGATCGCGGTCGGCGCCCTGGCGGTCCTGGCCGGCTGCGGGTCATCGGGCTCTGGCCCGTCGACGTCGGCGGGTACGGGCGGCACGGCGACCCGCGGCGGCGACCTGGTCATCGCCCGCACGGCCGACTCACAGTCGATGAACAACACCACCGTGTTCGACAACGAGTCGATCTGGGTCTTCGAGCAGATCATGCAGCCGCTGTACACCGTGACGCCGGACGGCAAGAGCGTCGAGCCGTGGCTCGCCACCAGTTACGCGGTCTCATCGGACAAGAAGACCTACACGTTCACCCTGCGATCCGGCGTGAAGTTCTCCACCGGCAAGCCGATGACGTCGGCGGACGTGAAGTTCTCCATCGACCAGTCCCGGGCGGCCGCGAAGGGCTGGGGCTACATCGACACGGCCGTCAAGTCCGTCGCCGACCCCACGCCATCCACCGTCGTGGTATCGCTCAAGTACCCCTGGGCGCCGCTGCTCGCCGACCTGTCGCTGTTCTCCAACGCGATCGTGCCGGCCAACTACGCCGGCGAGACGCAGACCCAGTTCTACACCCACCCTGTCGGCACCGGGCCGTTCAAGTGGGACTACTGGCACAAGGGCTCGGCGCTGAAGCTGCTGCGCAATCCGTACTTCTGGCAGCAGGGCAAGCCGTACCTCAACAGCGTTACGTGGACCGACGTCCCCAGTGACAACACCAGGCAACTACAGCTCAAGGCGGCCCAGGCCCAGGTGGACGAGTTTCCGGCCTGGTCGACGGTCGGCAGCCTGAAGACCACTCCGAGCGTCACGATGAACCTGTTCAACTCGACGCGGACCGACTACCTCTCGTTCAACGAGCAGGTCAAGCCGTTCCAGGACGTGCACGTCCGCCGCGCGATATCACTGGCCATCGACCGGGCCGCGCTGGTGAAGGCGGTGCTGTTCGGGAACGGCAAGCCGGCGAACTCCCTCTTCCCGCCGCAGGTGCCCTACTACCAGGCGGCCACCCCGGGGCTCCAGCACGACATGACCGCCGCGAAGCAGGAGATGGCCAAGTCCACCGTGCCGCAGGGGTTCTCCACGACGATCCTCGTGCCCTCGGGCTTCTCCGACGACGTGACCATCGCCACGATCCTGCAATCCGAGCTCAAGCCGCTCGGCATCAAGCTGAGCATCCAGCAACTGGACCCGAACACGGTCAGCACCGACCAGCAGAGCCTCAAGTACGACATGACCCTGACCTACTGGACCATGGACATTCCCGACCCGGATGAACTCGCCACCTTTGCCGTTGACCCGACCTCGGGGGCCAAGTCCTTCTTCACCGCCTACGACAACGCCACCGTGGTCAAGGACACGCACCAGGCCGAGCAGACCCTGGCCACGTCGGCCCGGCAGTCGCTCTACAACTACATCCAGGCGCAGTCGGCGAGCGACGCGTTCATGGCCTACCTCTACTACTCGCCGTACGCCTACGCGACGACGTCCAGCGTGCACGGCTTCTTCGTCACGCCGCTCGGCAACTACCACCTGGAGAACGTCTCACTCAGCAAGTAGTCCCCGCGGATACGGGAAAGGTGGGAGCGCGTGGGGCGGATGGCGTTCGTAGGCCGGCGGCTGCTGCAACTCGTGCCGGTGGCCTTCGGCGTGACGTTCGTCGTCTTCTTCATGATCCACCTGATCCCCGGCGACCCGACGCGGAGCATCCTCGGCCTCCACGCGACTCCCCGGGCGGTGGCCATCCTGCACCAGGAGTGGGGCCTGAACCGGCCGCTGATCAGCCAGTACTGGCTCTTCCTGGACCGGCTCGTGCATGGCGACCTCGGCCAGAGCCTGTACTACGGCGGCTCCGCGGGGAGCCTGGTCCTGGGGCACCTGCCGGCCACCCTGTGGCTGATCATTTACGCGGCCGTGCTCGCGGTGCTGATCAGCGTGCCGGCTGCGATGATCGCGGCCAGCCGCCGGGACGGGATCCGCGACCATGTAGTCCGGGCGGTCCCGCTGGTCGGCCTGGGGATGCCCTCGTTCTGGCTGGGGTTCCTGCTGATCTACGCGTTCGCCATCAACTTCCGGGTGTTCCCGGCCGGCGGGTACGGGGCAGGCCTCCCCGGTCACCTGCGCTCGATGTTCCTGCCCAGCCTGACCGTCGCGATCGCGCTGGCACCGGTGGTCATCCGCAGCCTGCGAGCCAGCATGCTCAACGTCCTGGGCGCGGACTACATCACCACGGCCAGGTCCAAGGGCGTTTCCGGCCAGCGGCTGTTCCTCCGGCATGTGCTGCGCAACGCGGTGATCCCGGCGGTCACGGTGCTCGGAATCAACATCGGCTTCCTGATCGGCACCACAGTCATCATCGAGAACGTCTTCGCGATCCCCGGCGTGGGCCAGCTCATGATCAATTCCATCTTCCAGCGGGACTTCCCCGTGGTCCAGGGGGTCACGCTCGTCTTCGCCGTCTTGGTCGTCCTGGTCAACCTGCTGGCGGACCTGGCCTACGCGGCCCTGGATCCGAGAGTGCGGTTCGACCGGTGAGCGCCATCTCACTCGTCCCGGGCCCGGGGCCGGTGCCAGCGCCGCCGGTGCCCTCGGAGCGGGCGCAGGCCCCCCGGGCCCGCCGGTGGTACCGGCAGCCCGCGCTGACGGCCGGGATCGTGATCCTCGGTGTGATCGTCGGCATGGCCATCGCCGCGCCCCTGCTCACCTCGTACAACCCCATCACGCAGAATCTCAACGCGACGCTGCTCGGGCCGAGTGCGCACCACCTGCTCGGCACCGACCAGTTGGGGCGCGACACCTGGACCCGGCTGCTCTACGGCCTCCGGCTGGACCTGCGGATCGCCTTCATCGCGGTGCTGTTCCCCTTCTGCCTCGGCACCGTCCTCGGCTGCCTGGCCGGTTATTTCGGTGGCTGGGTCGACGTGATCATCATGCGGCTGGTCGACATCGTGGTGGCGTTCCCGTTCTACGTGCTGGTCATCGCCCTGGTATTCGTGCTCGGCCCAGGTGCGCGCAGCATCTACATCGCGATAACCGTGGTGGGCTGGGTTTCCTATGCGCGGATCATCCGCGGCGAGATCCTGGTGGCCAAACGGCAGGACTACGTGCTCGCCGCGCAGGCGGGCGGTCTGTCGAGCCTGCGCATCATGGGCCGGCACCTGCTGCCCAACGTCGTCACGCAGGCGTTCATCTACGCCATGTCCGATATCGTGCAGGACATCCTGGCCATCGTGACGCTCGGTTATTTCGGTCTCGGCATCCCGCCGCCCACGGCGGATCTCGGGTCCATGATCAACGATGGCCAGAACTTCCTGTCCACCCACTGGCAGCTGACCACCATCCCGGGTCTCGTGGTCGTCGTCGTGGGGCTGGGGCTGTCGCTCATGGGCGACGGCCTCGCGGACCTGCTCAGGCCAGGCCAATCATGAGTGGCGCAGTCCTAGACGCGGTTCTTGAGGTCCGCGACCTCCATGTGCGCATCGCCAGCCGGCGCGGCACCGTCCGGGCGGTCGACGGCGTGTCCTTCGAGGTGCCCCGGGGCGAGGCGCTCGGCCTGGTCGGAGAGTCCGGGTCCGGCAAGAGCATGACGCTGCGCGCGATACTCGGCCTGCTGCCGCCCGAGGCGCAGGTCACCTCGGGGCAGATCCTGCTGGACGGCGTGGACCTGGTGCAGCTGGGCCGCTCCGACTTCAACCGCATCCGCGGCCCGAAGATATCAATGATCTTCCAGGAGCCGATGAGCGCGCTCAACCCGGTGATGCGCGTCGGGCGGCAGATCGCCGAGGGGCCGGAGGTACATCTCGGCTATAGCCGGGCCCGGGCCGCGGACAGAGCGCTGGAGCTGATGCGCCGGGTGGGCATCCCCGACCCGGAGCGGCGGTTCCGTGCCTACCCGCACGAGTTCTCCGGCGGCATGCGGCAGCGGGTGATGATCGCTATCGCGCTGTCCTGCGACCCCGAGATCATCCTCTGCGACGAGCCGACCACCGCGCTGGACGTGACCATCCAGGACCAGATCCTCCGGCTGCTGGCCCGGCTGTGCCGCGAGTCAGGCGTAAGCCTGGTGTTCGTCACTCACGACCTGCCGGTGGTCGCCCAGGTTTGCCAGCACATCGCCGTCATGTACGGCGGGCAGCTCGTCGAGCGCGGGGATGTCCGTGAGGTCCTGCTCGATCCCCGCCATCCGTACACGCTCGGGCTGGTCCGCTCGGCACCGGACTTTGAGTATGTCCGTGAGTCGCTGGTGCCGATTCCCGGCTCACCACCCAGCCTGATCACGCCGCCCCCGGGATGCCGGTTCCACCCGCGGTGCGCGTTCGTCGAGGAGGATTGCCGGGTGACCGACACCCCGCTGCGGCTGCTGCCCAGCGGAAGGGCGACCGCCTGCCTGCACTACGAGCGCTGCTTGGAGGCAGTCGCGGCGGATCGGGCGCGACCGTGACCGCCGTGCCCGCTGGGCCTGCCGTGCCCGCCGGTCCGGCCGTGCCCGCCGGTCCGGCCGTGCCCGGGTCAGCGGAGCCGCTGCTCGCGGCGCGGGGAGTGTCGGTGTACTTCCCCGTCGGATCTCAGCTCGCCGCGCGCATCCGCCACGAGGAACGGCTGCTCCGCGCGGTGGACGGGGTCGACCTGGAGATCGGGCACGGGGAGGTGCTCGCCCTCGTCGGTGAGTCCGGGTCCGGCAAGTCCACACTCGCCCTGGCGCTGGCCGGGCTCCGCCCGGTCGACCGCGGCGAGATCCGCTTCGATGGCCGGGCCCTGCCGGCCAACCGCTCGCGGGCCGACCGGCGCCGTATCCAGATGGTCTTCCAGGACCCGTACTCGTCGCTGAACCCCCGGCTGACCGTGGGCGGGATGCTGGGCGAGCTGCTGCGGGTGCATCACGTGGTGCCCAGGAGCCAGGTGAAGGCGTTCAGCACGGAGCTGCTCACGCTGGTCGGGCTTGGCGAAAGCGACCTCTCCGCCTACCCGCGCCAGTTCTCCGGCGGCCAGCGGCAGCGGGTCGCGATAGCCCGGGCGCTGGCGCTCCGGCCCGACGTCCTCGTCGCCGACGAGCCGGTATCGGCGCTCGATGTCAGCGTGCAGGCCACGATCCTCAACCTGCTGCGGGACCTGCGCGGTGAGCTGGGGCTGACACTGCTGCTGATCTCACACAACCTGGCCGTGGTGCGGCATTTGTGCGACCGCGTCGCGGTCATGTACCTGGGCCGCATCGTCGAGATGGCGCCCACGGAGCAGCTGTTCAGCGCTCCCCGGCACCCCTATACCCAGGGCCTGCTCGCCGCGATCCCCAGGCTGACCGACAGCGCCGATTATGGCGGTGCCCCGGCCGTCGCCGGTGACCCGCCGAGCCCGCTGCGGATCCCGGCCGGGTGCCGGTTCCGCACCCGCTGCCCGATGGCGCAGCCGCGCTGCGAGCAGGAGGACCCGGCCCTGTCCGCCTCGCCTGACGACCCGGGACACCTGGCCGCCTGCCACTTCGCCTTCGGGCCGGTAGCGGCGGCGGTGGGCGAATATCAAAAGAAGGAGCAGCCATAACGCTTGTAATGATCGCTAGTGAGCGCGGCGAGGTGGGTCTGGCCGCAGGGATGGCGCTGCTTCGCGGCGGTGCCAGCGCCATGGACGCGGTGGAGGCCGCGGTCCGGCTGGTGGAGGCCAACGAGGCCGACCATTACGTGGGCGTCGGCGGGCTGCCGAACCTGGTGGGCGAGGTGGAGCTCGACGCGTCCATCATGGACGGCGCGACTCGCCGGGCCGGCGCCGTCGCGGCGGTGACCGGCTTCCCGCACCCGATCTCCATCGCCCGGGCCGTGTGCGAGCGGCTGCCGCAGCACCTGATGCTCGTCGGCGCCGGCGCGGAACAGTTCGCCGACGAGGTCGGCATCGAGCGCGGGCCGACACTGACCGACGAGGCGCGGCGGATCTGGCGCGACGGCCTCACCTCGTCCGGGCTGGAGGCGGCCGAGGTGGTGCACGGGCCCGGCGAGGTCACCTACCGCCGCAAGGTGCTCGAGCGGATGACGGCGATGCCGCCCCCGGACGGCCCCTGGGGTACCGTCAACGTGCTCGCCCTGGACGCCGCGGGCAACCTCGCGGCCGGAGTCAGCACGAGCGGCTACCCGTGGAAGTACCCGGGCCGGGTCAGCGACTCAGCCCTCATCGGCGCCGGCAACTACTGCGACAACCGGGTCGGCGCCGCCGCCTGCACCGGCCGCGGCGAGCTCGCGATCCGGGGCAACACGGCCCGGTCGGTGCTGCTGGCGCTCGCGGCGGGCGGCGACCCGGCCCAGGCGTGCGCCACGGCGCTGGGGGACACCCTGGACCTGCTCGACGAGTTCCGTACGCCGCTGCAAGCGCTCTGCCTGACCCCCGATGGTCGTCACGGCGGGGCCTCCACCGCCGCCGGTGCGACCTACAGCGTGATCACCGCCGACGACGAGACCTTCTGGATCCGGGAAAGAGAGCGGGCATGAAGATCTTCCTGTCCAGCGACATGGAGGGCACTGCGGGCGTCGTTGACTGGGCGCAGTGCGCGGGCGACGGCCCGGAAGCGGTCGCCGGGCGCCGGCTGCTTCTCGCCGAGGTAAACGCCGCCATCGAGGGCGCACTGGCCGGTGGCGCCACCGAGATCGTGGTCAACGACTCCCACTCGACGATGCGCAACCTGCCGCCGGATGCCCTGGCCGGCCAGGCGTCCTACATTTCCGGCAGTCACAAGCCGCTGTACATGATGCAGGGCCTGGACGACACGTTCGACGCCGTCATGTTCGTCTCCTACCACGGTTCGGTCGGGGCGCCCGCCGGGCTCTCGCACACCTACAATCCGCGCGCGGTCATCGAGGCCCGGCTGGGCGGCGTCGTGACCGGAGAGGCGGGGATCAACGCGCTGGTAGCGGCGCACTACGGCGTGCCGGTCGTGCTGATGACGGGGGACAGGTGCGCGTGCGAGGAAACCGCCGCCCTTATCCCCGGCGTTCACACGGCGGTCGTCAAGGAACACGTCAGCCGGGTCGCGGCGCACAGCCTGCATCCGGACCGTGCTTGCGGGTTGATCCGCGAGACCGCCGAGAAGGCGGTCGCGGGCGCGGCCGGGGCGCAGCCCCCGCCGGTGGGCCGGGCCCCGCTGGAGATCTCCGTCCGCACCACCGACATCGCCGAGGCGGCCAGCTGGGTGCGCGGTGTGCAGCGGACCGGCCCGCGGGAGCTGCGCCTGGCGGGCGAGGACCCGCTCGCCGTCTACCGCTCCTTCTGCGCGGCGATCTTGCTGACCCGCACGGTTGCGGAGGTAGTGTGACTCGGCTCGCTGTGGTCACCGGGGCGGCGGGCTACCTGCACGGCGCGGTGCTCATGGTCGACGGTGGCGTTACGGCCTGACGCGGGGACTGGTGGCGGAGTTGTCCGAAGACACAGGGGAGTCGCCGGGTGCGCCGGGCACCCGGCCGCGCGCGTCCCGTTTGATCGACATCGCCGAAGCGGTCGGTGTTCATGTGTCGACCGTCTCGCGGGTGCTCAACGGTGACCCCGCGCAGTCCATCCGCCCGGAGATCTACCAGCGGATCCTGAACACGGCCCGGCAGCAGGGCTACCGGCCCAACGCGCTGGCCCGGGCGCTGAAGCGACGCCGCACCGGAGCCCTGGCGTTCGTCATTCCGCTGCTGCGCAACCCGATCTGGGTCAGGCTGCAGCGAGGCGCGCTGCAGCGGGCGAGTGAGCGTGGCTACGTCGTCATGGTCATGGAGGAGCCCGGCGACGACCCGAAGCCTCCTGAGGACTACCGCTACCTGATCGAGGAGAGCCGCGCGGACGGCCTGCTGCTGGCCACCGCACTGCGTATCCCTGAGCATGCCGGGGGAGTGCCCGCGGTGCCGCATGTCTACGTGAATCGCCGGGGGCCGGAGCGCGGCAATGACGTGGTGATGGACGAGTCGGGTGCGGTCAGGCTGTTTGTCGACTACGTGGCCGGGCTCGGCCATCGCAGCATCGCCTTCATCGACGGTCCGCCGGCGGTGGACACCGTCCACCGCCGGGTCCGGGCGGCGCGGCGGGTCTGCGCCGCCCGGGGGATCCAGCTGACCGTCCGGCACGCCGAGGCCACCGAGGATGGCGGCTGGAAGGCCACCACGCGGATGCTGCGGCACGCCGCGCTGCCCACCGCGTGCGGCGTCGGCAGCCTCAACCAGCTGTTTGGGGTGATGGCGGCGCTGCGCGGCTCCGGCATCGGGGTGCCCCGGGAGATGTCCGTGGTGAGCTTCGACGAGGACGAGTGCCTTGCCTTCCTCGACGTCCCGGTCACCAGCGTGACCATGCCGCTGGCTGAGCTCGGCAGCGCGGCCGTGGACGCGCTGATCGCGCGCATCGAGCGCAGGCCGGCCGGTGACGTGATGGTCCGCGGGCCAATGAGCCTGCTGCTGCGGCAGTCGGTGTCCGGCCCCCCAAGAGCACTAGCGCGGTAACGCGAGGTTGATGGCCCTGGTCATGGGTCAAGGTTGAGGATCTGCGGCCGCCACTTGCCGGCGGGCGACGGCCAGCAGTTGGCGGGTGAGGCTCACTGCCTGTTCGGCCGCGCTCAGCTGACCGAGGCTGGCCAGGCGCTGCGCCTCGGCCAGGCGATCTTCGAGCTGGGCTAGCTGCGCCCGTTGCGCGGCCTCGGCGAGGACGCGTTGAATGGCCTCGGGCAGGCGTGCAGGCCGGTCCTTCAGGACGTAGTCCGCAGCCCCTTGTTTCATGAGTTCGACTGCTGCTTCGTCGCCGAGCACACCGGACCAGAAGACGAACGGTATATGCGGGCACTGCTCCTGCACGATCTTGAGCGCGCTCTTGCCGGAGAAGCCAGGCAGATGGTAGTCGGACAGAATTACGTCTGGCTGGAAGGCAGCCAGCTGCTCCACGAACGATTCCCTGGTGGCCACGACGACGGCTGTGAAGCCGATGCCCGCACCGGTCAGCAGGCGCTGCGCAAGTTCAGCATCCCAGGCTTCGTCCTCGAGCATGAGAATGCGCGCTTTCGGCCCGTCTGGGTTCGCCCTTTCTCCGGGCAGAGTGTTCGCCTGCCCCGGACCGGTGCTTGTCGCCGGCTCACTGTTCTGCGGTTCGCTGCGCTCGTTCCCACCGCTCATGAATGTCCCCCCTTAATCCGCCGCGACCTCGTTCAGGTGCAGCCAGAACATCCCGAACGTATTCATCGCCGTGGCGAAGTCGGAGAAGCTTACTGGCTTTCGTACAAAGGCGTTGGCGCCGTCGCGATAGCATTTGAGAATGTCTTCTTGCAGTCTGGAGCTGGTGAGGACGACAACGGGGATGGCTTGGGTCCGCTCGTCGGCCCGAATCCTGCGCAGTACCTCCAGTCCATGGACCTTGGGGAGTTGCAGATCGAGCAAGATAACGCTGGGGAGAGGCAGGTCGGCGCTGGGGCCGTTAAATAGATGTTCGATGGCCTGGGCGCCGTCGCGGGCCACGGTGACCTTGTTGAGGATGTTATTTTTTTTCAAGGCTCGGAGCATTAGCGCCTCGTCGTCGGGATTGTCCTCAACCAGCAAGATAGTCCTGTTACTCATGCTATTTCCTTTGCGTCGAGAGTGAAGTAGAAGGTCGCGCCTTCGCCGACGGCGCCCTCCGCCCAAACCTGACCTCCGTGACGTTCCACGATTCGCCGTACGCTGGCGAGGCCAACGCCGGTGCCGGGGAACTCGCTCGTCGTGTGCAGCCGCTGGAACGGGATGAACAGCCTGCCCGCGTGCGCGGCGTCGAAGCCGGCGCCGTTGTCACGCACGTAACAGCAAAGACTCGCGTCCTCGGCCGGCGTAGTCCCGAAC
>DASWFT010000142.1:0-2760 GCA_036394075.1 Streptosporangiaceae bacterium
TCAGCGCGGGCCTGGAGGTATTCCGGGGTGGGCGGGTCTGGGTCGTGACGTAGGGGGGGGCGGGGCGGGAAGGTATCCGGCCTGATGTAGGCCCGGTTGGGGCAGTCGTAGGCGCCGTGTCCGGTGTCTCCGCATTCGAAGCACTTGATCATCGGAAAAAATCCTCTCGTGCGCGCGCGTTACGGTGAGTTGATTAGATTGGCGGGAAGTTCCTAAGACCCTCAACCCCGGCTTTGCACCGTTCGGTCATGTGAGGGGCTTGACGTTGAGGGGGTTGAAGGGTGGGGCTGCGCCCCCCCTTCGGTCAGGGCACTGCCTGGCTCCTTGGAGATCCGACCTCGGGTGTGCCAGCGCATGCGGAAGAGAGCTAATGGCGATTATGGGTATGCCTTTTAGCCTGCTATCCCGTAGACTTCAACCTGGTTGAGGTGGAAGAAACGTTAGCCGGCCGGGTAGAGGGATGTCACCCTCCCCGGCCGGCTGCGTTATATGGGACTGCCGAGTTCATATCTCCCGGCGTATGGACCTGCATATGGGCGTTTCATTAACAAACCGTAAACATTAAACCTGAGGTTTAAGGTTGGTGTCAGGGAATCCATAGACCGATATCAATACCTCACCCCGGGAAGTAAGCTACACCCCTTGCAAGGTGCCGTCTACATGCGCTAGAGTTCTCTTATGAGCATGAGCAAGCAATCCCCCAACGGAACCCCCTACTGCCGCACCTGCGGATTCTCCGGCTGCCCCAGCCTCACCGAAGGCGGCGACTGCCCCCGCTGGCCCGCCCGCGAGCCCGCGGGCATCTTCGGTGCCCTCACCGAAGGCGAGCTGTTCGCCCTGTCCGCCAAGCTCTCCGGCTGGGGACACCAGTTCTTCCAGGTCGGCGAGGCCCTCGGGAAAGTCGCGCTCGAGCGCACCACCGACCGGTCCCTGGTCGGTGACCCGGTAGACGTGGCGCTGTGGGACCTGCGCAGGCTGTACTGCGACGCGATGGACGAGATACACGAGATCGCCGCAGCCGCCCGCCTAGCCCGCGCCAGCCTCCAGCCCGCCAGTGCCTAGCCCCCGCGACGGCGCGCCCCGCGCCGTCCCTCCCGTCCAGCTGATCGCCCGCAACCGGCCGCCGGAGAGCCCGATGTCCGGCCCGTTCCGCGGCAAGCCCGTCGCCGTCCGCAACGGCCTCCCCGTCCGGGTCAACTACCCGCTCGGCCGGAACACCCGCGCCAAGTCGATGACCGCTGCCGAAGCCGCCCGCCACCTGGGAGCCCGTCATGCCTGAGCTGATCAACGTCGAACCCCGCTACTGGCAGGACTATTCGTACATCACCGGCCGTAGCAAGCCGACCGGCTCTGTTCACTGCCAGGCCCATCACGACCAGCATGTGTCGCTGCGCCGAGATGGCGCAGATCGGCCCGGCTATTCCGTCAAACTGCGCCCGTCCGACCGGCGTCCCTGCTCGATCTGTGGAGGTGACCATCGTGCCTGAGCTGATCGACGTAATGCCCGGGTCGCCTGAGTGGCTGGCGGCCCGGCGCCTGGGTGTCACCGCCACCGACATCGTGACCATCATCGGCCTGTCCGCCTGGGATTCGGTTTACGGCCTGTTCTGGAAGAAACTCGGCCAGGTCCCCGACGAGCCTGAACGCGACCGGTGGGAACTCGGCAAGGCGCTGGAGCCGTACATCACTGAGCGGTGGGCGAACACCGGCAGCAACTGGAAGGATTACGTCCGCTGGCCGGGCGGCCTGTACCGGCACAGCGGCCGGACCTGGCAGATGGCCACGCCGGATAGGATTCTCGGCCCCTTCAATGACCTGTCACCGGAGATCTCCCCGCCGGTCGGCACGCTGGAGCTGAAGTCGTGGGCGGACGCTGACCGGAAGCGGTGGGAGGACGGGCCGCCCGCGGTGGTCCGCGCGCAGGTGCTGTGGCAGATGGACGTGATGGACGCCGCGGCCGGGCATGTGGGGGTGGTGTTCCTGCCGTCCGGTGAGTTCCGCTCCTACACCATCGCCCACGAGGACGAGAAGACACACGATGAGCTTGGCTGGCCAGGCTGCCCGGTCTGCGTCGATCAGCACCTGATGCGTGATGCGGGTGAGGAGTTCATGGCGCGGTTGCGGCTGGAGCTGCCCCCGCCCGACCCCGACAGCTCAGCGGCCACTTTGGCGGCGGTGCGCGCCCGGTTCACCCGCCAGCCCGACAAGCAGGCGGAGGTGGATGACACGCTCTGGGCGCTGTTCGATCAGGCGTGCGACAAGATCAGCTACTGGACGGAGGAGAAGCGCGGCCATGAAAGCCAGCTGCGGGAGCAGGCGGGTGAGGCGCAGGTGCTGTGCATCGACGGTGAGCCGGTGGCCCGGCGGATCGTCAGCGACGCGAAGGTGAAGGCGCATACCAGGCATATGGATTACCTGCGCCGCATCACCCCCAAGGAGGACGACGATGAGTAAGGAAGGGCGGCTCGGGCTGGCCACGGCATTCCTTCAGTGGAAGGGCACCGATGCCTGTTACGACTTCTACTGCTCGTGTAGCCCCGAGGAACCCCAGCATTTCGACGGCATGTTCGGCGAGCAGTTCACCTGCGGCAGCACCGCCGACGAGGACTCCGAGCTACCCGATGGCGGTTTCTGCGGCAAGACCTGGCGGCTTCCCTTCAACCTGTCCGCGATCGAGGTACCCGATGAGCGCTGAGACGGTGGGGCAGGCGGTCGAGCAGGTGTCCGCCCCGAAGATGATCAGCGCCGACACGTTCGCGC
>DASWFT010000143.1:0-28055 GCA_036394075.1 Streptosporangiaceae bacterium
CCTGCAGTTCCCGCAGCAACTCCCCGTACTCGCCCTTACGGCCGCGGACCACCGGCGCCAGCACCTGGAACCTGGTGCCCTCGCCGGCTTCCAGCACCCGGTCCACGATCTGCTGCGGGGTCTGCCGGGCGATGGGGCGCCCGCAGATCGGGCAGTGCGGCTTGCCCACCCTCGCGTACAGCAGCCGCAGGTAGTCGTAGACCTCGGTGATCGTGCCGACCGTGGAGCGGGGGTTCCTGCTGGCCGCCTTCTGGTCGATCGACACCGCTGGCGAGAGCCCGTCGATGAAGTCCACGTCGGGCTTGTCCATCTGGCCGAGGAACTGCCGGGCATACGCGGACAATGACTCCACGTACCGCCGCTGGCCTTCGGCGAAGATGGTGTCGAACGCCAAGCTGGACTTGCCGGACCCGGACAGCCCCGTGAACACGATCAGGGCGTCCCTGGGCAGGTCGAGCGACACGTCCTTGAGGTTGTGCTCGCGTGCGCCGCGGACCACGAGACGATCAGCCACTGCGTTCTGCTCTCCGGGTGACGAGGGGGCCCTCCGCCGACATGGGGACACGCCATGGTAATCGGGGGTACTGACAGAACACCGTTTCCGCAGGCTGTCTTCCCGTCGGCCCAGGGCGGGCCCGCAAAGCTGTCGGCCTCCTCCCAGACTGTCACCGCCCTGCGCGAGGATGGAGCCGAAACGCCCGCAAAGAGATGGGGAACATCGTGGATCACGAAGTCAGTACGTCGCTGGCCAGCCTGAGCGCGGCGACGGACCGCCTGCTCGCCACGAGTGCGACCTTGACCGATGCTCAGGTGCGCGAGCCATCGCTGCTGCCGGGCTGGACGCGCGGGCACGTGCTCAGCCACATCGCGCGCAACGCCGATGGGCTCGGCAACCTGCTGCGCTGGGCGTACACCGGCACGCAGATGCCGATGTACGCGAGTGCGCAGGCCCGCGACGCCGACATCGAGGCCGGTGCGGGCCGCGACGCGGGCGAGCTGGCCGCGGATGTGCGAGACTCAGCCGCCGAGTTCGCGGAGCGGGCCGTTGCCCTGCCTGCCGAGGCCTGGACGGTCCCGGTCCGGGCGCTGCGCGGCGGCTCCTTTCCCGCCTACGGAATCCTGGAACGCCGGCTCTCCGAGCTGGAGATCCACCATGTGGACCTGGCCGCGGGCTACGCGCCCGGCGACTGGCCTGAGGACTTCGTCACCGAATGCCTGCCCAGGGTCGCCGATTCGTTCTCCGGGCGGCCGGACACGCCGGTGTGCCTGATCCGGGCGGATGTCTCCGGGCACGAGTACCGCATCGGCCCGGCGGAACCGGGCGCGGCGCCTGTGATCATCCACGGGCCGGATCGCGACCTGCTGGCCTGGCTGCTCGGCCGCAGCGGCACCGGCCTGCGCGTCGTGTCGGGATCCGCCCTTCCGGCGCTGCCAGCGTGGCGTTAGGGCGTGGCGGGCTGGTTCGTTAGGTATAGAAAGGAGGGACGCTGAGCAGAGGAGATTTTTGTGGCCTACACCGGGGACGTGACCGTCGGCGGGGCGCCTGACACGCGGGAACTGCCGGGCCTGACCGTGACCAAGCTGGCCGTCGGGCCCATGGACAACAACGCCTACCTGCTCACCTGCACCGAGACCGGTGAGGCCGTGCTCATCGACGCGGCCAACGAGGCGGGCCGGCTGATCGAGCTCGTCGGCGCGAGGCCGCTGGCCCGGATCGTCACCACGCACCGGCACTGGGACCACTGGCAGGCGCTGGCCGAGGTGCAGGCGGCGACAGGGGCCGAGGTGGTCGCGCACCCTGATGACGCCGGCGAGCTTCCCGTCAAGGTCAACACCCTGGTGCAGAACGGGGATACGGTGCCGGTCGGCTCATGCGAGATCTCGGTCATCCATCTGCGCGGCCACACGCCAGGCAGCATCGCGCTGTGTTACGAGGCTGGCGGGCAACTCACCAGCGAACCGCACCTGTTCACCGGCGACTCGCTGTTCCCGGGCGGTCCGGGGAACACCGAGCACGACCCGCAACGGTTCACCCAGCTCATGAATGACCTGGAGGAACGGGTGTTCGCCCAGCTGCCGGACGGCACCTGGGTCTATCCGGGCCACGGCAAGGACACCATTCTCGGCGCGGAGCGCCCGCATACGGCTGAGTGGCGGGCCCGCGGCTGGTAAGCCGGCGGGCCGCAACGAGCCCGGCGCGGATTTAGGCTCGTGGGGCTGGCGCGGCGACCTCGGTCGTGTACGCGACGACGTTGCTCAGGTACGAGCCCGTCGCGCGGTCGAAAACGCCGCCGCAGGTGATAAGGCGCAGTTCCGCGTCGGGTGAGGGGCCGTAGACCGTGGTGGTGGGGAAATGGTCCTTCGGGTACATGCGCACCGAGTTCACCCGGAAGATGACCACCCGGCCATCGGCCTCGCGCACGTAGACGAGGTTGCCAGGACGCAGCAGGCGGAGCCGGAAGAACACTCCGGGGCCCAGGTATGAGTCGATGTGGCCGGCGATGATCGATGAACCGATGTCACCAGGACGCGGGCTGCCGGTGTACCAGCCGGCCACCGATGTGCTGGACGGCGCCTGCAGGGTGCCCTGCGCGGTCACGCCTAGCCTGATCAGCGTGGTGCGGACGTCGATGGCCGGAATGCTCAGGGCCGCCGGCGGGGCGGCGGGCTGGCTGGCGGACGGGCCGGGCGCCGCGACGGCCGCCCCGGATGGGACGACTCCGAGCTTGACAACCGGGCGGGGGACGATGGCGGGATGTCCCCGCGACGTGACCAGGCCGACGACGCCAATGACCGCGGCGATCAGCCCGGCCGTGAGCGCCGCCAGCGCCCAGGGCCTGCGGAACAGCCTGATGCGGGGCCGGCCCGGCCCGGCATGCCGCGAATCTCCATCGGTCCCTGGAATCTCAGGAGTACTGACCGCCTTGAAGATCCCGAAAGTCTCAAAGATCCAGGTAGACCCATGGGACTCGTCAGTCTCCGAGGTTTCGAGGGCCGAAGCAGTCCCCAGGGCCCCAGGAGCCCCAGGGGCCGGGGAGGTCTTCCCGGTGGGCATGACCGTGCCGTGCCCACCGGGAAGCGACCCGGACTGGCTTCCGGGCGCCTCTGGCCTCACCGTGCGTGGCGTGCCGCGCTTCTCACCCGGCGCAGCCGGACAGCACCACCGAGGGTGAGCAGGCCGCCCGCGGCCACGGCCGTTATCCACGGCAGCGGCGATGGTGCCGGGCCAGGCGCGGTGCCGCCCAGTCCCGTGCTCGCCCCGCCCTGCGGCATGACGGCGCTTCCCGCCGCGTCCTGCAGGTCAGCGATCTTAAGACCGCTGGTCCCGTCCAGGACGACCACGGTGTGGATGGTGTCGGCGGCCAGTTGGACGTTCTGGGTAACCTGCTCCGATCCCCCTGTGGCGTGAAGGGCACAATTGCCCAGCTGGGCATTCCCGTAGGAGCTCACCATGGCGAAGGCGAGGTTCTGGGCCAGCACCTTGCCGTTCGCCGTCACCGTGACCTGATGCTCGCGCAGCGACGCCTGAATGACGCGGACCAGGGACTGTCCCGGCGGGGTGGTCAGCCGGTCCGCGAGAACCTGCAGCCGCAGCCCAGATGCCGGCCCCATGCCCGCGACGGTGTACGCGCCACCGGGCTTCACCTGGATGCTGGTGGACAGCACCGGTGCGGATGCGGACGCCGCACCCGCGCCTCGCATGGCAACGGTGTACTCGCCGCTGGCGACCGTCAGATACGGGGAGACCGTGCCATAGGCGACGTGCTTAAGGACGGTCATCGCGCTGGGGTTGCCGAAGGAATACAGGTAGACGTCCACCGCGGGCGTATTCGGGGACAGGTGCGCCAGGCGGATCCAGCCCGTGGCCGAAGCGGCGGGAGCGGCGGATGCGGCGGACGCAGCCCCCGCTAGCAGGCCTGACGAGAGCACAAATGCGCCCAGCAGCAAACTGAGGCGGGGGCCTACGAAGCGCAGACCCCCGAAGCGCGGAGCCTTTGGCCACAACGACATGTTGATCTCCTTGAGTCAGCTATTAGAGCCGAGCAGCCCAAGCGGACTTGGGGCTGTAAATATGACGCGCAGGACGGCCTGTCCGGTGGCAAGTCGCACGATGTCCATTTCCGCGGGGAGGTACGGTGCCCGCTGCGCGAGCAGGAAGGCTTTCAGGGAACTGAGGGAGGCAGCGCTGCGCGTTCCCGCTACTCCG
The DNA here is from genome assembly GCA_036394075.1 of Streptosporangiaceae bacterium. Lineage (GTDB taxonomy): Bacteria > Actinomycetota > Actinomycetes > Streptosporangiales > Streptosporangiaceae > JAWWPY01. Next base: position 4,208 of record DASWFT010000143.1, read on the forward strand.
GTAGCTCCTGATATCTCCGCAGAGCGCAGCGGGATTCCGGCGCTGGCATGCGCGCCGGACCCGCTGAAACCTGCGACGTCAATCGGATACAACGCGGCCATGGTCGCGAGCGTGGTCAGCAACCGTGAATCGACATCACCGGCGGCAAGCTGCCCCCGGGCGGCCGCTGAGGCGTGCAACCGGGAATTGTGCAGCAACTGCCGGCCCGCCACCACGCGAGCGTGCCAGTCGGACCGCAGTTGGGCCAGGTAGGCCGGGGCTCCGTCGGGTGCGACGGCCCGGACGACGATCTGGGCGCTGCCCTGGCCGAAGCTCGCCAGTACCACGGGCGCGTACACGCCGGCGAGACGACTTCCGAACTGGCCCCGCACGGCCGCTGTGGCCATCACCACATCGCTGCCCAGCGGATCGGCTTTCCCGGACGCCAGCACAAGCAAGAGGCTGGCGGGGATCCCCTTACCCTGAAGCACCGAGCACATCGCCGGGTCACACGCCACAATCGCGTCCGCAGCGACCTGGCTGGCGACCCAACTCGCCGCTTGGTCGCGGACCGTCGTGGCAGTATCGAGCGCGCCGGTACCGGCCCGGCCATGCCCGGCGGGTGCCGCCGTCAGGGTCAAGGCGACCGTGACCGCGCCCGCGCCGACCACCACCGCGACGACAAGCACGAGTACGACGATCGGGCCCCGGCCGGCCCGCTCCGGCTGGGAGCGGCGGCGGAACCGACGCTGCGCCCACAAGCGAAGGGTCGTGGCCAGGACCCTGGCCCAGGATGGCGGCTTGGCTGGACGCGGCATGGCCGGAACCTGGGGGCCCGGTCCCTGCGGCCGGATCGGCAGGGCGAAGACGACGGTGTCGTCGGGTCCATTCGCGGGCTCAGTGCCGGGAGTCTCGTCCTGCGGGGTCTCGCCCCGCGGGGTTGCAACCGCAGTGGGCTCGGTGCCCTGGGCACCAGCCACCGGGGTCTCGCCCCCCGGGGTCGCAGCCTCCGGGGTCTTGCCCCCCGGGGTCGCAGCCTCCGGGGACTCAGTGCCCTGGGCACCAGCCACCGGGGTCTCGCCCCCCGGGGTCGCAGCCTCCGGGGTCTCAGTGCCATTTGAACCGGCTACCGACGGCTCGGCCTGCGGAAACTCGGGCCAAGGCTCGGTAGTAGCGGGCAGCATAAGATCACCGGGCGCCGTCCCGGATGACGTCAAACTTTGGCTCCGCCGCTCCATGCGAGTGTCCCCCCGGGGCCCCCGAGCAAGAAGAGCACGAGTCCCCAGAGAACAGCGGAACATACCCCTAACGATGCTTTCAACCGAAATAACACGATGCTACTAAGGAACTACGTACTGTTTGGTAACTCGGCTAGGCAACGGCGGCGGCGATCTGGACATAGATCGCCAGCGCAGCTTCGATGGCGGCCATCTCGTCCGGCAGTGCCGCCGCGCGGGCGAGTGCCGCCGCGGCCAGTTTCTCCCCGCGCTCTGGGTCGTCGAGCACGGAGAGCACCGCGGACGCCAACCGCTCCGCATCGTCGGGCGGCACCAGCACGGCGCCATCCTCCCCGGTCAGGTCGGGGATGCCGCCCACCCGGGTGGCGACAAGTGGCCTGCCCGCCCGCAGGGTCTCCTGGACGATAAGTGGCTGGCCCTCCCAAGAACTCGCCACCACGACCACCGTGGCGGCGGCCAGCAGCGCGGGGATGTCACCGCGCTGGCCGAGAAACCGCACCGCGAGCCCCGCGGACCGGGCCTGGATATGCAGCCCGTCCGCCAGTGGTCCCTCCCCCGCAATGACCAGCAATGGGACGGGGTCATGCCGCTGCCAGCGGCCCGCCGCCGCCAGCAGCGTGCCGAAGCCCTTCTGGGCGGCGAGCCTGCCGACGGCGAGAACGACCGGACGGTCGACGGCGCCGAGTTCCTGCCGGACCCCCGCCACCTCATCGGCCGATGGGGCAGGAGCCGGCGGAGCGGGCACCAGCGCCCGCCCCCCGTCCCGCGCCCCCCGCCGCCGCATCCGTTCGGCCAGATCGGCCGACACGCTCGCCACGGCGTCCGCCCGGCGGGCGACAATCCGCTCCAGGAGCGCGTAGACGGCACCGGTCACGCCAGCCGCTGGAGGCGCGTTGTGCACGGTGACGAGGAGCGCGCTGCGCCGGCCCGGCGCGCCTGCCAGGGCCAGCGCGGCGATCGCCCCGGCCCGCAGCCCGTGCGCGTGCACGACATCCGGCGACGACCCCAGGAGCAGCCTGCGCAGCCGCAGCACCGCGGCAGCATCCCGGGCCGGGCGCGGCCGGTCGGCGATCTCCACCCGGACGAAGGTCTGTGATCGTGGAGGATCCGCGTCGGATACGGCCGCGGATCCTCCACGATCACGGAAGAACCGTTTCTCTGCGTCTCCCGGGCCGAACACCGTCACCGCCACGCCCCGGGCGGCGCACCCGGCCGCCAGCATCGCCACATGCCACCCGGTGCCCCCAGCGGTGGTGCCCAGCACATAGGCGACCTTAAGCCCCTTCGGCACCGGAATCGCGGTCACGGTACGTACCTCCCGCTCGCCTGCGGGGCCCCGCCCGCCCCCCCATTCCCCCTTCACTGCGCCTCCTTCCCTCGTCACTCGTGCTCTGCTCCCCGCTCGCCCGCCGGGGCCCCACCCACCTCCCCATCCCCCCTTCATGGCGCCGCCTTCCCTCGTCGCTCGTTCCTCGCTCCTCAGTCCAGGCAGCACCGCGCCCCGGCGGCCCGCTCACGCTCCGCTCCTCAGTCCAGGCGACACCGCGCCCCTCCGGCTCGCTCATCGCAGCAGCCTCCCTCGGGCCCGCGTCGCAACGGCGCGCAGATCACCACCGTCCAGGACCAGGACGGCCAGACCGAACACGGCCGCGACACAGGCGCTGGCGAGCACCGCGACGCAGGCGTTCCGGATGAAACCGGAGACCGGAAGCGCGGCGGACACGGCCGCCCCGGCCGCCCCGCCGGCCAGCGCGCCCGCCAGGCCCGCCGCCGCCGCCCGCCCGGCGCCGCGCAGCGCTGCCCGCCCCCTGGCCAGGCCCACGGCGCCGAGAAGCGCGCTCCCGGACAGCGTCAGGCCGATGGTGTTGCCCAGGCCGAGTACGGGCACCACCCAGCGGGCGGGCACGAGCGCGACGGCGACCACGTCCGCGGCGATCACCAGCACCCAGCCACCCACGATGGCCAACGCCGCCACCCGGCCGCGCCCGCAGGCGAAGAGCACCCTGGACAGGTTCGCGGCCAGCCCGTAACCGACGAGGCCAGGCGCGAACGCCGCGAAAGTCAGGGCCAGCTCGCCGGCCGCGGAGTGCGCCGCGAACAGGCGGGAGGAGGGCACCGCGGCCCCCGCGAGCAGGGCCGCGCCCAGCCAGGAGACCAGCATCACGGCCCGCGTGGACAATGCGGCGGTGCCATCGAAGCTGGCGCCCGAGCGAGCCGAGAGCAGCGGGAACGCACTGGTCGCGATGGGCACGGCGAGGACCGCGTAGGGCACGAAGAACATCTGCCAGCCGTAGTTGTACAGCACGAGCGCACCCCGGCCGTCATGGCTGTTCGCAAGCACGATCACCGCGACCCCGGCCGCGTTCTGGGCGATGAGCGCCGCGATCCCCACCGCCGCGAGCCCGCGCACCCGCGCGGCCACGCCCGCGGGGAACCGCAGGGCAGGCCGGAGCCGCAGGCGGAGCCTGAGCGCCGGCCCGAGCACGGTCAGGGCGAGCGCTGCCACGCCTGCTGTCGTGCCGAGGGACAGCATCAGCTCGGCTGGCCGGGGCAGCGCGCCAAGCCGGTTCTGGTATCCGCCGCCGAGCGGCACGAATGCGACGTATGCGCCGACGACCACCAGGCTGGACAGCACCGGGGCCAGCGCGGGCGCGGCGAAGCGCTGATGCGCCTGCAGGATGCCGTAGAGCACCACGGCGAGGCCATAGAGCAGGATCTGCGGAGCGAAAACGGCCAGCATCCGGGTACTGACCGCCATGATGGCCACCGGGCTGCAGCCGGGAGCCCTGGACAGCAGCACGGACACCAGCGGGCCTGCGGTCACGGCGATGAGGGCGCTGACCGGGGCGAGCACCAGAACCGTCCAGGTGAGCAGCGCCGATGCGATCTGGCTCGTCTCGGCGGTGGCGGCCTGTTCCCCGGGCGCGCTCATCCGGCGCGCGGCGGGACCCGCCAGCACCGGAACCACGGCGCTGGTCAGGGCACCGCCGAGGACGATGTCGTAGATGATGTTCGGCACCTGGTTCGCGGTCGCGTAGGCGCTGCCCAGGCAGGTGGCACCGACCGTGTGCGCGAAGGCAAGCTGGCGGCCGAACCCGACCAGCCGGGCCGCCGTGGTGATCACCCCGATGAGGACCGCCGCCCGTCCGATCCCCCGGCCGATCTGCCGCAGCGGGCCAGGTTCGGTCGCCGGCGCTGGCGGCCTGATCACTGCCCGCTGGTAGCGGCCCGGGGCGCGGGTTCCGGCTGGCCCTCACCCCAAGACGGCACGCCAGAACGAAAACCTTCGCCGTTCCCGTCCTCGGCCGCCGCCTGGGCCGTGTCGGCGGAGGCCGGTGCCGCGGGTGCCGGTGCAGCGGGCCTGCGGCCGAGCATGTCCAGCCAGTGCAGCGGCGGTGTCCGCTCAATGACCTTGGTGAAGCTGACCATCTCACTGGCCGCGGTGAGACCGGTGATCGCCGCGAGCAAGGCGATCCTGGCTGGCCGCCGCAGGCTGGCCGCCGCCGCCGCGCCGAGCATGGCACCCAGCGCGTTGGCGCCGGCGTCGCCCAGCATGGCCCGCTCGCCCAGGTCCTCGGGGAGCAGCGCCAGCGCCGCGCCGAGCGGCGCGGCCACTGCGTGGGCGGCAGCAGGCCGGCTGCTGCCGGGGGTGGCCGCGGCAACTGCGTCCGCGCCGGGCGCGGCGCGGCCCCGGGTGCCGCCGGGCGCGCCCACGGCCAGCAGGGCGCCGGCCGCCAGGGCCACCTTGATGGCGCGCCCCGGCCGCAGGTCGAACAGATTGAGCAGGTTGGCCGCCCCGGCGGTCAGGCCGGCGTTCAGCGCCACGTCCACCGGTGAGCCGCCGAGCAGCGCGCCCGCCGCGAGGCCGGTCGCGCCGATCCCGCCGAGCTTCACCGCGCCAGTGGTCACGTCCCCCCGGGCCAGCGCGCCGAGGTGACCGCGGAAGCCCCGCCGGTCGCCGCTGCCTGCGAGATCGTCATACCCGCCGAACGCGCCCGCGCCGATCGCGGCGGCCACCAGCGCGGCCCGCGTGCGGGCCGCCAGCCCCGGGCTGATCGCGGCGGCCACCATGGCGGCCGTGGCCACGGCGGGTCCCTCGAGCAGGGTGACCGGCTCGCCGCGGTGGTTGGTCCTGGTCCAGGTGGCCTCGCCGCCCGGCGGGCGCCGGACCAAGGCGGCGTAGCTGGCCCGTGCGGCCGCCGCGGCCAGGCCTGCGCCGAGGACGGCGGCAAGGCCACGCCCTCGGGCGAGTCCTCGGCTCCCGCGCCGACCGTGAGCGAGCCGGAGGGGCGCCCCAAAGCGTCCCGCAGGCGAGCGGAAGACACTGCCACTGCCGCTCATCGATGGCTCGATGCGGACGCGCTGGCTGACGGGCGGACCGTTCGCTGCGTGGCCGTGACCCCGGCGGCCGAGGCGGACGGCGAGGGAGTCGGGGCGGGGCTCGGACCGGGCGCGCTGGCGCCGGACCCGGTGCCGTAGCTACCCGGCTTTCCCTTGGCCAGCAGCTCATACAGGGCCTGGGCCACCACGATTTGGCCGCTGGTGGTGTCGGCGTTGTCCACGGTGGACAGACGGGCCTGCTGGCCACCCGCCCGGATCACCTGGATGGCACTGCCCGGCCCCGAGCCGGCCACCGAGCCGGCCACGACCGTTGCCTGGCCGGCGAGGCTCAGCTGCTGGGACACGGCCGCCAGGGCTTGGCTGGCCGGGTTGGAGTCGTTCGTCGTGGGAGGGCTGGCCGGGACTATCACGACAGCCAGGGTGGCACGGGGAATGGACGGCGCGCTAACGCTCAGGAAACCTCCTGAGACGAATTGGCTGAGGATCGCCGTCCCGGCGCTGTCCTGGCTGCCTACCGCGGGCTGGCCGAGGCCGTCCTTGGTCAGGATCGCGCTCGCGATCAGCTGCCCGGCCTGGGCCTGCTTGGAGCCGCTGCGCAAGGTCGTGCCGACCGGCGTCAGCTGCTGCGTGAGCAGGCCGAGCGTGGCCCCGGTGCTGGAGCTGGTGTCGAAGAACTTGGGCTGGAGGTCGACGCGGCCGGTTATCTTGGCCCCCGCCTGGGTGAGGGCCTGGCTGACCGGATCGGTCACCTGGCTGGGGGCACCGGGTGCCGCCACGAGGACGACCCGCTGGCCGGTGAGCAGGTGGCTGAGCAGCACAGGCTCGGCCACCTGTGCGAACTGCTGATCACTCTGGATCTGCTGCCGCTGGGACTGGTTCTTTGCCTGCAGGTTCTCGTACTCGTGGCGCAGCGTGGCCACGGATTTGCGCAACCCCGCCGTGAGCGGGCCGTTCAGGGCCGCCGTGCCGAGGACCACGCCAACCGTCAAGGCCAGGAAGATCGCGACGATCGAGACCAGGTGATAGCGGAAATCAATCACTAGAACAATCCGATGAACCAGTACTTGAAGATGTCCAGCTGCACGAGCAGGACATCGAGGAGGCCCCGCATGGCATCCGAGGTCGAGACGGCCACCAGGATGGCGATGAGAGCGGCGATCGCGAGGGTCAGCAGCGCCCATCCGGAGATCCGGCTCCGGTAGAGCTGGTTGACGCCCTTGGCGTCCACCAGCTTGCTGTCCAGCCGCAGCCTGGTCAGAAACGTGCTCGCCATCCCCGATCGGCCCTTGTCGAGGAACTCCGACAGGGTGAAGCGCGAGCCGACCGCGACGATCAGGGTAGCGCCCTTGGTGTCGGCCACTTGCAGCGCAATGTCCTCACTGGTGCCTACGGCCGGGCAGAGCACGGACGGCAGGCCAAGCCGCTCGACGCGCGCCAGCCCCGGCGCGTGGCCGCCCGGGTAGGCATGCACCACAAGCTCGGCGCCGCAGGTCAGGCCCGCGTCGGAGACCGAATCCATGTCGCCCACGATCAGGTCAGGCCGGTATCCCGCGTCCAGCAACGCGTCCGCACCGCCGTCCACGGCGATCTTGACCGGCTTGAACTCCCGGATGTAGGGGCGCAGCGTGGCCAGATCTTCGCGGTGGTGGTAGCCACGGACCACCACGAGCGCGTGCCTGCCCTCGATCCGCGTGCGCAGCTCCGGCACGCGAATCCCCTCGAGGAGCAGCTCACCCTCGAGCCTCATGTACTCCAGGGTGTTGACCGCGAAGGCCTCGATCTGCGCGGCGACCCCCGTCTTCGCCTCGGCCATCGCCGCGGCCACGGTTTCCGCGGTCTGCAGCGTGCCCTTGGCGACGATCTCGTCGCCCAGGTAGAGGGTCTCGCCCTCAAGCCGGACGGTTTCCCCCTCGGTCAGCCGCGCGAACAGATCGGGCCCCGCGCCGTCGACGAGCGGGACCCCAGCCTCCACGAGGAGCTGGGGCCCGAGGTTCGGATACCGGCCGCTGATACTGGGCGCCACGTTCACCACGGCCGCGACCTGGCGGCCGATCAGCGCGTCGGCGGTGACCCGGTCCAGGTCCTTGTGGTCGATGATGGCGATCTCGCCGGGACACACCCGCCGGGTGAGGTTCTTCGTGCGGTGGTCCAGTCGTGCCCGCCCCGTTATGCCGGCCAGGTCATCGGGCCTGCTCCGGCGGATCACGGGGAATTTCAGGAACGGAGCCATCTTGCCGTCCATCCTGCCAGACGGACCGGACCCGCGTCGCCACACAGGTCATCACACGGCTCATGTGTCATGGAACCCAGAGCCCCTAGTCAGCCCCCGTTCAGCGGCCAGTCAGCCACCACTCAGCGTCCCGAGCCCGCGGGCGGCCCGGCCCGCTCGGCCGCCGCCGCAGCCAGCAGTTCCCCGGCATGCGCGCGGCCGAACTCAGAGTCCTCCAGGCCGGCCAGCATGCGCGACAATTCCGTCACGCGTCCCGCCTCGTCGAGCCGGGTGACCCCGCTGCGGGTGACCCTCCCGTCGTCGGCCTTCTCCACCACCAGGTGCGTGTCCGCGAACGCCGCGACCTGGGGCAGGTGGGTCACCACGATGACCTGCGCCAGCCTGGCCAGCCTGGCCAGCCTGCGGCCGACCTCCACCGCCGCCTTGCCACCCACTCCCGCGTCCACCTCATCGAACACGAACGTGGGTACTGGATCGGCGCCCGCGAATACGACCTCGATCGCCAGCATGACCCGGGACAGCTCCCCGCCGGAGGCTCCTTTGCTCAGCGCCAGCGAGGGGGCGCCCGGGTGAGCGGCGAGCCTGATCTCGACCTCGTCTGCGCCGTGCGGGCCGAACTCGTCGGCGGGCGTGACCGCGGCCGTGAGCTTCGCGTGCGGCATGGCGAGGGCGGCAAGCTCGGTGGTGACCTCGGCGGCGAAGCGTTCCGCGGCCGCCTTGCGCAAGATGGTGAGCTGTCCCGCCAGCTCGCCGACCGTGCCAGCGAGCCGTGCTTCCTCCTCGGCGAGCCCGGTGATCCTGTCGTCGTCGCCAGCGAGTTCGGCGAGCCGGCCGCCCGCCTGCTTGGCCCAGGCGAGCACCGCCCCCAGGTCACCCGCGCCGAGATCCCCTATGGTCGGCCGGTCGGCCGCCAGGCCATAGGCGCGGATCAGCCGGGTCAGCTCGCCGCGGCGTTCCTGTACGGCTGCCAGCCGCGCCGGGTCGGCCTCCACTGACTGCACATAGGAGGCCAGCTCGGCCGCCACGTCGGAAACCAGGTAGGCCGCTTCGGACAGCCGGCCCGCCAGGCCGGCCAGCGACGCGTCGTGCTCTGTTACCGCCTCCAGGGCCTGCCGGGCCGCGCCGAGCAGGGTCACCGCGTCCGGCGCCTCATAGGATCCGCTGGACGGATCACCGAGCAGCGCCTCGTGCGCGGTGGTCGCCGCCGCGTGCAGCGCGTCCGCGTGCGCGAGGCGGTCCTCCTCCGCCAGCAGGGCGGTGTCCTCGCCCTCGACGGGCTCCAGCCGCTCGATCTCCGCCAGGCCCCGCCGGAGGTCCTCCGCCTCCTGCGCGCGATCCTGGGCCAGCCCGGTCAGCTCCGCCAGTTCCGCGTGAACCTCGCGGTGCCGCTGGTAGGCGCGCTGGTAGGCACTGAGCACCGCGCCCAGCTCCGGGCCGGCGAACCGGTCCAGCGCCTGGCGCTGCCTGGCCGGCCTGAGCAGCTGCTGCTGGTCGGCCTGACCGTGCACCGCCACCAGGTCGTCGGCCACGTAGGTTAGGAGCGACACCGGGACGGATCGGCCTCCCGCGTAGGCGCGCGACCGCCCCTCGGCGGACACGGAACGGCTGACGACCAGGGTGCTGCCATCGTCGTCCAGGTCACCGCCAGCCTCGTTTACCTGCTGCGCGACACGGCCCTCCGGGTCGATGCGCAGTCTGCCCTCGACGGTCGCCCGCTCGGCCCCGGGCCGGACCCGCGCCGGGTCCGCGCGGCCGCCGAACATCAGGCCGAGCCCGGTCACGACCATGGTTTTGCCCGCCCCGGTCTCCCCGGTCACCACGGTGAAGCCGGGGGACAGCTCCAGGACGGCGTCGTCGATCACGCCGAGGGCCGTGATGCGGACTTCCTCAAGCATGGGTGCGCGGCTCCTCTTCCCTATCCGGCCGTTCCCTGCTCTGCTCGTTGCTGCTCTGCTCGATCCCGCTCTGGTCGTTGCTGCTCTGCTCGTTGCTGTCCCGCTCCTCCGTGCGAGGGGGCCGGCCGCGCCAGCCTGCGACCGGCAGGCCGAACTTGGCGACGAGCCGGTCGGTGAACGACGCCCCGCCAGCCGCGCTGCCGTCGCCGCGCAGCCGGGCCAGCAGCACTGGCTCGGAGCCGCGCCGTACCTCGACGCGCGCGCCGGGCGAGAGGTCGACCCTACGACGCCCATCGCACCACATAACGCCCGGGAACGTCTCTGTTTGGCCGTCCGGAACCGGGCGATGCCCGGCCATGGACGCGTCGAGCACCTCGACCGCGAGCACCGAGTCGGGCGAGACCACCAGGGGCCGGGCGAACAGGGCATGCGCGCTGATGGGCACCAGCAGCAGCGCCTCGACCTCGGGCCAGACCACCGGGCCGCCCGCTGAGAACGCGTACGCCGTGGAGCCTGTCGGGGTCGCGCACACCACGCCATCGCAGCCCCACCGGGACAGCGGCCGGCCATCGATCTCGATTACCACCTCGATCATCCGCTCCCGGGCGACCTTTTCCACGGTGGCTTCGTTCAGTGCCCAGGTTTTAGCGGTGATGGTGCCGTTCCGCCGGACGGTGACGTCGACCGTCATCCGCCGTTCCACCGCATAATGCCGGCCCAGGACGCGTTCAACGGCATCGGGCAGATCATCCGACTCCGCCTCGGCCAGGAAGCCGATATGCCCGAGGTTGACGCCGAGCAGGGGCGTGCCGGCCGGCCTGGCCATCTCGGCGGCCCGCAGCAACGTGCCGTCGCCACCGAGCACGATCACCATCTCGGCGTCCTCGGCGGCCTCGGGAGTGGCGGGGACCACGTCGGCGCCTGCGGCGCGCAGGTCGGCGGCCTCCGGCGCGAGAACCCGGACGCCGACCCCGGCGGCGGTGAGCATGCCCACGACGAGACGCGCGCTGGACCGCGCCGCCGGCCGCCCTGTGTGCGCCACGACGAGCACCGTGCGCTTGGAATTCACTCGGGTCCTTCCGCGATGACCGCTGCCAGCTGACCGTTGTCGAGCGGCGGCGCTCCACGACGCAGCCAGAGAAAATACTCCACGTTCCCCGCCGGGCCCGGCAGCGGACTGGCCGCTATGCCCGCCACCCCGAGACCCGACGCCGCGGCGGCGTCGGCCACGCCTGCGACCGCCGCCGCCCGCAGCCCGGGGTCGCGCACCACGCCGCCCGCCCCGACCCGGCCCTTGCCCACCTCGAACTGGGGTTTTACCAGCAGCACGAAGTCCGCATCCGGGCTTGCGCAGCTGGTGAGCGCGGGCAGGACCAAGGTCAGCGAGATGAACGAGAGATCCGCGGTGACCAGGCTCGGGGCCGGTGCGACCTGCTCAGGCCTGAGCTGGCGCACGTTGACCCGGTCGAGCACGCTGACCCGCGGGTCGCTGCGCAGCCGCCAGGCCAGCTGGCCGTAGCCGACGTCCACCGCGACCACGTGCGCGGCGCCGGCCCGGAGCAGGACGTCGGTGAACCCGCCGGTGGACGCGCCCGCGTCGAGGCATCTCCGGCCGGCCACCGTCAGGCCTGGGAAGGCGGCCAGGGCCCCGGCCAGCTTCCGGCCGCCACGGGACGCGTAGTCGGGCATTCCGGGCAGCTCCCGGATCGCGATCGAGTCGTCCGGCGCGACCTGGGTGGCGGGTTTGCCCGCCACCTGGCCTGCCACGAGGACCCGGCCGACGGTGACGAGTTCCGCGGCGTGCTCACGGGATCGTGCGAGTCCCCGTCTGACCAGTTCGGCGTCCAGCCGTCTCCGCGTGCCCATGCAGTGGCCAGCCCGTCGTTCAGCTTCCCGGCGTGATGGGGCTGGCTGAAGTTCCACGAGTGCCTGACGTGGCGGATGGGTCTTCCGGGGCGGAGTCCAGCGCCCCGAGCGCCGCCGTGAGGTCCCTGTGCACATGCTCGAACACCGCCGGGTGCTCGTCGACTGGCAGCCCGTCGAGATCGCCAAGCCTGGCCAGTGCCTCATCGACACGGGCGTCGCCAGTTCCCGCCTCGCCTAGCCCGGCGCGCTCAGGCGTCGCCGGCTCAGGCGGCGCGTGGTCCTGTACCGCCTGCTCAGGCGGCGCGTGGTCCTGTACCGCCTGCTCTGGTACCGCCGGCTCAGGCGGCGCGTAGTCCTGTACCGCCTGCTCTGGTGCCGCCTGCTCTGGCGCCACGTAGTCTGGCAGCGCCTGCTCTGGCGCGGCGTGCCCTGGCGCCGCGACGCCGTCACCATGGCGCTCCATCAGGCCGCGCTCCTTTCGTCCGCCCGCATTCCCGCGTGCACTGGTTCTCCGAGGAACGCTACCGCCCGGAGCCGACAGGGCGGGTCACCCGGCGCGCCGGCGGCACGCCTGATCCGCCACTGAGAGGTGCGGAGTTGCAGAATGAACACTGTCTGGGAGGCTAGGTGATCATGGCGACTGCTGAGGAGTGCCGCAAGGCACTGGAGAGGCTACTGGGGCGTCTGTCCGAAATGAGCCCGGAAGACCGTGCTGCCCATCTGGTCGACAGGGCGATCAGCTGCCGGGTGGACGATCTCGGGATCACCTTCCTGACGCGGCTGGGTCCCGACGGCGCTGGCCCGGTCACCGAGGCGACCGGCGACGAACCGCCCGCCCAGGTCAGGTTCACGATGAAGAGTGACGTCCTGCTGGCCATCTCCGAGGACCCGGCGAGCATTGCCCGTGCCTGGATCACCGGGCGGCTGAAGATCGAGGCGAGCGTGTTTGACTTGCTTCGCCTGCGCAAACTGCTGTGACCAGGGTCACCCGCCCCAGGCCGGGGGCGGATGCCGGACCGGGAGCCGGGCCGGATGCCTGAGGGGGATGTGGTCTGGCTGGCGGCCAAACGGCTCCGCGAGGCGCTGGCTGGACGCGTGCTCACCCGCAGTGATTTCCGGGTCCCCCGGTTCGCCACCACCGACCTGACCGGCCGCTCCCTCATCGAGTCCGTGTCCCTCGGCAAGCACCTGCTGCTCCGGGTGGAAGGCGGCCTCACCGTCCACACTCACCTCCGCATGGACGGCTCCTGGCGCGTCCGCGCGGCCAGCGATCGCGTCCCGGCCAGCCACGGGATCCGGCTGATACTCGCCAACGACACCTGGCAGGCGATCGGCTACCAGCTGGGCATCGTCGAGGTACTCCGCACCGCACAGGAGGAGCAGGTAACCGGGCATCTCGGCCCGGACCTGCTGGGACCCGGCTGGGACCCGGAGGAGGCAGTGCGCAGGCTGCGCGCCTCGCCCGGGCGGCCGGCCGGCGAGGCCCTTCTCGACCAGCGGAACCTGGCCGGTGTCGGCAATTTGTATAAGTGCGAGGTCCTGTTCCTGCGCGGCATCAATCCCTGGCGCCCGGTGGCGGACATCGCGGACCCAACCGCCCTGGTGGAACTGGCCAGGCGCCTGCTCGACGCGAACAAGGACCGCATCGGCCAGGTCACCACCGGTGTGCCGCGTCGCGGCGAGGAGACCTGGGTGTACGGGCGGGCCGCCCGCCCCTGCCGGCGCTGCGGCACCCCGATCAAGACGGCGGCCCAGGGCAGCGACCCGGGCGAGCGGGTTACCTTCTGGTGCCCGCACTGCCAGTCCTGAGCCAGACGCGCGCGCCCGGTGGCCCCCCCATCAGGGAGAGCCACCGGGCGCGATGCGGCGGAGAGCGGCGAGCGGTGCCGGGCCGCGCAGCCCGGGTCAGGCGTCGCGCTTCCGGAAGAGCACGAGCCCGACGATGATCGCGATCGCCGCGTAGGCGGCGAACACGCCGAACCCGGTCCAGGCGGAGAACTGGTGCGCACCCGCGCTGACCTTTGTCGTCCAGATCTGGCTGCCCGCGATGGCTGGCATCCACTTGTCGACATTGTCCTGCCAGGACTGGGGCAGGAAGTTGACCACGATCGACAGCACGAACAGCAGCCCGATGGCGGCGGTGATGGCCGCCGCCGTGTGGCGCAGCAGCGCGCCAAGCCCGAACGCGAGCATCCCGCAGACGGCCAGGAACAGCGCGCCGCCGATCACCGCGCGCAGGACGTGCGGCTGGCTCAGGGTCGCGTTCAGGTGCTTGCCGGACAAGAACGCCTGGCCGACGAAGAACGCGGCGAAGCTCGCCACCAGGCCCGTGACCAGCGCGACCGCCCCGAAGACGACCGCCTTGGCCGCGAACAGGGTTCCGCGGCGCGGCTGCACGCTCAGCGACGTGCGGATCATCCCGGTGGAGTACTCCGAGGTGATGGTCAGGGCGCCGAGCACGGCGATGATCAGCTGTCCCACGTACAGCCCGCCCAGGCTGAGCTGGGTCGGGTCGAAGCCGGCCCGGTCGATCTGGCCGGAGTGGGAGGCCGTCCCGCCGCTGGCGAGCGCGCCGATGCCGATCGTGACGAGCACCAGCGCGAGCAGCGTCCAGTATGTGGAGCGGACCGAGCGGATCTTGGTGAATTCGGAGCGGAGTGCTCCGCTGAAACTGGCCCGCCCGCGCGGAACTGGCCGGGCGCCTGGCCGGGCGCTCGCGGGCAGCTGGGTTGTCGCCGCCATGTCAGGCCACCCCTCCCGAGTGAACCGGCCGCTCCTGCGGCAGGGCTGGCATGCCCGCGTGGAACTCCACGCTGGACGCGGTCAGTTCCATGAAGGCCGCTTCCAGTGAAGCCTGGGCCGGGGCAAGCTCATGCAGCCGGATGACGTTCTCGAAGGCCAGATCGCCGATCCGGTCCACGGACAGGCCCTGCACAACGATGACGCCGTCGGCGCCGTCCAGGACGCTGCCCCCGGCCTCGGTGACGAGCTGCACCAGCGCTTCCCGCTGCGGGGTGCGGACGCGGACCGTCTGGACGGAGTTGCGCGCGATGAACTCCGCCACCGTGCAGTCCGCGATGAGCTTGCCCCGGCCGATCACGAGGAGATGGTCAGCAGTGTTCTCCATCTCCGACATCAGGTGGCTGGACACGAAGATCGTGCGGCCCTCCGCGGCGAGCGCCTTCATCAGGTTCCTGATCCACAGGATGCCCTCGGGGTCCAGGCCGTTGACCGGCTCATCGAACATCAGGATGGCCGGGTCCCCGAGCAGCGCCGCGGCGATGCCGAGCCGCTGCCCCATGCCGAGGGAGAAGCCCTTCGACCGCTTCTTCGCCACCTCACTCAGCCCGACGAGCTCCAGGACCTCGCCGACCCGCCGCCGGGGCAGGTTGTTGGTCTGGGCGAGGCAGAGCAGATGATTGTAGGCACTGCGGCCGCCGTGCACAGCCTTGGCGTCCAGGAGCGCACCCACCTCATGCATGGGATGAGCGAGCTGCCGGAATGCCTTGCCGTTCACGGTGACCGTGCCCACCGACGGGTGGTCAAGCCCGAGGATGAGCCGCATCGTCGTGGTCTTGCCCGCCCCGTTCGGGCCGAGAAATCCGGTGATCTTCCCGGGCTCCACGCTGAACGAGAGATGGTCGACCGCCACCTTCTCGCCATAACGCTTGGTGAGGCTCCGCGCCTCGATCATGTGTATTCCCTTCCTCCGGCGCGGACCCCGTGCCCGTCCGCCATGGCCGCAAGTCTGGCCGGCGAGCGGGCACCACCGCGTCGGCCGCAATGCTGATCCGCATGCGACCACAGGGGGATATGAGGCTCAGCCTTTCAGCGGGATAGGAGGCTCAGCCTTTCAGTGCGGCGAGAGCCTGCCGCGCCGCGTCGGGGGTGACATTCCCGGCTGACCACGCCGCGGCACAGAGCGCACGCAGGCCGTCGATCATGTCGCCGGAGCCGTCGAGCACGAGCCGGCCCCCGGCGAGCCACCGGGCCGCCCAGCCGCCGCACCGGAAGGTGTCCCTGCTCATGCTGACCGCCGGATGCGGTTCAAGCAGGCCGGTCAAGGAGGCCGCCAGGTAGGTCGGGCGCTGATGTGGCGGCGCAAGCACGGCATCCACCGGACGGCTGACCCCGGTGAGCACCAGCAGGCTGTCCGCGCCCACCCTGACCGCGCCCTCGATGTCCGTGTCCAGGCGGTCTCCGACGACCAGGGGGCGCTGCGCGCCCGTCCGGGCCACGGACTCGGCATGCAACGGTGGCTCCGGTTTGCCCGCGATAACCGGCTGCTGCCCGGTCGCGGCCACTATCACCTGCGACAACGCCCCGTTACCGGGCTGGCGTCCCCTGGCCGTCGGGATGGTCGAGTCGGCGTTCGAGGCTACGAACCACGCGCCTGCCTGGACAGCGAGCGCACCCTCGGCGAGCAGCGAGTAGCTGATGTCAGGCGAGTAGCCCTGGACGACGGCGGCGGGCCGGTCCGCGGCGACGGTGACCGGGCGCAGCCCACGCTCCCGCAGGGCGACGCGCAGGCCGGTGCCGCCCACGACGAGGACAGCCGCGCCCGCCGGCAGCCGTGTGGCCAGCAACCTGGCCGCCGCCTGCGCCGAGGTCACCACGTCTCCGGCACTGGCCGCGACGCCGAAGCTGGCCAGCTGGGCAGCGATCGCGGACGGGGTCCGGGAGGAGTTGTTGGTCACGAAGGCCAGCCGCATGCCGGCATCCGATGCCCTGGCCAGCGCATCCGGGGCGTCCGGGACAGCCGCCCCGCCCAGATAGACGACCCCGTCAAGGTCGAGCAGCGCGACGTCGTACACCTTGACCAGCGGATCCGGGCAACCGCGGCTCAGCCCGCTCAGCCCGCTCAGTCCGGTCGGCGCGCTCGGCGCGGCAGGGTCAGCTGCGGGAGGCTCCACGGGCATGCTCAGCTGCCATCCTGCGCCCGTGAGCGGGCGCGCAACGTCGCGCGGACCCCCTGCAAGGCGTCGGTGTAATGCCGCAATTCGGGCCGCATCGCCGCGGCGAGCGCGAGATGCTCCGCAGCTGCCGCCGGATCACCGCCGCGGGCCAGTGCGAGGCCGAGACCGAATTGCGCATAGTCGTCACTCGGGCTCGCCTCCACGATCTGCCGGAAACTCGCCGCCGCCTCCTCGAAACGTCCCGTGTCGAACTGGGCCCGCCCGAGGGCCTCCAGCACACTCCGGGAGCCCGGCTCTGCCTCTGCCGCGCGTTCCAGGAGCTGGGCGGCGGCCGCCGCGCTGCCCCGGCCAAGCAACTCGAGGCCCCGCTGGTACCACGAGTACGCGTCACCATGCGGGGCCGGTGGTTCGCCTGACAAGCGCGGATCTTTCTCCGGGCGGGAATCCCGGCCGCCCGGCGGTGCTTCTGACATATGTGCAGATCCTTCCGTCCGGCCGCGGACCAGCGGCACCAGGGTCGGCTGGCCTCGCGCTTGAGCCATTCCGTGGAGTCCGTTATGCCCAGGAAAAGGTCGCCGGACTCGCGGAGGTCACCTCACCACCGTACGACGTGATCGCCCACGACACAGCGGACAAGCTGCTCGCGGCCGACCCGCACAACGTGGTCCGGCTGATCCTGCCGCGCCAGGATCCGGGGCGCCCAGGCGGACCGTACGGCGAGGCGGCCCGGCTGATGCGGGAATGGAAGAATCAGGGCATCCTGTTGCCAGATCCACAGTCGGCCCTGTACGTCTACGAACAGCGCGTCGAGCAGCAGCACGCCGACGGGGAGCCTGCGGAAGACGCCCAGGGCGCCTCGCCGCCTGGTAGGCCGGGGGGCGGCCGCGTGGTGCAACGCGGGCTGATCGGCGCGCTGCGGCTCGCCCCGCCCGGATCGAGGATCGTGCTGCCGCATGAGGAGGTCATGCCAGGGCCGGTGGCCGGCAGGCGGCAGCTCATGGAGGCGACCCAGGCGAACCTGGAACCGATCTTTCTGCTCTACGACGGAGCTGACGCCGGTGCCGCGTCCGGCCACGCCGGGCCCTCCGGCAGTGCTGGGCCTTCCGGCAGCGCCACGACCCGTATCGCCGACGAGGTGGCCATGACCAGGCCACCGCTGCTGAGCGCGGAGACCGGGGACGGCACACGGCACAGCCTCTGGGCGGTGACCGACCCGGCCGAGCACGCCGCGGTCGCGGCGGACCTGGCCCCACGGCAGGCGCTGATCGCCGACGGGAACCATCGCTACGCGGCCTACCTCGAGATGCAGGCCCACCGCCGCGATGCGGGCGATGCCCCGAGCCCATGGGACTTTGGCCTGGCGCTCCTGGTCGACTCGGCGGCGTATCCGCCCCGGATCGGCGCGATCCACCGGGTGCTCCCCGGGCTGGACCCATCCGATGCCGTGCACCGCGCCAAGGGGGCCTTCACCGTACGGATGCTGCCCGGCGGCCTGGCGGCCCTGCCCGCTGCCCTGGCCACACTCGCCGCGGCGGAGCAGCACGGAGTGGCCTTCCTCATCGCGGGCAGCGGTGAGATCCACCTGCTCACCGATCCGGACCCGGTGCAGGTGGCGGCCGCGATGCCAGCGGGACGGTCGGCCCGCTGGCGGGCCCTGCCGACCTCCGTCCTCCAGGAACTGCTGCTCACCCGCGTCTGGGGGATCACCGACGACGAGCGCGGCGTCCGGGTGGTGCACGATGATGCCGCCCGCGCGATCGCGGAGGCGGACGAGGCGCCCCGGGGAACCGCGGTGATCTGCACCCCGTTGTCCCCGGCGGACGTCTACGCCGTCGCGGCGCAGGGAGAGCGCCTGCCGCGCAAGTCAACCTCGTTCGCACCCAAACCGCGCACGGGCCTGGTGATGCGGACCCTGAACGGTGACTGATCAGGCCGCCGGCGAGACACGGCCTAGCGAGGATGCAGCCCCTTGCGGACATAGAGGCCGACGGTGCCGCCGGGCACGGGAACAAAGTGACGGTGGAAGTAACTCGCCACCTGGGGCGCCGCCAGGGGGATCCTCTTGCGTGCCAGGGGCGACAGCCACACGTACTGGGCAGGCCTGAGCGCGGCGAGCCACGCGGCGCGTACGGCAGGTGAGTTGCCCGCCCCGGTGGCCGCGTTCCGGCCTCCCGAGAGCGAGTAGTCGGTGCCGACCCCGTCCACCATGAGCGAGCAGCCCGGCACCCGGGAGATGAACCGGTCGGCAGCGATCGCGTAGGAGACCTGATCGGCCAGGACGCAGGCGCCGGGCGGGATGATCCGCCGGGCAGCGGCCACGTCGATCTGGGGAACGCCCGCCGTGCGGGGGGACAGTGGTGCCCGCGAAGCAGCTTCCGCGCCAAACTGGACAACCCCCAGGATGATGACCGCCACCCCGGCGACCGCCACCGCGGGCCTGGTGAGCGAGCGAACGCCCGCTTGGCGCTCGCCGGGTGGCCTGGCCGCTGTCACAAGCCGGGACACCGGCAGCGCGATGGCCAGAGCCAGGAACGGCGCCAGGAAGCCGGCGTAGTGGTAGTAGAAGTCGGTCGGCCAGAGGAAGACCGCCACGACCAGGCCACTGGTGCCGAGAGCGAACCACTCCAGTGCGGGCGGCGGGCGCCGGGTGATCCGGGACGCGAGCACGGAGCAGGCGGCCACCGCCGCGACGAGGGCAACGGAGATGATGATCAGGGCCACCGGCCCGAGGCCGGACACGTCGGTCAGGCCGGTCATCTCGTGCAGCCGGAACGCCAGTCCTGTTCGCACCGCATCGACCCTGACCAGCTGGGCGACGATCACGCTGTCGTAGAAGGTCCGGGGCGCGGCGGCGAAGAACGGCAGCACCGGGATGAGAAAACCGGCCGCGACCCCGCCCAGGTAGCAGGCCGCCCGCCGGGGCCTGCGCGCGGCGAGCAGGAGAACGACCGCCACCGGCAGCACCGCCCACACCTTGATCGCGCCAGCGAACCCGAACGCGGCGCCGCCCCAGGCGAGCCTGCGGCCGCTGCTGGTCAGCTGGTCACCGTCGAATACGGCGATCGCCCCGGCCAGGCAGAACAGCACCAGCCACGGCTCCAGCAGGACGGTGTGCGCGGCCTGGATGCTGGGTGGGTAGACCGCCAGGAGCCCGCAGGCCACCGTCGTGGCGAGCAGGCCACGGTGGCGGACGAGCAGGCCAGCCAGGGCGACCGATGTCCCGCCGGCTATGGCGGTCACGATCCGCGCGACGGCCATCCCGTCGGCCGTGCTGAGTCCCTTGGTCAGCAACGCCACCGGGGACATCAGCAGGGTGATGCCGGGTGGTTGCACCATGATGAAGTCACGGTAGGGCAGGTGCCCATGGACCAGCCGGATCGCGCTGCCGAAGTCTGGGCCGTCGTCGTATTCAGTCACGCCTAGCAGGTAGCCGGGCCGGCTTAGCTGGTACAGCCGCAGCCCGAGCCCGACGACGGTAGCCGCCAGGATGACGACGGTCGTCACCCGGCCGACCCGCTCCGGGCTGGTTTCCCCGCGCGGGGCCGCTGAAGAGGGCCGCCACCTCGCGTGAGGCGCTCTCAAAGGCGTTCCGCTCACAGCCTGCATCGTAGTGCCGGGGTCCGGAGCGCGCCGGACCACCGGCGAGCAGGTCTGCGACGATGAGCGCATGGACCAGGCTGAGCAGCGGGCCACGGGTTCCGGCATCACCGGGCTCGGGCACGAGGTGTACGAGATCGACACCCGGATGGCCGGGCACCGGGGCATCACCGCCGGCTACCTGATCCTCGCGGACCGGCCGTGCCTGGTCGAGACCGGGACCGCGCCGTCCGCGCCGGTCGTCCGTGACGCCCTGGCGCAACTCGGCGTCGGCCCGGCCGACCTGGCGACCGTCGTGGTCACGCACATCCACCTGGACCACGCGGGCGGGGCGGGCGACATCGCCGCCATGTACCCGCAGGCGGAGATGGTCGTGCACGAACGCGGCGCCCGTCACCTGGCCGACCCGTCCCGCCTGGTGGCCAGCGCCCGGATGGTGTACGGCAGCGCGCTCGATGAGCTCTTCGGCGGGATGACCCCGACTCCGGCCGACCGGATCAGGGCCGTCGAGGAGCGCGGGACCATCGACCTCGGCGGCGGCAGGCGGCTGGACAGTCATTACTCGCCGGGCCACGCCAAGCACCATGTGGGCCTCATCGACTCGGCCACCGGGGACCTGTACGTCGGCGACGCGGCCGGTGTGTACATCCCGGAGACCGGGGATCTGCGGCCCGCCACGCCACCGCCGGACTTCGATCTGGCCACCGCTCTGGAGTCATTGCGTACCTTCGCCGCCCTGCGGCCCACCCGGCTGCTGTTCAGTCACTATGGGCCGGCCGGCGCCGTCGATCAGGTCCTTGACCGGTCGGCGGAAGAGATCGCGCTCTGGGTCGAGGAGACCCGGCGGGCCCGCAACGCCCGGCTCGACCTCGATCACGCGGTGGCCATGGTGCACGAGCGGACCCGGCAGCGTTACGCCGTGCTGAACGCGGACGCTGACCCGGCCGTGGCGGCCAGATTCGAGGCGGTCAGCAGCACGGCCTCCAGCGTGGCAGGCATCATGCGCTGGCTTGAAAAATCAGACACCCATTCCTGAACGCGCTCCGCCCAGCACTCCCGGCCGGACGCTAGCGGTCCGGCCCGTCCTCACCGGACCCGTCGCCGCCGGTGCCGTCATCCGGCATGCCGTTGTCGGCGGGCTCATCCTCCACGGCGTCATCCTCCGCAGCGTCATCCTCCGCGGCGTCGGCTGGCTCCATCAGGTCATCGATCATGATCTGGTCGAGATCCTCGCACCGTTCCGCGGCATCGGTCTCGTCCGCCGCATCCGCTGCGGCGGCCCGGCCGAACCAGGCGCGTGCCTCGTGGTCGCGCCCGGCCTCGAGCAGTGCGTCCGCGTACGCGTAGAACAGCCGGGCCGACCATGGGCGCGTCCGCCCGTCGGTCAGCTCTGGCACCTGCAGCGCTACCACGGCGGCATCGGGGAGACCCTGATCCCTGCGGACTCCCGACTCGACGATCCGCAGCTCAATCTCGGTTGCCCGGTCCAGGCCATCGCCGGGATCGTTGATCACCGCCAGCGCACGGTCGAGCCTGCCCAGCGCGCGCTCTGAGTCGGCCATCAGCGGCAGGTAGCTCGACCGTCCAGTCAGCCGCCGCGCCGCACGCAACTCAGCGAGCGCGTCCGTCCAGCGCCCCGCCCGGTAGGCCGCCACACCTGAGGTTTCCCGGACGATGCCCACCCGTGCGGCCAGCCGGCGCGCTTCCTGCGCGTACTGGTAAGCCCGCTCTGGGTCTTCTGCCGCGCCCGCGGCCACCAGCCGGCGGGCGACGGCCTCCGCGAGGTCACCAGGCAGAGTCCGCAGTTCGGCAGCGGCGGCCGGATCAAGCTGGTCCGCCGTGATGCCGTCCGGGATGTCCAGGCGAGCTGTCGCTGCGGCGGCTGGCCGCGCTTGCTGTGCTCCTGGGCCATCTGCCGACGACCCTGACCTGGAGGACCCTGACCTGGACGCACCGGCCCGGGATGCACCGGGCCCGGATGCCCGCGGTCCGCCAGACGCTCCCCGTCGCGCACCTGGTGCCGCCGACCTGGAGGTTCCTGAGTTCCAGCCTTGCCCCGCAGCCGACGCCGATCCTGCCGCGCCCGAGCCGGAGCCGCGCGGCCTTCCCGGCCCACTGGGCCGCCCACGGGCCGCCGGGCCGTCGGGGGCCCAGGCACCGGACGGCCGCCCGGATCCCGCCCGGTCAGGCCTTCCGGTCGTCCCACGATTGGCAGCTGGCGGGCCGGATGGACGCCGCCCACGTTCCCGGCCACCCGCACCCTGGTATGAGCTCTCGCTGCCTGGCGGGCCCTGCCGGGCTGGCCGGGCCTGCCCGGCCGTTCCCCGGCCCCGCTCGGGCTCGGCCGAACGCTCTGGCCGGCCTGAACCGGCGCGGCCATCCCGGCTGCGGCTGTCGGTCGCGGGCCCTGCGGATGTCCGGGCGGCCCACGGACGATCGCCGGTCACGCGGCCCTCGTCGCGGCGGGCCGCTCCCGGCGGGCCGAAGCCGCGCCCGGCACGTCCGCCATCGCCGCCAGCCGCCCCGGTGCCCCGTGTGGCCGCACCACGAGGGGCCGCACCACGAGGGGCCGCACCACGAGGCCGGCCAGACGACGGCCCAGCACCCGTTGTCGTCGCACCCCACCGGCCGCCGACCCGCGGCTGCGCATCTCGCGATGCCGCACCCTGCGGCGCGGCGCTCCGATGTCCTGCTGCCCGTGGCGGCGCACTTCGTGGCGCACCAGCCGCCCTTGCAGCACCAGTCCGGGCCGCACCACGAGGGGCAGCACCAGTCCGCGGCGCGCCAGTCCGCGGCGCGCCAGTCCGAGATGCGCCAGTCCGCGGCGCGCCAGTCCGCGGCGCGCCAGTCCGGGATGCGCCAGTCCGGGATGCGCCAGTCCGGGATGCGCCAGTCCGGGATGCGCCAGCCGCCCGGGGCGGACCGCCTCTTGCCCCACTGGCTGGATCTCCACTGTCACGGTCCGGATCGAGTTGACGCCCGGCCCTGCTCTCAGCGATGCCTGAGGCGGCCTCGGGCCGGCCACGTCCGCTGCCCTGTCCCGAACCCGGCCCACGAGCCGGCGTACCTGGGCGGGCCGCCTGCCGACGCGCTGGGGAACCGCCGGCCCGGGCACCGCCAGACGACCCGGACGACCTGCCTGGCCGGACAGGACCGCCCTTCCCCGTCTCCCGACGCTCCCCTGCCACGCTCTTCCTCCAAGCTTGCCTCACGGCCGCCATGTCGATAAATCCACTCTGTTGCTAACAACCGTGCCGCCCGCCACGATCTCAGCACGAGCGTCATGGCAGCACAAAACGTTGGGGCCGCCCCCAGAACGGGAGCGGCCCCAACGAAAGTATGTCCGGCGGCGTCCTACTCTCCCACGCGGTCCCCCGCGCAGTACCATCGGCGCTGAAGAGCTTAACTTCCGGGTTCGGAATGGGACCGGGTGTTTCCCCTTCGCCATGGCCACCGAAACTCTATGGAGATGTCAGGTCCCACACCCAGGCGCGGAGTCTGCACTCCGGCCCAGGCGCGGCCGACCGCACCTCGGGAACCGCATAGTGGACGCGAAACACTGTCCTGGGAGTCGCCTCCCAGGCACAAAGAATGTAGAAGCCAAGCCACTCGGCCTATTAGTACCGGTCAGCTCCACGCGTTGCCGCGCTTCCACCTCCGGCCTATCAACCCAGTCGTCTAGCTGGGGGCCTTACCGGGTTAACCCCGAGGGAGACCTCATCTTAAGGCGAGCTTCCCGCTTAGATGCTTTCAGCGGTTATCCCTTCCGAACGTAGCCAACCAGCC
>DASWFT010000144.1:0-1988 GCA_036394075.1 Streptosporangiaceae bacterium
CGCCGCCCGCGGGCACCTGCACCGCGTACGCGTCGATCCCGGACTTCCTCAGGTGCGCGTTGATGCCACGGTCTCTCAGCGCGTCAGTGACCCGGCGGGCACGATTCTCATCCATACCTGCCAGATTACCCAGCCGAGACGGGCCCCAGATCTCATATGAAGCGGCCTGTCAAGCTTCTGCACTGCCGCACCGGATTCGTACCCTGTTCTGACCTGGTTTGCGGTGGTTTGCGGCGGCGGTTCCGGCGCACGCCGCCATAGCCTGCGGGCGACGGGCCCGGAACGCCGCTGCGGCTGGTCGTGATGGCCGGAGCGCCGGACTTGACAAGGGGCGATGGCCCGTACGCTGCTGTGGCGGACCGGGCAGCCTTCTGGCCTGCCCTCTCAGCCTGGTCGGGGGCCATCGCGAGGGTTCCCTTGTCAAGTCCGGCGCGGCCCCGCGGTGGGGACCGGGGCCGGCAGGGGTGGCGTACCGGGACGGCGCGGGCTGCTGCTGCAGCTCCACTGCCACTCTCATATACGCGTATCGGGATCGCAGTCCAGTTACCGGCAGGATGGTGCCCCTCACTCCGGACGAGAATCGCGGGTGCGGTCACAGATCTGACGGGGATCGTTCCTGCCACGGCGAGCGTCCCGGTACGCCACCAGCTCATGGGGGGTCAGGCGGTCATCTCGGCCCACACGAACCCGGCGAGCTCGCGGGCGACCGCGGTGGCCGCCTCGGCCGGGGCCTTCCCGCGGCCGGTCAGGGCCCGGTACCTGGCGTACAGCCGGCGCTGCGCCTTCCAGGACCGGGCCAGGGTGCCGGGGTCCGCGCCGGCCTGCCGGCGCCGCAGCGTCGCCCCGATCGCGGGAGCGTGCTGGTAGGCCCAGGCGGCCTCGGTCAGCGCGGTGCGCACCGGCTCCGAGCCGGCCTTGGTGATGTGCCCGCGGCGGGTCCGCTCGCCGGAGGAGTACTCGGCGGGGACCAGCCCGGTGTAGGACATGAACGCCCGCGCGCACGCGAACCGCCGCCAGTCGATGATCTCCGAGACCAGGGTCAGCCCGTTCAGCTCGGCGATGCCGCGGTAGCAGCCCAGCCGCGCCACCGGCCCGGCCAGCGGCTCCCGCAGCGCCCACGGCGCCAGCGCTGCCTCGATCGCGGCCAGCTCGGTCTCCCGGGTGTCCAGCGCGCCGCGGTAGTGCGCGATCGCCGCCGCCAGCGCCGGCTCCCCGAACCGCTGCGCGGCGATCCACGCCCGGTGCGCCGCCGTCCAGTACGACCCCTGCGTCCAGATGCACCCGTGCCGCATCAGTGCCGCGGTCAGCCGCTGCTGCGCCCGCTTGCGGTCCGCCAGCAGCGCCGCCCGCACCCGCACCAGGTCCCGCACCGCCTCCTCGTCCCGGGTCGGCACCCGCACCGCGGTCAGCTCACCGGCCCGCAGCAGCCGCGCCTGCCGGCACGCGTCCCGCCGGTCCGTCTTGACCTTGTCCGACCCGCCCTTGGGGATCAGCGACGGCGCCACCACATCGCACGCCACCCCCATCGACTCCAGCAGCCAGTACAGGTCATAACCGCCCGGCCCGGCCTCGTAGCAGGACCGCAGCACGGACGAGTCGCCGAGCCGGCCGAAGAACCGCCGGATCGCCGCCTCCTCGTTCGCGATCCGCTCGGTCGCCGGGACCTGCTCGCCCGGCCACAGCGTCGCTATCATGATCGTCTTCTTCGACGTGTCCATCCCCACATGGACCAGCCCCGCCGGTGATGCCACACTGGACATGACGGCCGGCTCCTTCCCCGCCTGACGGCGCTCCGGGAACTTGGGAACATTGCACCTCCCAGCATCCGGCGACCCGCGACTTCAGCCAAGAGGCTACGGCGGGCCACCGGAGCCGGCCGCTTCATACTGACTCCAGCACCGGCTTGGTCAGCCGGTCCAGCGTGGTCGCCGCCAGCCCTGCGGCGTCCCGCGCCCACTGGTACTCGGCCAGGGTGTCGAGGAAGAAGC
>DASWFT010000145.1:0-21811 GCA_036394075.1 Streptosporangiaceae bacterium
ACGGTGAGCCAAGCGTCGTCGCGTTCTTCGAGGGCGCGGTGGTATCGGTGCTCGCCTTGAGCGTGACCGACCACCTGATCTCCAGGGTCTATGTCGTCTCGGATCAGCGCAAGCTGGCCCACGTGAAGCGGGTGCTCGAACAGTAAGAGGCGCTCACGGTTTGACGTTCGCGATCGGCATTCGACCCGGTCCTGTCTCGGTCGTTCGACGCAACGCTCCCGTCGCGGCCGCTCATACAGCGCGGTGACGTGCGAGGCCGATCCTCGCGGCGTGACGAACCCAACCAGCGGCCCCGTCCCTACCGGAATCCTGATCCTCCGCGCCTGGCTGGAAGGCGACCCTCCTACCAACCTCCGCGCCCGGTTGACAACCACGGCCGGAGTCGCCGAGTCGGAGAACGCGCTCACGGTCGTGGCTTCGGTGGAGGGCGTGTGCGAGGCCGTCCGCCTCTGGCTGGCCGCTTTTGTGGAGACCGCAGCCGCGGGGTAGGTGCGTGACGCTTCGGTGACGCCGGCGCTTACGCCGGTGTGATGCGCGCCTGTCACTGTCCTCCCGACCCGGCGCAAGCCTTGGGGTTTGGCTAGAGGAGGAAGGCGGCTTGTCGTTGCACGACCACCATCCGCGGACGGCGACGCGACACGCCTCGGCCGGGAGGCCGGCATCGGTGACGTCGCCCCGAAGGGGGGACCGGGAACCCGCCGAGGAGGGTGCGTACCTGTCACTCCTCGAAGGCTTCGATCTCCGGCTCAACGGCGAGCGGATCGAAGTGCCGCTGAGCGCCCAGCGCCTGATCGCCTTCCTGGCGCTCCAGAACCGCCCCCTCCAGCGCGGCTTCGTGGCGGGCAACCTCTGGTTGGAGAGCAGTGAGCAGCGCGCCGGCGCCAACTTGCGATCGGCGCTCTGGCGCCTGCAGCGGCATGGGCGCAGGCTGGTCGAAACCCACGGCAGCCGGCTCAGCCTCTCCCCCGAAGTCCGGGTCGATGTGCACCAGGCCGCCGCCCGTGCGCGTGGACTGCTCGACGGCAGCGGCGGCGGCGGCCAGGCCGACACCGACCACGAAGGTCTCGACCTGGCGCTGACCGGTGAGCTGCTCCCCGACTGGTATGAGGACTGGATCCTGGTCGAGCGGGAGCGCTTCCGCCAACTCCGGATGCACGCGCTGGAGTCGCTGTGCGAGCGCTTCACGGCCGCCGGCCGCCATGCGCATGCAATCGAGGCCGGCCTGACCGCGGTCGCCGCCGAGCCACTCCGGGAGAGCGCCCACCGGGCGCTGATCCGCTCTTACCTGGCCGAAGGTAACCCGGCCGAGGCCATCCGCCAGTACCGACTCTACGAACGCCTCCTGAACGAGGAGCTGGGAGCCCAGCCGTCGGCCCAGATCCGGGAGCTGGTCGCCGCCACCGGCATGGCCGCCTCCACGTGAAAGGTCAGCGCCGTGACGGTGTGGTGACGATCATGCGGACTCGCGCGTGACTCCGGGTTCCGAGCATCACTTCATTCAGCAGTGCAAGGGCATGGGAGGTTGAACCAATGGCCGTAGCTGAACCGACCGCTCGGGTATTCACGACGCCGTGGCCTGCCTCCCGCGGCGTGGCCGTGTACCCGCCGCGGATCACCGCCAACCGCCGGCAGCTTGACAACCGCTTCCCCGCCCTCGGCTTCTCGGTCGATACCGGAGGCCTGCCCTATTTCGAGGTTCTGCTGGCGACCGATGCGACGCTCTTCGACCCCAACAACGCCGCCCGCCGTGCGGTGGCCAACTTCTACTCGAGCCGCCAAGACGGCGGCCTGCTGCCGGCCGCCCAGGCCGCTCACCCCTTCCTGGTTCCCGCCGCCGTGATTCGTGGCTTTGCCTCCGCAACGCCCAGGCCGAGTGCGATCTACTACACGCTGCTCGCCTACCAGGACAAGGACGGGGCCGGGCCGGCGTTTGCGCTGGATCCAACGATGCTGGCCACGCAGGCGCCGTCGGTCGGACTGGCCCGCGACTTCACCGCGACCACGCTCGCCACGGTGCTCGGGATCTCGGTGGACAAGCTGCAGCGCCCAATGGGCCCAAACGGAGCGCCGGTGCCACCCAATCCGGCGGAGGACGCCGGCGAGGGTGAGGACGGCTACGGCGCGCCGCAGCCGGCGGATCAACAGGCCCAGCCGATGCCAGTCGCTGCACCCGCACCGACGCCGTCCCCGGCTCCGGCGTCCGGCCGCGCGCAGGAATACGAACCATCGGGCGACTT
This sequence comes from Streptosporangiaceae bacterium, assembly GCA_036394075.1. Classification (GTDB taxonomy): domain Bacteria; phylum Actinomycetota; class Actinomycetes; order Streptosporangiales; family Streptosporangiaceae; genus JAWWPY01. The sequence goes on from DASWFT010000145.1 coordinate 2,238, forward strand.
CGAGCTGGCCATGCTGCCGGCACCGCCGGCCCCGCCGGCTGCCCGGACCGACCGGCCGCGACCGCACGACCCCACGCTCCCCGGCCAGACAAGCACCGGTCCCGGTTCGAGCGTGCCGATGGACCTGGCGCAAAGCACCGACTTCGGAACCGAAGCCGAGGAGCCGGGCTACCTTCCCGACGGCGACGACAACGAGAACGAGTCGTACCGCTCAGCGACTGCCCAGGAGCTCGCCCTTGCCATCGCGGAGGCCGACCCCCAGCTTGACGCACACCCCGGATACTTCCAGTCGCTAGACGCTGCCCCGACCCCGACCCCCACGGCCGAGCCCGCGGCCGCTCCGCTCACGGTGGACGACAAGATGCGGATCATCGATCGCATCGCGCCCTTCGAGGCGAACGGGGACTACGGCGCGGTCAACGCCGACGGCGAGTTCGCCGGCAAGTTCGGCACCAACCACCCGGCGTATCAGCACTACCACGTCGGGCTCTCCTACGGCCTCATCCAGTTCACTCAGGACAGCGGCAAGCTGGGCGAGCTGCTGCGAACCATGCGGGCGCGGGACGCTGCCGCTTTCGCCCAGGTCTTCGGACCCGATGGGGACGAGCTGGTTCGCGTGACCACCTCGAGCGGACCGGGGTCGAGCCACTCGCCGGGCGGCCGCTCAGCGCGGGTCCAGCCGGTGGCCGGCGTCGACCTTTGGCAGGAACCGTGGGTCTCCCGTTTCCGCGCCGCCGCCCAGAACGACAAGTTCAAGGCCGCGCAGCGCGAGATCGCCGCCCGCGGCTATCTCGACCCTGTGCTCGAGTTCGCAGGGTGGCTCGGCCTGAACAGCGAGCGCGCGCTGACCATGGTCGTCGATCGCGCTGTCCAGATGGGGGTCGGCGGGGCCAAGCGCTGGATCATCTCGGCCGTCGGGCCGGTGGGCAGCGAAGCCCAGCGTCAGCAGGCGCTGACCGCTCTCGGATACCAGGACCTGCGAGGATTCCAGGCCGCCACCCACGGCTTGGTGGCCGACGGCGCCTGGGGTCCGAACACTCACGCCGCCATGGTGGCGGCGCTGCGCCGGCTGGGGGCAGCGTCGCCGATCCCGATTCCGACCACCGAGCAGATGGTCGAGGCCATGGTCCGGCGCGCCGCATCCGAGCCCTGGCACGCGCGGGTCGAGACGCTGCAGCACGCCAACATCGCCGACGTTCGGTTCCAGCTCTAGGCAGCGCAGATGGCCGAGGGTCTCGCCCACAGTTGGGCTGAGGACGGAATGGCTCAGGAGGTCGCGGACCTCCTGTCCCACTCGCCTTCCTACCGCTACCTCGACGAGCCGACCCGGCGGACGCTGGCCGCGTCGCTGGCAACCGTGACCCAGGCCCTCACGGCCGGGGTGCCGCTGGAGACCGCCATGGCGAGCGTGGCCGACCTGCGCAACCGGATGAGCGGGCAGGGATCCGGTCCGGGCTCGGGCGACGCCGGGACCGCGCCCGGGTCCGCGCCCGGATCCACGGGAGCCGGCGCGTCCACCGGGACGCAGCCGGCCGGGGGCGCCGGCGCAGCGCCGCCGGCTGGGCCCGCCTCCCGGGTAGGCGACGTGGCCCGGGCCACTCTGAACGCCATCGACTTCCCGGCCTTCGTAGCCGGCCTCATCCAGGGCACCTTCCACGCGATCGTCGATGCCTCGATCCAGCAGATGGAGGCGTACGCGGAACTGCTGAAGAACGTCGCCATGACGGTCGACAAGTTCATGAGCGACAACATCAGCGAGCAGAGCGTGCGCGACCACCTGGCCGACCAGTACGACTCGGTGTTCTCGCGCGACACGGCCGGCGGCCAGCCGCGCCTGACCGTCCGCAAGGACACCGATGGCGCGCTGCCGAGCTTCCTCACCGACCTCGGCTTCAAGACCGCGGACGACATCGACGACGACGCCATCGCGCAGAAAGTGGTGCCCGCAGCCCGCCGCAGCATGGCTGAGACGCGCCAGCAGACGCTGGCCACGATGGTGCTGATGGGCATCAACCGAATCTTGGTCGACGACGGCGAGATCAACGCCAAGCTCCAGTTCCACATCGACGCCAGCGAGACCACCAGGATCAAGTTCGACCAAAAGAAGACGACCAACGGAACCATCTCCGGACGCGCTGGGCGCAACCCCTTCAACGCCAACGCGATCATGGTCAACACCGTCAACCTCAACGCCCAGAGCGACCTCAACGTCCGCGCCGACCTGACGGGCGAGGTCAAGGTAAAGTTCCGCAGCGAAGCCTTTCCGCTGGAGCGGTTCGCCGATTCGGCCGCCATCCAGCTCATCAATCAGAACGCCAAGGTTCCGCAGCCGGCCGCGGCTCCGCCCGCCGGCGCCCCGGGTGCATCCGCCCCGGCCGCCCCGGCGCCCGCGCTACCCGCGCCTGGCGCGCCGGCTGCCCCCGCCACCCCCGCACCGGCACCCGCTCCCGCCCACGCACCGGCGGCTCAGAGCCTGGGCGACCCCTGGATGCGGTCATGAGGTGGAATCCGCTGGCGGACACGCTGATCGAGCTGGTGCAGAGCATCGTGCCCCCAGCAGGCGCCGGCCTGGTGGTGACCGAAGCCGAGCTCAAAGTCCCGCTCGAGGTGCATATAGCGTCGAGCCGCCAGGGACTCGTGGTCCTCGCCCAGCCGCCCCACTCGCGGTGGAAGAGCGGCTTCCTGCCTCCGACCCACATGAGCCGGATCTCGATCGCAGTGGAGAACGGAGATGCCGGGTGAGGCCACGTTTCTCATCGATGAGTTCCTGGAGGCGCTGGTCGCCCAGCTGGACCGCACCCAGGACGCTCTCGCTTTCAAGGCCGTCAACCGGCCCCTCACTTATGCCATCAAGGACTTCAACCTCCAGCTCCAGGTCTTTGTCGACCTGGACGGGGAAGGCAACGTCCGGCTGCGCAGCAGCGGGCCCAACGAAGTCGGGGCCTCGACGATGACGATCGCCTTCACCACCATCACCCGGCCGATGATCGAGGAGAACACCGTCTCCCTCGCGGCCACACGTGGCCCGTCGCTCGCGGAAGCCGGCTTTAAGCCGGCCGAGCGCAAGCGGCTGGAGCGCCTGGGCGTGAACAACACCGCCCAGCTCCGGCGCCTCGGCACCTCCAGCGGGTCATCGGTGGTCTCAAGGCTGACCGAGATCCCCGTCGACCGGCTGCGCGCGGCGCTCCAGTTCGGCCAGCCGCAGGTGATCTCCGTGCAGCCTGTGGGGGCGTCGCCACCCGCGCCGGCGCCCAGCCCCGCGCCGCCGGTGTTGGCAGGCGGCGGGTTGACGCCCCTGATCCGGCTCGCCCCCGACACCTCGCATCTCCACGTGCTGGGCACCTCGCTGGGTTCGGAGGATGCGGAGCCCGTGATCCGCCTCAACGGCGTCCCGGTCGCGGCCAGCGAAGCGGATTGGGACCGGATCGTAGTGCCGGTTCCTCGCGATCTGGTGAGCGGCACGCTCGAAGTGGAGCTGCCGGACGGCGCCATCAGCCGATACCAGCTGGTGCGCGACCTGGCCCAGGGCAACGGCGAGCCGGTCGCAGCCGGCCGTTGGTCGCCGGAGGGCGAGTAGATGCTACGTCCCGGACGCGTGCTGCTGGTGCTGGTGCCGGGCGAGGCGCGCACCAATGTGCCGTGCCGCATCGACCGCCTGCTCGGCGCCGCTCTGCCCGCCACCAGCATTCGCGACCGGCGGCTGGATGCAGTGCTGAATGGCGACGAGGACTTCCTGGTCACCGCCGTTTACCACGCCCGGCGCTCATTTGGGCAGGTTGGCGAGCAGCACGTCGGCTATGACGATATCGAAGAGGGCCTCGGCCTTTCCCGTAGCTACGCCGTGGAACTGGCCGGCGCCGAGCGGGCGCCTGAAGTGGTGGAGCGCCTGCGCGAGCTCCCGATCGTCCAGTCGGCGTCCCTTCAGACGCTCGCCGTCGCGCCCTTTGCCGTGGCGGCCGACGCCCTCGAAGACCCCGCGGTCAGCGCCGCGGCCTGGGGGCCTCACGAGCAGGTCGGCGCCCGGGAGGCGCACCGGATCGAACCCGGCGACGAGGACGTCTGGGTAGGCATCGTCGACACCGGCATATCGCTGCCGCATCCCGAGTTCCGGCGCAAGCTGCTGGCCGGGTACGACACCGTGCACCTGGGCGTCGGCTCCGACTTCGGCGACGTTCGCCTGGTCGGCTCCAGCCACGGCGACGACTTTGCGCCCCGCGACGAGGTGGGGCACGGCAGCCATGTGGGGGGCGTCGTCGGCGCCCACGGCTGGCACCTGCCGCCGGGGATCGCCGGTCGCTCCCTCCTGCTGCCGATCCGGGTCCTCGCCGCCGCGCGGGATCGCAAGACCGGCAAGCTGGTCGGCGTCGGCGGCCTTCCCGACATCAACGCCGGACTCAAGGTCGCAGTCGACATGGGCGCCGACGTGCTCAACCTGAGCTTCGGCACGCCGGCCTCGGCGGTGCCCGAAGGACCGCCGCCGCACCGCGATGTCATCGAGTACGCGGCGCATTACGGCTGCACGTTGGTGGCAGCCATGGGCAACAGCGGCCTGGCGGAGGCGTTCTACCCGGCCGCCTACCCGGAGGTCATCGCGGTCGGCTCGGTGAACGCGTCCGGCACGCGGTCGAGCTTCAGCACGACCGGCGAGCACATCGCTCTCTGCGCACCTGGCGAGCGGATCGTCAGCGCGGGGCGCACCGGCTACGAAGCCGGCTCTGGTACCTCGTACGCGGCCCCCTTCGTGACCGGCGCGGCTGCCTTATTGGTCGCGCGCGCGCGAAGGCGCAATCGGAATCTGAACGGCACGGAGGTGAAGAAGTTGCTAGTGGAAAGCGCTCGACCGGTCGGTGGCGGCGTCAGCGCCGAGACCGGGAGCGGGCAGTTGGACCTGGTGGCGGCCCTCAACCGGCTGGACCAGGCGCTCGTTAGCAGCGAACCTCCAGGGAGGCCACGGTGACGGTAGGCAGCGACGGGCCCACCCGTCCGGAGCGGCTGCTCGGCGAACGCATTCACCTGCTGGTTTTGCAGCGCCTGCTGCCGGGCCTGCCGGAAGAGCGCTACCAGTCGCTGCGCGAGCTGATAACGCGCGCGCTCGACGCGCTCGCGCAGGCGGAGCAGGCGGCCCTCGACCGGCTGCCCGCCCAGCCTGACCTGGCGTCGCGCGAGATCGTCGCGCGCATTCGGGATCTACTGGGCACCCACGCCCTGGTCGCCTACACCGGCTCGCCGGATCCGGAGCGGACGCGGGCCCAGATCCGCAAACGGACAGTCGCACTCGCCGACCGGCGGCGACGAGACCTGCTGCAAGCAGGCCTCAGACACCACTTCGGAATGCACGGGGAAGCCGACGCCGGCCTCCTCAAAACACACCTCGGAGATTTGATTCCACCAAGGATGGAGGTCAAGAAAGCCATGGCAACGACAACGACACCGACAACCGCCAACTACACCGTCGACCTGACGGGTCTGACCGGTTTCGACCCCACGGTCTTTACGCAGGACGTGGACGCCGCCATCTCGAGCATGGGCGTCAATCCTGCCGATCAGCCGGTGCTGCGCGACGGCATCATCGGCATGCTGCTGCTCGACGGCAGCACTGATTCCAAGTCGCCAACCTTCGCAACGCAAGTCAGCGACCGCCTCTGGACGTACGTCCAGCGACCACTGGTCGACGCCAACGGCCAGCAAGTGACAAGGCTCGACAACAATGGCAATGCGGTCCTCGACGGCAACCAACAGCCCGTAAAGCTGCGCAACAAGGACGCGTTCGCGGCCGTGGATGGCGTCATCCAGCAGGTGCGCGGGCGCGCCGGCGCCTACTTCCAGGAGCTGGCGACCGCCGCCAGGCAGATCTGCGACAACGGGCGGGGCGCCGTGGTGGCCGATCCCAAAGCTGCCCTGCTCTTGACGTCCGCAGTGCAGGGGGCGCTCCAGGGTTATGGGTCCGGAACCGTGATCCAGGGATCCCTAGACCTACCGCTCCTGAGCGGTGCAGCAGTCAGCGGCACTGACGCAGGGCTGGATCCCAACAACATCCGGGGATTTGCCTTGTGGGCGGGAGCGTACCCGCTCGACCCATTGGCCGGCGTAATCAGGTCGGTCGACCGCATGGTCGAGTTGTTCATGAACGGGGTGCTGCCGGTCTCCCCCGAGATGGGCGGGGCCGCGCTCAACGACTACTACTGGGACCGCATCAACCAGATGACCGAGAACGATCGCGCGATGCAGTACTCGCGGATCCTGGGTGTTTCAACCGGCCTCGTCTCCAAGGACGCCCCGGTCAACGCGAACTATCAGCCGCTCTTCCAGCGCTTGCTGTCCTCACTGTCGGAGTACGACCGCCAGCAGCGGGTGGCCGACCTGCTCGGCAACCAGCGTGGCCTCAGCCTAACCGGCGAGCACGTGCGCAAGGCCGGCCGCGACCTGGCCGCCAACTGCACCCTCTTCGGCTACGGCTACACGATCCTGGGTGCCAAGAAGCTGCAGCACCAGCTGCAGACCTGCATCAACATCCTCAAGCTGCCCGACGTCCAGCAGGCGTGGGGCGTGCAGAGCGCCTGGCAGGTCGTGGAGCGCGTGTCATCCCAGGAATTCCACACCACGCCCAACATCGTCAAGTGCGTGACGATGGCCGAGTCCACCAAGAAGATCCTGGACCTGATCGCCAAGAACGTCGACGCGTGGTCGGCGACCTCGGACGTTCCGCTCTTCCTGGTCCCCGGCCAGGAAGCCCTTGGCTCCGACATCTCCGAAATCGACCGCATCCAGTTCATGCGCCAGACCGAATACTGGCTGGCCGTCAACGGCATCAAGGACGCACAGGTCGCGCAGGACTCCCAGCCGACCGATACGCCCGCCATCTCGAGCATCCCGTCGATGGACGGGACGGGTGGGACGGGTGGCGGCAACGGGCACAGCGCCGACCTCAGCAACCAGATCCAGCAGATGCTGAACCAGGGCCAGACGCCGAGCCCCGAACAGCTCCGCAAGATGGTGGGGATCTGAGGGGCCATGAGAAGGAGGTCATGAGATGACTGTCTTCACGGCGCCCGCCGCGGCGATGTCGTACCTACGCGACGCCGCCCACAGCCTCGGGGCGGCGGATCCGACACGGGTCACGGAGGTCAGGAGCGCAATCCAGGAGTCGTTGCCCCTCCCGGTAGGGGACCTCGCTTACCGGCTCAAGCCGCCGCTCGCCTCCAGCTACGCCGAAGAGAAATCGGGATACCTGGACTTCGTCTTGCGGCCGCTGGGTCCGCTGGCGAGCCCGGCCGACCAATCCGAGGCCGCCACCCAGACTATGGAGGACATCGTCGGCCACCATTACGGGGCCGAAGCCCTGCGTTGGCTCAAGGGTTACATCGAGCCGGTGACCGGTCACCGCCAGGGCCGCAGCCTCCGCTGGGGCGCGCAGCTGGGCACGAGCTTCGACCGTAACGGGGTGCGCGAATCGATGGTGACCTACGAGTGGAGTCCAGACCTGATGGACGCCTTTCCGGAGGCCCTGTACCGGCTGGCCCGGACGGCCATCGACAGCGTGCCGGGTCTGCGTCCGGCCTACAGCTCGATCCGCTGCGGCCGCACCAGCGGCAGCCAGCAGGTCACCTTCGCGATCGACGCTCCGCTTTCACTCAACGCCCTGCAGCCGCTCATGGACAGGCTCGGACTGGGCGACAAGCAGGCGGGGCTGATGAGCGCGATCGCGTTCATCCTGGGGGCGCGCTTCACGCTCCCGCCCAACTCCAGCAGCATCACGCTGCGACCACTGCGGGGCGGTACCGAGCTCCGCCTCGACGTCAACCTGGAGGCGATCCCCGACCTCCCGCCTCAGCTCATGTCACTGCTCCGCCTGCAAATGGCCGAGCGTCCGCAGAGCCTGCGCTCGATGGACGCCTGGCTGATCGCGATGACGCCGGAGGGATACCAAAGCCCCGGCACGCTCTCCATCCTGTCGGTCTGCGTGCGTCCGGACATGCCGGCGCGCATCACCATTCACATTCGGCCACCGGTGCTCGAGCAGCCACCCTCCGGCGCACCGCCCGCCACCGTGGTGACGGACAGCAAGGCGCTGCCGGCGACTACCTCGGCCGTATTCGCGTACGAGCGCTAGGAGGACCGGATGAGTATCGCGCTGGAGGGGGACAGCGGAACCCTGGGGCTGGTCAGAGAACGGGTTCGCGGCCTACTGGCCGAGAGCGCCGCCTACCAGAGCCTGTCTGCCGAGCGGCAGCGCGACCTGGCCGCCGACATGGAGAAGGTGGCCGAGTTCATCGTGGGCGGACCGACTGGAACCAACATCCCCCGGGCGGCCACCCTGGCCGGCACCCCGATGGCGCGCCGGGTCTTCACCGGCGCCGCCTACGATCCCGCGGGCCAAACCGCCGGGCAGCGCTTTGCCCAGTCCGGTGCCGGGGCGGCCCAGCAGGGGGCTGCGGCCTATACCGGGATGATCCGCGACGTCAATTTCCCGGCCTTTGTGGCAGGCCTCATCGACGGAGTCTTCAACGCCATCGTGACCTCGTCGATCAAGCAGATGGACGCCTATGCAGAGCTGGTCAAGAACGTGGCCAAGTCGGTCGACCAGTTCATGAAGGACAACATCAGCGAGAACCAGGCCCGCGACTACCTGGCCAACCGCTACCCGGACAACCTCGAGGTGGACACCGCCGGCCAGCAGCCCGTCCTCAAGCCCAAGGAGGGCTCCGATGACGCAGCCCTGCCGAACTTCTTCTCCGACCTCGGACTCACCTCACCGGTAACGTCGCTCGACCAGGACACCACCGAGCAGGTCCTGGTACCCGCGGCGCGCAAGCGGATGGCCATGGATCGTCAGCAGCTGCTGGCGACGATGGTCCTGATGGGGATCAACCGGCTGGTTGTCACCGACGGCAGCATCGATGCCAGCTGCACGTTCACGCTCGACACCAAGGACAGCGTCACCCGGCATTTCGACCGCGCGGTCGACTATGACTCCCACTCGAAGTCGGAACAAAAGGGCCAGACCAAGGAGAACAACTGGTACAGCCCGTCCGACTACAGCTGGGACTCCTCCGCCAATTTCACCGTCTCCACCCACCAGAACGAGGACTCCGCAGCCTCGGTCGACATGCACGCAAAGCTCGGCGGCAAGGTCAGGGTCAACTTCAAGAGCGACTATTTCCCGCTTGAGAAAATCGCTGACGTCCTGCAGATCAACGAGATTCAGCAGAAGGCGCCGTCGGCCCTGCGCGGCGCACCCGCACCGGGCACACTGGCGCCCGCGCCACCCGCCACTCCACCGGCCGCTCCGGCCGCGCCCGGGCGCTAGGAGATTGATGTGATCGCCGCCTCACCGACTCAGAGCCCAGCCCACGCGATCGCGGTGGACCGGGTCCGGACCCTGCTGGCCAGCAGCCAGGCTTTCTGGCAGCTGGCCCCCGAGCAGCGCGAAACGCTGGCCGCCGATATGGCCAAGGTGGCTGCCTTCATCGCCGGGGGGAGCGATGGGACCAGCGTACCCAAGTCCGCACAGCTGGTCGGCGCCCCAGCCGCCGCCCGCGCGCTGGCCGATCAGCCCTATGACCCGGCCGGCCAAACCGCGGGCGACCGGTTCCGCCAGGGCGGTGGGGCGGTCGCCGCCCAGCAGGGGTCGGCGGCATTCACCGGCATGATCCAGGCGGTCAACTTCCCGGCCTTCGTGGCCGGGCTGATCGACGGCGTCTTCAACGCCATCGTCACGGCCTCCATCAAGCAGATGGAGGCCTACCAGAAACTGGTGGCGAACGTCGCCAAGTCGGTCGACGAGTACATGAAAGACAACGTCACCGAGAACCAGGCGCGGGACTACCTGGCCGGCCGCTATCCCGATCACCTGGAAGTGGACACCAGCGGCGAGAAGCCGGTGCTCAAGGCCAAGCAAGGCGCCGACGACAACGCGCTGCCGGACTTCGCGGGCGACCTTGGCCTGCGCGAGAGGGTCACCTCCGTGGACGACGATACGGCGGAGCAGGTGCTGGTGCCCGGCGCCCGGCGGCGGATGGCGATGGATCGCCAGCAGCTGCTGGCGACCATGGTCCTGATGGGGATCAACCGGCTGGTCGTGACCGACGGCAGCATCGAGGCCAGCTGCACATTCAGCCTCGATACCCGTGACCGGGTGGGGCGCCACTACGACCAGGCGACCCAGTGGGATACGCATTACGACTACTCGGAGGAGGGCGGCGGCTGGTTCAGCCCTGACTACAGCACCAACTTCAGCGCCAACTTCCAGGTGCAGACGCACCAGAGCGAAGACTCGGAGGCCAAGGTCGACCTGCACGCCAAACTCGGGGGCAAGGTGCGCGTCAACTTCAAGAGCGAGACCTTCCCGCTCGACAAGATGGCCGGGCTCATCCAGCCCAAGCCGGCAGCGCCGCCTGCAGCGCCAGCGGCGGCCACGGCGCCGGGAGCCCCGACGACACCCGCCACCACTCCGGCAAGCACGGCACCTACCAGGTGAGCATGGACGGCGACAGCCGCTTCAGCCTCAGCCACAGCCTCTGGCTGGCCGACCAGACGGTCGGCCGGGCGCGGGCGCTGGACAACTTCAACCTTGACCTGCCGCCCGCCACCGGGCCTGGCGAAGGGCTCTCCGCCGCGACCCTGCAGTCGCTGGCGACCCTCTACCTGCAGTCGCAGCTGGAACAGGCGGGCATCATCCCCGCGGCTGAGGCGCTGGCGGATGCGCGAGGCTCGCTGGCGCTGCCCACCGAGCAGCTGGCCGAGCACCTGGAGCGCTTTGCGCAGCAGGCACGCAATTGGTACGACCGGCGCAGCCGTGACCAACTGTTCGCTCGCGTCTTCGGGACCGGCGCCGGCGCCACCCCGGAGGCGGGAGCTGCGGTCAATCGTGATTTCGAGCAGCAGCTCACAGTGCTCTGCGCAGCGATCTATCGGTACGCGGTCGACCGGGTGCCCGGGCACGCCGCCGACCCCGCCGACGAGGCGGCCGTTCGCTCAGCCGCGAACAACGTGCTGGGCAATCTCGGGCTTCGCCAGTACGGCAACACCATCTTCGCGGCGCGCCGCATCCAGGAGGAGCTGCAGGCAGCGGTGGCGCTGCTCAAGGAGCCTGCGGTCCAGGCGATGTTCAACGCCAACGGCTTCTGGATGACGCTGGAACGGATCCTGGCCCCCAACGTCCCCGACATCGCGCGCCTGGTCCAGCGCGGTCAGGCCGGTCAGCATCTCCTCACCTGGTTGGCGGGGGCGATGCCGGGACTCGGCGCCGCGGCCGGCCTGCCGCTGAGCCCACAGGTCATTCAGTGGGCCACCGTCTGGCTGGAGGCTTCCGGCCTGGGCGCCGGCGCGGCCACCCCGGCGAGGAGTGTGGCTTGAGTGGCCGTCGCCCAGCTGCGTGCCGCGCGCCTGCCGTCGGCCGTCCCACATCCGTACCGGACGCCGCCGGACCCGGCAGGCCTGCGTCCGAGCCCGGCGACGGTGGCCCTGGTCGAGAGCCAGGTGCAGGCGCTACTGTCCGCAACACCGGCGTTTCACGCACTGCAAGCCTCGGACCGCGAGGCGCTGACGCGGAACATGGTCAAAGTCGCCGGCTACGCGGCCGAGCTCGTGCGCGACGACTGGATGCAGTCGGAACGTCTCAGGCAGCATCCGCTTGTGCGCACCCGGCAAACGCTCGAGGGCCCGCTGGTGCGGGCGCAGGAGTCGTTCAACCCGGCCGCGACGGCGCAGGTCGGCCGGGTCACCCAGGAAACGCTCAAAGCGATCGCCTTTCCGACCTTCGTGGCCGATCTGATCAAGGGCACCTTCGAAGCGATCACCAACTCCTCCCTCAAGCAGATGGAGGCCTACATGCGCCTGCTCGAGAACGTCGGCAAGACGGTCGACCAGTTCATGGGCGAGAACATCACCGACGACCAGGCTCGAGACTGGCTGAGCCAGCGCTATCCGGACCACATCCAGGTCAGCAACCGCAAGGCGGTGCCGCGACCGGGCGCGGAGGAGCGCCCGCCGCCCGACTTCCAGGCGGACCTCAATGTCTCCTCGGGCGACCTCAACGAAGACAGCATCGAGAGCGACCTGGTGCCGGCGGCCCGCCGGCGCATGGCGCAGCAGCGGCTGCAGATGCTCTCGACGATGGTGCTGATGGGCTTCAACCGGATCGTGGTCACCGGCGGAAAGATCCGGGCCACCATGCTCTTCCACATCGACGCCAGCGACCGGCTGCGCCAGGAGCATGCCACCGACATGGACTTCCGGGCGGCTGCCTCCGGCAGCTATGGGTTTGGACCCTGGTCGGTCTCGGCTTCGGTGTCCTTCGCCTACGTCACCTCGGAACGCTCGACCAGCACGTCCGACCTCAATGTGTCAGCCGACCTCACGGGGGAGGTCGAGATCCACTTCAAGAGCGACTACATGCCCCTGGAGCGGTTCGCGGCCCGGTCGACAATCGCCCAGATCCAGGCCAACACGGCGGTTCCCGAGGCCAACACGCCAAACCTCGGCGAGTCGCAGGCCTTCGGGCCCAACGTGCAGCCCGCCCCGCCGCGGACGCAGGAGCCGCTCACGTCCTCGATGACGCCAGTGGGCAGCCCGCTGCCGCCGCCGCGCATGCCCACGGCGCCGACGCCGCCCACCGTCGTCCGTCACGTGGACGCGCCGGCCGAGCAGCCTGCTGCCACACAGCCGGCACCGGAGCACACGACAGCTCCCCCGGCCAGCACCACGCCCGCCACCACCACGCCCGCCACCACCACGCCCGTCACCACAACGCCCGGCAAAACAACGCCCGCCCCTACGCAGCCTGCCGCCAACCACGCGCCGGCCGCAGCCCAGCACCCACCGGCCGCCGGCCAGCCGGCGGAGCCGCAGCCGGCACCCAGCGAGACGCCCTCGGAGTCGCAGCCCACCCCGGCGGGAGCGCCCTGACATGGGGGTAGCGGTGCCGCAGGCAATCCACCCGCCGTTGCCGCCGGCCTACGCGACGCCAAGCTCGCCCGATGGAATTCGGCCCACGAAGGCGGTCGAAAACCTGGTCCGCACACAGGTGCTGGCGCTGCTCGAGGCGAGCCCGGCTTACTCCCAGGTCAGACCCGAGCTGCGAGCCCAGATGACGAACGACCTACTCAAGATCGGGACCTACAGCGCCGAGTTGATGCGCGAGATCTTCCAGAAGTCACAGCAGTTGGGCCAGACCCCCCTGGTGCTGAGCGAGACGACACAGGCCGCGCCTTCTCGCCGCGCGGCTGCGATCGCCCTCGCCCGGCGTGGTGACCAGCAGGCGCCATCCGACGAGTTCTCGCCGAGGGCGGCCCGGAACGTAGCCCAGATCACGCAGCAGACCCTGAACGCGATTGCCTTCCCGACCTTCGTAGCCGACCTCATCAAGGGGACTTTTCAGGCCATCGTCAATGCCTCGATTCAGCAGATGGAGGCATACGGCGCGCTGCTGGCCAACGTCGCCAAGACGGTCGACCAGTTCATGGCCGACAACATCACCGACAACCAGGCCCGCGACTGGATCGCGCAGCGCTATCCCGGCCACTTCAAGGTCGACACCAGCGGCGACGCACCCGTCCTCAAGGTGAAAGAGACGGAGCAGCCCAAGCCCGACTTCAAGACCGACCTCGGCCTCCAGGACGACGTCGACCTGAGCGACGAGACCGCCGAGTCCGCGATGGTCCCTGCGGCGCGCCGCAAACTGGCCGAGAACCGACACTCGATGCTCTCGACCATGGTGCTGATGGGCATCAACCGGATTGTCATCACCAGCGGGCGAATCCGCGCGTCGATGGGCTTTCGGATCGACGCCAGCGACACCGCCCATGTCCAGACGGCCAGCGAGTTCGACGAAAAGAACGAGATGGAGACGGGCTTTGGCGGCGGCATCGGAGCCTTGTTCGGCGGTCCCACCGGTTATGTCAAGAACACGCTCACCTATGTGAGCTCGACCAAGAAGGACAGCTCCGATGAGCTCAACGTTCAGGCCGACCTCACCGGCGAAGTGGACCTCCGGTTCAAGAGCGACTACTTCCCGATGGAGCGATTTGCGAACCCTCAACTGATGTCGTTGATCCAGGGCCACACCCCGAACCCAAGCGCGAACACGCCCGTCAGCGGCTCGGCCAACCAGCAGCAGCCGGCAGCGCCGGCTCAACACACGTAGGCAGGTAAGAAATGAGCGAGCAAAAGCTGCCAGTCGTCGTCCTCGACCCCGGACACGGAGGGAGCACCAAGGTCGGCGGGTCTTCGCCGAACAACGCCATGGGTCCCAACGGTCTTGTCGAGAAGGACCTGACGCTCGAGGTGGCGCAGCGCACCGCCGCGGCGCTGGACGGCCACGCCCGGGTGCTGCTCACGCGCACATCTGACGTCAACCTGTCGCTGGCGGATCGCGCGGCGATCGCGCGCGCCAATAACACCGACATGTTCTTGTCGATCCACTTCAACGGGTTTCGCGATCCTGTTGTGGACGGCACCGAAGTCTGGGTCGCTCCCGGGGCCGGCCATGCCAGCGCCGACTTCGCGCAAGCGGTTCTGCAGCGCGTGGTCGCGGTGACCCACGTGCACGACCGTGGCGTTCGCCGCGCCGACCTGGGCGTGCTGCTTCCGCAGCGCCACGCCCCAGGCACCGCGGCCTGCCTGGCCGAGGTCGCCTTCCTGACCAATCCGGCCCAGGCCGACCGGCTCGCGGACGCGGCCTACAAGCAGCAGATCGCCCAGGCGCTGGCATCGGCGGTCCTCGACCGGGTCAGGGTGCCGGCCATGGCCGGCGCTCCCACGGGGGCGGGGTCAGTGCCGGCGGCGCAGGCCTGGTCCGCGGGGCCGCGGGTGTTCAGCTCGACCTACGCGCGCTCGGCGGCCATCGTGCAGCCCGACGTCGATTACCGAGCGACCAGCCTGGCAGAGGCGAACCGGATCTGGGAAGGCTGGCTGGCGCGCTATGCGCAGTGGGCGATGGGTGTGCCCGACGGCAACCTGGCGAATTTCCCGCATGCGGCCATCTGCCAGCTGCGGCTCTTCGACGGCAGCGGCAACCTGGCGTACGGCACCGGCTTCTACATCGGGTCGGAGACCCTGCTCACCTGCGGGCACAACTTCACGGACGGCGACGGCTGGCGGACTGCGCGAATCGAGGTGCAGCCCGGGTTCAGCCCGCGGATGTCGATCTTCGCCACCCGCAGCTTCCCCGTCCACGCCGCCGACGTCGTCCACCCTCGGTGGCGGGACGCCTTCGACTCCACCCACGACATCGCGGTGCTACGGGTGCCGGGGCTGCCTGCTCAAAAAGGCAGCTTCACGCTGGCCAACCGCTCGCTTGGCCCCAACGAGGGCATAGTGGTCTGCGGCTATGGCAAGGTCGACGGCCTGCCCTACGAGGACCAAGGGCAGCGCATGGACGGCTCCCACATCGTCGAGGCCGACACCGAGATGGTGTACTACCCGATTCAGACGGTCGGCGGGCACAGCGGCTCGCCAGTGTTCCACGGGTCGACGGTGATCGGCGTGCACACGGGTCCCCGCCAGCGCGCGGGCGGCGTGATCGACACCCACCAGAACCGCGCGGTCCTCGTCAACCCCGAGAAGATCGACTGGATCAACCGCCAGGGTGGGACCAGCTTCGGCATGGGCATGGCCGGCAACGGTTACACCCTCGCCTTCACGGAGGCGGCCCCGCGGGCGTATGCGCTCGTGGACCAGAACTCCACGCAATCGGCGCAGTCGCTCGAGGTGCGCCGCCACCTCGCCCACTCCATGGGCCAGGCCGAGACCAACCTCAACTTTGCGGACCTCACCCACGACAGCCATCGCGTCAACTTCGGCATCGCCAGCTGGACCGGAGACGAGATCGCCGACCTGCTCGATTTGTACGTGACGGTGGCGAATGAGCAAGGGGGCACCGCCGCCGCGGACATGTTCGCCATCTTCGGTGGCCAGGCCAACTTCACCGCCATCCGGGACCTCTTCCGAAACCAGGGGGCGGCCGCGGTCCTGACCCCGGCGCAGGAGACTCAACTGCGGCGATTGGGCGCCATCACCGCCCTGCAGGACGCCCAGCTGCGCAAGCTCGACAGCGACATCAAGGGCATGCTCGACCGGATCGGCGGCATCACCGGCACGCCGCCCAGCGGAGCGGCCACCGATCCCTGGTACCCGTGGATCGACTCCGGCATGGGCGCGATCAGCGAGCTGGCCGCACATGTCCTCGTCCACGCCATGCATCAATCCGGCCACGCCGGCTTCCGCGCTCGGCTGCGGGACGCCATCGCCCACTTCGGCGGTGAGCATCAGCTCGGCCAGCACATGGTCGACCACACGGTGACCGAGCGCGACTTCCTCGAGCAGGTCGCTGAAGGAGTCGCCACCCATAGCGAGGCTTCGCTCCAGGCGGGCGTTCGAAACCGCTACCGCACGCTGTTCCGGAACTTCAGCGGGTCCCACCTCAGCTATTACTTCCACCCGGCGAACTGAGGCCCGAGAAAGATGACAAACGGACAACCACTGCCGATCGTGGTGCTCGACCCCGGGCACGGCGGCGCCGCCAAAGTCGGCGGCTCCTCGCCCAACAACGCGACCGGGCCCAACGGCCTGCACGAGAAGAACCTCACGCTGGACATCGCCCGGCGGGCGGCGTCGACGCTGGCGGGGCATGCCCAGGTGATCCTGACCCGCACCAACGACACCAACCTGTCACTCGCCGACCGCGCGGCGGTGGCCCGCGCCAACCACGCCGATGTTTTCCTGTCGATCCACTTCAACGGCTTCCACGACCGCGCGGTGGACGGCACCGAGGCCTGGGCCAGTCGGGGCGCGGCGCATGAGTCAGTCGCCTTTGCGCAGGACGTTGTGCGCCGATTGGTCGCCCTGACTCGCGTGGCTGACCGGGGTGTCCGCCGTGCCGACCTCGGGGTTCTCCTGCCGGCGCGGCTGGCGCCCAACACCGCGGCCTGCCTGGTCGAGATCGCGTTCCTGACCAATCCCGAGCAGGCGCGACGGCTCGAGGTGGATGGGTACCGCCAGCAACTGGCCGAGGCGCTGGCGGCCGCCGTGCTGGACCGGGTCGCGGTGCCGGTCGGCGCTGGCGCACCCGCGGCCGGCGGCGGGCCGGCCGCCACCCACAGCCTGGGCGTGGCCAGCTTCATCGGCGGCCGGCTGCTCGACTACTTCCGCAACCAGCAGGGCACCCCGCTGGACCCGGGCGCCGGTGGGGTATCGATCGGCGAGAGCGCACTTCAGATCGGCGACATCATCGTGTCCACCACCTCCCACGCGACCTCCCGGCTGATCCAGTTCGGGACCGGCTCTCAGATCAGCCACGCCTCGATCTATATCGGGGGCGGGCAGGTGGTCGAGGCCATCGGCGACGGCGTCGTCCTGCGCAGCTTGAGCGATGCGCTGGCCGAAGACACGGTGGCCGTCGCCTTCCGCTATCCGGGCATCACGAGCACGCAGCAGCTGATGGTGCGCGACTTTGCCGGTCGCCAGCTGGGCCGCCCGTACAACTACGTCGGCATCGTCCGCCAGGCCGCCTTCCAGATCGACAGTACGCACTGCGACGGGCTGCCGGGGGAGCTCCGGGCCACATGCCGAAACTGGGTCGGGCGGGTCGTGCTCGGGGCCGGCAACAGCGACACCTTCTTTTGCTCCCAGCTGGTGTTGGCGGCGTATGCAGACGCCGGCATCCCGCTGACCTCCACGCCGCCGAACTGGGCCAGCCCGCAGGACATCGTGAACGTCGCGCTGTCCACCCACCTGGCCTACGTCGGCCACCTCAAGGCGCCTTCTGCGGGCAGCCAGAGCCTGGCGGTGATCGCTTCGACGGTGGCGAGCGCCGAGGAGCGCAACCGCCGCATGGCCGCTGCGATCGGCGGCCACGGCTCTCCGGCCGCATTCGGGCTTGCCACCGTGACGCTCGGCTACGGCGTGCCGGGCGGGGTGATCACCCAGCCCTTCTACCGCGACCGCACCGAGGGGCGCGCGCTGATGGGCGCCGGGGCCGGTCGCGAGCACCTGGGCATCGACGTCTCCCTGAGCCATGCGCACGGTGGCGGTGCCGAAGACTCAAGGCGCGGCCTGCCCGTCTACGCGGCGATCAAGCGCCGGATCGACATCGCCGACCTCAAGGCGGTGCGTGTAAAGAGCAATGGCGAAAGCAGAACCGGGGTCGGCATCGACAGCAATGGCACGGCCGAGCTGTCGCATGCCATCGCCGACCGCGGAACGTGGGAAGGCAACGAAGACATGAACTACGGCGGGGTGGTCGGGCTGGCCTGTCGGTACACCTACACGAAGGCGGACGGCACGACCGACACCTTCACCCTCTACCTCGAGTACCTGCACCTGATCACGCCCACCCATCTACCTAAGGACGGCGACGGCCACGTGATCTCGGCCGATACCTGGGCGGCGACCGGCAAGGGGACCGATTACGGCCCCCGCATTCGAAAAGACGCCCGGTTCACCGCCGATGAGCTGTGTGGCGGCGACCCGATCTTGGTCGGCTACCTCGGCGCCACCCAGTTCCCGCACACCCACATCCAGGCGTCGTTCGGACAGGGTGAGCAGCGCTACATAAGAGTGCCGAGGATCGACCCCACCGTAATGCTGCGCGACACCGCCACCACCACCCAGGCGCTGGCGCTGGCCGCACCCAGCCTGGCGCTCAACGACACCAGCGTCAGCTACGACGTACCGGGCGTGATCGACGAGATTGCGCAGCCGAGTCCGAACTCGTGCTGGGCCACCGCGGCGACGATGCTGATCTCCTGGCGTGACCAGGCCTCCTACCCGATCGCGACTGTCTGCGACATGGCCGGAGCCGAGTACCGGGCTCGCTTCGACGCCGACCGCCCCCTGGCCCATGCCGACAAGCCGTCCTTCTTGCATCGGCTGGGTTTCGAGGAAGAGGCGCCCGCCAACTACACGCTGAAGGCGTACGTGGACATGATGCGGGCGTACGGCCCACTATGGGTTACGACCGACGTCGGCACCTCCGGCATCGTGGCCATCCACGCTCGGATCATGACCGGCGCGGAAGGTGACGGCTCGCCAGCCGGCAGTACCGTCTGGCTCATCGATCCGGCCGATGGCAAGCGCCACCACGAGACGTTCGAGCATTTCCAGCAGACTTTCGAACAGCTGGCCCGGGATGCCGGCGCGCGGGAACCGTTATGGATCCAGGTAGTGCACAACTCGAGCCGCCAGGCGCCGGGAGGCTGAGCGGCGCGCCTACAGAACGGACTCTATGGCTTCGACGATCCTCGGATCTTCGGGTGTGACCTTCGACCGGAACCGTCGCACAACGCGACCATCGCCGCCGACGAGGAACTTCTCGAAGTTCCAGCTGACGTTGCCGGCTTTGCCTGAGTCGTCCGCAGACTCGGTGAGGATGGAGTACAGGGGATGCTGCCCCTCGCCTTTGACGTCCAGCTTCGCGAAGAGAGGAAACGTGACGGCGTAGTTGACGCTGCAAAACTCCTGGATCTGCTCGGCCGTGCCGGGCTCCTGGTGGAAGAACTGGTTGCATGGGAAGCCAAGTACCACGAAGCCGCGATCTGCGTAGCGGTCCTGGAGAGCCTGCAGGCCGCCGTATTGCG
>DASWFT010000146.1:0-30564 GCA_036394075.1 Streptosporangiaceae bacterium
TGGCACTCTGGCGCGGGACGGGAATCCGGTGGATCATGGTGGCCACGCCACACCCAATCGAGGACATTCCCTGGGGAGAGCGCCGTGACCACACCCAAGACCCCTGTCATGTTCATCCACGGCCTGTGGCTGCACGCCACAAGCTGGCAGCCCTGGATCGATTTCTTCCAGGAGGCGGGCTACGAAGCGACCGCGCCGGGGTGGCCCGGCGTACCCGACACTGTCGCGGGGGCCCGGGAGCATCCTGAGCTGCAAGCAGGCAAGGGCATCGCCGATGTTGTCGGACATTACGCCCAGATCATCGGCCCAGCCGCGGCCAAGCCCATCATCATCGGGCATTCGTTCGGCGGGCTGGTCGCCCAGCACCTGCTCGGCCAGAATCTGGCCGCCGCCGCGGTCGCGATCGATCCTGCGCCGATCAAGGGGGTGCTCGTGCTCCCGCCAGCGCAGCTGCGCGCGGCCTCCCCGGTCCTCAGCAATCCGGCGAACCGGAACCGCGCGGTATCCCTGACCGCCCCGCAGTTCCGCTACGCGTTCGGCAACGCGCTCTCCGAGCAGGAGTCGGCGCAGTTGTATGAGGCGTGGAACATCCCCGCACCCGGCCGCCCGCTGTTCGAGGCGGCGTTCGCCAACTTCACCCCGCATTCCCCGGCGAAGGTGAACACCAGGAACTCCTCCCGCGGACCCCTCCTGCTCATCTCCGGCCAGAAGGACCACACGGTTCCCGACGTCGTCACCCACTCGACCTTCAAGCAATACCGCCACTCAACAGCCGTGACCGACCTGAGGCGCTTCGCCGACCGCGGCCACTCCCTCACCATCGACAGCGGGTGGCGCGAAATCGCCGACACCGCGCTGAACTGGCTGAATGCCCACAAACTGTAGGACATGCCGTTCTATGCCGCTCATGCGCTGGTCAGCGCGACGACAGGGATGATGCGGGCATTCTCCCGCGTAGGCGTGGCTGACAGCGAGCTAAGCCCGGCTGGCCTCCGGGCCGCCGCAGCCGTGCTGATAGCGTCGGGCTGAATCCCACGGGAACCCTCCCGGGCTCCCGTTTGCCTACAAGGTTGTAGGAGAAGACCATGGCCTCTCGGCTGAATCCGTACCTCAACTTCAACGGCAATGCCCGCCAGGCGCTGGAGTTCTACGCCAGCGTGTTCGGCGGCAACCTCACCCTCAGCACGTTCGCCGAGTTCGGCGCCAAGGACTCACCAGACGCCGACAGGATCATGCACGGGACGCTGGAGACCGACGCCGGCTACACGATCATGGGCGCCGACGTCACCAGCGACATGGAGTACCACCCCGTGGCCGGATGCTCGGTGAGCCTCAGCGGCGACGACGCCGACGCACTGCGCGGCTACTGGGAGAAGCTGTCCGCCAGCGGGACCACGACCATGCCGCTGGAAAAGCAAGCCTGGGGTGACGAGTTCGGCATGTGCGTCGACGAGTTCAGCGTCCCATGGCTGGTCAACATCAGCCAGGCGCAGGCGTAGCAGCTCATCCGGGCGCACACCCGGCCCACGAACCGCCCGTCCGCGGCGCCATGCCGCGAGCCGCAGTCGCGCACTACATCAGCCGGTGATGGGACGGATAGATCAGCCCGTGATGGAACTAGCCCCCGTTCAATGTTGTGCGGCCCTTCCCGGGCGGCAGACCTGGGGCCCGCCGCCCGGGCAGCCGACTCCGCGCCCCACAACCCGCAGCAGGCCGCAAAAGGCCCCTGGGGACAAGAGCATCGAACGGCATCACTGATACACCGGTCCGAGCCCGCTGGTCTGCCTGCGTTAGCCGACCCGGACGTCGATCTCGTGCGAGGCGATGCCGTTAGCAACGACCCGGAGGTCGTAACGGCCGTGCGGGAGGCCGGTGGGGACACTGAACGAGGTGTGCACGTGACGCCGGCGGGTGGCCACGGCCATCGTGCTGTGATCGAACGTCCGGCAGTAGTGCACATGGCCGTCCTCGCTGACCAGCCGCACGATCGGGTAGTTCGTCGCCATGGTCGCATCATCGCCGTAGGCCACGGCCTGGGTCAGGCCGTTGAACCGCTCCCCGTGAATGACATAGGAATGGCCGGGCTCCAAGTCCCGTGGGTGCTCGGTGATGTGCGGGCGCCATTCGTCGTCGGCCTCTCCCACCGGGGTGTAGATCTGCATGGCCGGGGTTCCGGCGCCGAACAGGACCTGGCCGGTGGGCAGCAGCAGCATCCGCCCCTCGTAGACGTTGCCGCCTGCGTTGGCGGGCGCAGGCGCCGGGTCGAGCAGCTTGCCGTCGAACTCGAAAAACTGCCCGTTCTGGGCATAGCCGCCGGCGTTCGGCGCGGTGCCCGCGACGCAGAGGACATGACCGTTGGGCAGCACGCAGCCCGGCGCGTCGTTGGCCTTCAGCGGCTGCCCCGGCGGGTTGTCGGGGAAGTCGGGGCCCGCGGTCCAGTTCCCGGGCGTGGCGGGATCGTGGTCTGGCTCGTAGATGGCGGTATGGCCGTTGCCGCCGACCTGGAAGGCTGTCCCGTCCGGCCGGAGCAGGCAGGGGCCGATCTCGATCGAGAAGTTGCTCTCGACCACGGATACCGGCGTCTGGCCTGCGCTGACCCAGCTGCCGGACGAGATGAGGTATTTCTCGGCCTTGGGCGGGCTCGAATCCTCGATGGCCAGTACCGTGCCGTCCGGCATGAGGGTGAAGCATTCCTCGGAGCTGGCGTCATCCTTGTTGCCCGTCGGCGACCAGGTGTCGGTCTTCGGGTCATAGATGGCGGTCCTGATGTCGTCGATCGAGCCCAGCAGCACCCGTCCGTCCGGCAGCACGCAGCATGGCGCGTCGCCGATATGGGTCCATCCCGGCGTCGTGGCCGACTGCCATGCATCATGAACCGGGTTGTAGATCTCCGCCCGGTTCCAGTCCACCTGGGCGCCGTTGTGGTACTCGCCACCGGCGACGAAGACGCGGCCGTCGGCGAGCACCGCAGAGGCGTAGTAGAGGCGCGAGTCGGTCATCGGGGCCAACTGCGACCACGTGCCATTCACGTAGTCGCCCCAATTGTCAGGCGTCAGGCGCCACCAGTTGGTGCTGGCCGATTCCTGACACATCACCGTTCCGTCGGTGAGCAGGAGCATCGTGCTGGCGGGGAATGCGGGCGGGTTGGTAAGCGGCTGCCAGGTTCCGGGCATCGCCGGCCTCCTTGTCATGAGTGGTCGTCATCAGATAGGAGGACGAACGAGCCGGGCAGATACACCGCGCCCGGCCACCGCGCTCGGCGGGCGGGCTTCAGCCGCCGGCCGCCGCGGCGGTGCCGGCACGTTCAGCGGTTGCGGAGCAGTTGCTCCATTGGCGTCGCGGACGCGTATGGATCGGCGTCGGCGACAGGCTGGCGGCGGTCGATCGCGGCAGCCAGTTCGGAGCCGGCCCGTGCGATCCGGACGGTGAGCGCGTCGCCGGATTCACCAGCCGACCCCCAGTCCTCGCCGCCTGCTCAGCGATCTGCGGACTGCGGATGGGCGCGCCAGGTATTCCAGGCCCGCCGAGCACGGCCGGCTTAGCTGCCGCCGGTGAGGCTGCGGTCGCGCTGCTCCACGCCCAACTCGCCGTATGGATAATCGGCGGCTCGCGGGTCGCTGGCGGCGTCGAGCGCGGCCGTTTCCTCGGTAGTGAGCCGCAGGTCAGCAGCCCGGAGGTTGGACTCAAGCTGTTCGATCGTGCGAGCCCCGAGGATCGTCGACGTCACCGCCGGCCGAGCCGTCACCCACGCCAGGGCGACCTCGGGCATCGACACACCGCGTTCGCCCGCGATCTTCTGCACCACGTCGATGACCTCCCAGGTGCGCCGCATCCCCCGCCGGCCGTATGCCTCCATGCCGCGATTCGGGTCCTCGCCCAGGCGGGTGGCGCCGGTCGGCCGCTCGTCGCGCTTGTACTTGCCCGACAGCCAGCCGCCGCCGAGCGGGCTCCACGGCAGCAGCCCCAGGCCCGCGTCCATCGCCGCGGGCACGATCTCCCACTCGATCTCCCGCGCCAGCAGGCTGTACTGCGGCTGTAGCGTCACCGGCCCGGCGACGTTCAGCGCGCGGGCCAGGTACACCGCCTTCGTCAACTGCCAGCCGGTGAAGTTCGACAGCCCGTAGTAGCGGATTTTGCCCGCGCGCACGAACCCGTCGAGGGTCCGCAGGGTTTCCTCCAGCGGCGTCCACGGATCAAACGCATGCACCTGATACAGATCAACCGCCTCGACCTCCAGCCGGCGCAACGACGCCTCAAGCGCGCGCGTCAGATGCCGCGCGGACAGCCCAGCACCGTTCGGAGAATCATCCAGCGGGAAGCGGCCCTTCGTGGCCAGCACCACCGGCTCAGTGACCTGAGCTGGCCGGCTGGCGAACCAGCGGCCGATGATCTCCTCCGACCTCCCATCGCCGTACACGTCAGCCGTGTCGACCAGCGTGCCGCCCGCCTCGACGAAACGGTCGAGTTGCCGGTGCGCGCCCTGCTCGTCCGTCTCCACGCCGAACGTCATGGTCCCCAGGCAGAAGCTCGACACCGAACAGCCGCTACGTCCCAAAGTGCGATAGTCCATATTTCAACCTAACGCCATCCATGCCGCTGAATCCCATCCGGTGCCCGCGATGTCCACGAGGGCACCTGCCGGTACGCTCAGCACCTGAAATCTCCCCGGAACCGCGGGCGGTTCGCACCGCCTCCACCCACAGGAACGGACACGGCGATGACGGTGCCTCAACAGCGGCAGCAGCGTGGTGACCGGGCTCTGCGGAGAGTCGGTTGCCACGGCGGTCAGGGGCCCGGCCAGCGTGATCATCGACCCAGCCACGAGCGCCACACCCGAGCTGGATGATCTGCGCGCGAACCCCTGGCCGGCTTATGCGGCGAGGGCGGCGGCGTAGCGGCCGTTGCCGGCGAGGAGGCTGGCGTGGGTGCCAGCTTCGATGATGTGGCCGTGGTCCAGGACGGCGATCTGGTCGGCGTTGCGTACGGTGGAGAGCCGGTGGGCGATGGTGATGGTGGTGCGGCCTGCGGCGAGGGTGTCGAACGCGGTCTGGACGGCGCGCTCGGTTTCGGTGTCCAGGGCGCTGGTGGCCTCGTCCAGCACGAGCACGCGCGGGTCGCGTAGCAGGGTGCGGGCGATGGCGATGCGCTGCTTCTCGCCACCAGAGAAACGGTGCCCGCGGGAGCCGACCGTGGTGTCGTAGCCGTCGGGCAGCCCGGCGATCAGGTCGTGGATCTGGGCGGCGCGGGCGGCGTTCTCGATCTCGGTGTCGGTGGCCTCAGGCTTGGCGTAGCGCAGGTTTTCCCGCACCGTGGTGTGCAGGAGGTAAGTCTCCTGGCTGACCACGCCCACGATGGCGGCGAGGTCGGCGAGCCTCATGTCGCGGATGTCGGTGCCGTCGATGCGGACACTGCCGCCGGTGGGGTCATAGAGGCGGGCGATCAGAGCGGCGAGGGTGGTCTTGCCGGATCCGGTCTCGCCGACCAGGGCCAGCGTGCTGCCGGCCGGCACATCCAGGTCGACGCCGGTCACGGCGGGCCGGTCGGCGCCGGGGTAGGTGAAGCTGACGCCGGTGAGGCTGACGCGCCCAGTGATCCGCGCCGGGTCGATCTCGACCGGGTGGGCGGGGTCGTCCACGTCCACGGGCAGGTCGAGGTATTCGAAGATCCGCGCGAACAGCGCCAGCGAGCTGATCACGGAGACGCTGGTGTTGAGCAGGCCGGTCAGCGGCCGGAAGAGGCTGGTCTGCAGGGTGGTGAAGGCGACCAGGGTGCCGATGGTCATCGCGCCGGCGGTGACCGGCAGGCCGGCGGCGAGGTAGATGATCGCCGGGATCGCGGCGAAGATGATGCTCATCGAGGCCATCCGCCAGCGCCCGGCCAGCTGGGAGCGCAGCTCCAGGTCGATCAGGCGGGCCGAGGAGGCAGTGAACCGCTGCACCAGGGCCGGCCCGGCGCCCATCGTCTTGGCCAGCTGGATGCCGTTGATCGACAGGCCTTCCTCGATGGTGACGTTGAGGTTGGCCAGTTCGCGCTGCTGCTCGGTGGTGATGGCCCGGCGCATGCGGGCGACCTTGCGGCTCAGGTAGATCGCGGGCGGCATGACGGCCAGAGAGATGAGGGACAGCTGCCAGGACAAGGCGACCATGGCGATCGCGGTGGCTACCGCCGTGGTGAGGTTGGCGGCGATGGAGGTCGCGGTCGACGTCACCACGGATTCCATGCCGCCGATGTCGTTGGTGATGCGGGACTGGACCTCGCCGGTCCGGGTGCGGGTGAAGAAGGCGATCGACTGCCGCTGCAGGTGACCGAAGACGCTGGTGCGCAGCCCGTGCATGACCTGCTGGCCGACCTTCGTGCTGATCCAGGTCTGGATCACACCGAAGGCGGAGGTAACGGCGGCGATGCCGATCATCCCGGCCACCAGCAAGACGAGCAGCCGCACGTTCCGGTCCGGGAGGGCGGTGTCAAGGACTGCGCGCAGCAGGAACGGTGAGGCCACTCCGACGACGGAGGAGGCCGCGATGATGGCGGTGACGATCGCCAGCGGCCAGCGGTAGGGGGTGAACAGCCGCCCGACCCGGCGCAGCGACACCTCACGGGCCTGCGCTTTCTCCGCGGCCGTGACCGTTCTGGCTCCGCGGGACCGGCCAGCGTTACTGATCTTTGGGTTCGTGTCAGGTGACGCCAAGTGCTTGCTCGATTCTGCCGGGGGGAGGCCCGCACGACAGGCGGGTCCTCGGACAAGATAGTTACTGAGGTAACCTCAATATGAGGCTACAACAGTAACTGCTGGTACGCTATTCCAGTGACCCAGGGCCGCGAGACGACGGGCCAGCAGGAGACCGGCGCTGATGAGACGCTGGCGGAAGCCTTCCGGTCCGTCGCGCGCCAGCTGCGCGAGACATCCCAGGAGACCCTGGCCCCCTGGGACATCACCCCTTCCCACTTCCGGGCCCTGCGCGTGCTGAAGCGCCACGGGGTGATGCGCCTGTCAGACCTATCGGAGCATCTGCATATCGCGGCGCGCTCGACCACCGAGGTCGTCGACGCCCTCGAATCCCGGGACCTGGTCGAACGGCGGACCGATCCCGCCGATCGGCGGGCCACCCTCGTCGAGCTGACCGAGCACGGCACGAGCATCCTCGACGCGATCCGCGCGGCCCGCGGAACCGAGGCCGAACGGGTCTTCGGCCGGCTCAGCCAGACAGACCGCGCTCACCTCGCCCGCATTCTCCGCAAGCTCCAGAGCTGACCCCGCCCGCCGAGCCGCGAATCCGGTGGCCTCCCCCAGCGCGCTGATGCCATCGAGCACAGAGCCCGCCCACCTGTCGTTCATGGGCAACACCAAGGCCGGCCTGCCCTGGTCGACCGAGGAGGTTATGGGGAACATCGTGAGCTTCCTCCGCCAGCACCTGGGCAGCTGACCGGCTCCTGCCGCTGGCCGGCACGGTCAGAGGTTGCCGCGGACCTCCTGCTCGCGCTCGATCGCTTCGAACAGCGCCTGGAAGTTGCCCTTGCCGAAGCCGAGTGAGCCGTGCCGCTCGATCAGCTCGAAGAACACCGTCGGCCGGTCGCCGATCGGCTTGGTGAAGATCTGCAGCAGGTACCCATCCTCGTCGCGGTCGACCAGTATGCCGCGCTGCTTGAGCTCTTCGATCGGCACCCGGACAGCGCCGATGCGGGCCCGTAGCTCAGGGTCCTCGTAGTAGGTGGATGGTGTCGCCAGGAACTCCACGCCGCGGGCCCGGAGCTCATCGACCGTGCGCACAATGTCGTTGGCGGCGAGGGCGATGTGCTGGGGGCCCGGGCCCTGGTAGTACTCGAGATACTCGTCGATCTGGCTCTTCTTCTTGCCGGCGGCCGGCTCGTTGAGCGGGAACTTGACTCGATGATTGCCGTTGGCGACTACCTTCGACATCAGGGCCGAATATTCCGTGGCGATGTCGTCTCCGACGAACTCGGCCATGTTGATGAAGCCCATGACGCGGTTGTAGAAGTCAACCCACTGGTTCATCCGGCCGAGCTCGACATTGCCGACGACGTGGTCGATCGCCTGGAACAGGCGCCTGGGCGGGTCACCGGCCGCCGCGTTCGGCGAGCTGCGGGCCACGTATCCAGGCAGGTACGGACCGCGGTAGCGGGACCGGTCGACGAGCGTGTGCCGAACGTCGCCGTAGGCGGCGATCGCGGCAACGCGAACGGTGCCGTTGTCGTCGGTGAGGTCGTGCGGTTCCTCCAGCACGGTCGCGCCGGCTGATCGCGCGTGCGCGATGCAACGGTCGACATCGGGAACTTGCAATGCGATGTCGGCGATGCCGTCCCCGTGCTTGCCGTGCACGCCCACCAGGGGGCTTGCGGGGTGGACCGCGCCGTTGAGCACGAAGCGGCAGGCGCCGCTCTTGAGAACGTAGGAATGATGGTCACGCTGCCCGGTTGCCGGTCCGGCGTAAGCGACCAGCTCCATCCCGTAGACGAGCTGGTAGTACGACGCGGCCTGGGTGGCATTGCCGACGACCCAGACGAGAGCGTCCCAGCCGGTGATCGGGAACGGATCGCTGGATGGGTCGCAGTGGACCAGCCCGACCAGCTGACCCAGCTGCTCGACACTCAGGCCCGCGAGACGTTCCTGGTCGGTGAGGGTTTGCTCGATGGTCATGGCTGCCTCCGGCTTCAGCGACCTACCGTTACAGGCGTAGTGAAGCAGAGTCGCGGACCGATGCGCAATCGGTCACATAGAGACTGCCCAGATAGCTCAATTGGTACAGCAGATCTCGTTAATGACTAGCCATAATGCTAAGCTGTTCTGATTGCTGCCGACGTCGCCCGCGTGGGCGCCGGACCTGGGAGAGACCGCATGCCGACGAGGGATCTCGACGAGCTGGACGTCAGGCTGCTCCGCTTGCTCCAGGAGCGCCCCCGCGCCGGAGTCCTGGAGCTCTCCAGGGCGGCCGGGGTGGCCCGTGCGACAGTCAACGCGCGAATGGAGCGATGGCAGGCCACCGGTGTCGTGACCGGGTACGGACCGCAGATCGACCTCGTAGCGGCCGGGTTCCCGGTACAGGCCCTGGCTACCCTGGAGATCATGCAGGGCCGGCTGGACGAGGTCACGGCGCTGCTGACCTCGCTGCCGGGCGTGGTCGAGGCGTATGCCACCACGGGTACCGGCGATGTCGTCTGCCGGCTCGCCGCCACCTCGAACGGTGAGCTGCAGTCCCTTCTTCTCGAGCTGAACAAGGCCGACGCGATCCGCAGATCGACGAGCGTCGTGATTCTCTCGGTGATCGTTGCTCCCCGGGCGGTTCCGTTGCTGCGTGACTCGCGCCAGTCTTGAACGTCGCGCCGCACGCGGTCCCGGGCGCCTTACGCCTCGCGGCATGCGTCTGCCCCGATCTGGTCAGGCGGAGAAGAAAAGACGTCCTGGAGACTCGACCAGGATCCGGTGCCGGTCTGCCTCGTCTGGTGCCCAGTCGGCAAGCAGGTTCAGCAACTCGCCCGTGTCGCGTTGCCCGTCCGGCAGGTGCGGCCAGTCCGAGCCCCAGATCAGCCTGTCCGGCCGGGTGGACACGAGCGAGCGCCCGAGCGGCTCGACGTGGCTCAGCGGCTTGGTCTTCGCGATCCGGTACGGCCCGGACAGCTTGATCCAGCAGCTGCCCTGGGCGAGCAGGCCGAGCAGCCGCTCGAAGTCCGCCTGGGTCAGGCCGTCAGCTTCCAGCATGTAGCCCAGGTGGTCGATGACGAACCAGTCCTCGAGATCGGCCAGGAACGGCAGCAGATCACGCACGATCGTCCCGGGTGTGTAGAACTGGATGTGCCAGCCGCGTGGCCTGGCCCGCGCGGCCATCCGGCGCACGTACGCGATGATCTCCGCGGTCGGCCAGCTCGCGCGCGCGAACAGGTCGAGCCGGATCGCCCGCACCCCCAGGTCGTGGTACCGGTCGAGTTCAGCGTCGCCGGTGTCCTCCTCGATGCGGATGACGCCACGGCCGCGCGGGCCGACCCGGCGGAGCACCTCTGCGAGCAGGCGGTTGTCGGTCCCGTAGAAGGTCGGCTGCACCAGCACCATCCGCTCGATCCCAAGCACCTCCGTCATGCGCAGGTACTGCTCGAGCGTGGCGTCCGGGAACGTGTACAGCGGGTCGGGAACGTGCGGGAAGCCGGGCTCGAAAACGTGGAAGTGGGTGTCGCACGCGCCAGCTGGCATCGTGAAGCGCGGCCGCGTGTTCGTCTCGGCCGCCCGCATCGGCGTGGTCGGCAGGATCTGTGTCACGGGCTCGCTCCTCGGGCCGACTCGCCGCGGTGCCACTGGATGAACTTCTCGGCGCGCGCCGAGGCGGCGGTGAAGAGCAGGTCCGTGTCGGTCCCGGTCAGCTGGAGCGGGCAGACACCGAGCGGCACCAGGTCATCCAGGATGGCCAGGTCCGCGATGCCGCCCACCATCAGCAGCTTCCCGTGTCGCTGGCAGGCACCGGCCGCTGTGGCGATGGCGTCCCGCACGCGCGGGTCGTCGTAGCGGCCGGGCACGCCCAGCTCGGCCGTGAGGTCGTTCGCGCCGATAGCTAGCATGTCCACGCCGTCGAGCTGCGCGATCGCGTCGGCGCCGGCGATACCCGCGGGTGTCTCGATCAAGATCTGCACGATCGTCGCGTCGTCCAGCGCCGGGTTCAGCGCCGCCGCGGGCGTAGGTCGCATGCCGAGTTGCGGCACCATCGCGAGCTGCGAGCGCTGGCCGCGCGGGG
The DNA here is from genome assembly GCA_036394075.1 of Streptosporangiaceae bacterium. Classification (GTDB taxonomy): domain Bacteria; phylum Actinomycetota; class Actinomycetes; order Streptosporangiales; family Streptosporangiaceae; genus JAWWPY01. The sequence continues at coordinate 10,737 of DASWFT010000146.1, forward strand.
CGAACCGGCACGCCCTGCTCACCGTTCGCGCTTCCTCCACTGACTCGATCCGCGGCGCCACGATGCCCTGCGCACCGCAGTCGAGCAGCCGCCCGATCGCTCCGTACTCCCGCTCCGGCACGCGGACGAACGGCGTCATGCCGAGGTCGCCGGCCGTCGCGCAGAGCCGCGCCGCGACGTCGAGGGGCATGGTCGAGTGCTCAAGGTCCACCATGATGCTGTGGTATCCGCAGCTCTGCGCGATGCGTACGACATCGGCCGTCCGGCTGCTGCGGATGCCGAGCATCAGCGTCAGCTCGCCACTGCGCAGCCGATCCAGGAACGGGTTGCGCCGTGAGGCGAGCATGATCGTCATCCTTTTCTTGACGCCATCGCAGGATCAGTGGCCTTGCTGGTCCCCGTGCGCGCGGGTATGCGGTTTCGCTGCGCCGAAGAAGACGTCCATCAGATGGGGGTGATTCGCGATCTCCTCAGCCGGCCCGGTCAGCGCGACGGCGCCTGCCCTCATCACCGTCGCGTGCTGTGCGAGCGACAGCCCGAACCGGACGTTCTGCTCGACCATCAAGACAGTCGCGCCGGCCTTGTTCATCGCCACGATGCTGCCGGAGATGAGGGCCAGGCTGCGCGGGTCGAGGCCCAATGTCGGCTCGTCCAGCAGCACGACCTTGGGTTCGAGCATCAGGGCGCGGGCGAACTCGACCATGCGCCGCTGTCCGCCGGACAAGGCACCGGCGGCGGCGTCGGGACGCTCGGCGAGCAGCGGGAACATCTGCGTGAGCTGCTGATAGCGCGCCTCGATGTGCTTGCGGCGCCGGCGGATGACGTACGCCCCCATCAGCACGTTCTGACGGACCGTCAGCCGCGCGAACAGGCCGTGCCGCTGCGGGACACAGACGACGCCTTCGCGCAGGATCGCCTCCGGCGGCCTCCCCGTCAGGTCGACCCCGCCGATGACCACAGATCCGCTTCGAGGTCTGAGGATTCCGCTTACCGTCTTCAGGACGGTCGATTTGCCCGCCCCGTTGGGCCCGACGATGCAGGTGATGCCGCCGTCGGCGACGTGCAGGTCGACGCCGCGCAGGATGTCGAGGCCGCCATACCCGGCCCACAGACCCTCTATCCGGATCATGCCGTTGACTCCGCGGGCGCGAGCGCGACTTCGTCCCCGAGGTAGGCATCGATCACGGCTCGGTCGCCACTCACCTCGGCCACGGTTCCGCTGGCGATGATCTTTCCATTTGCCATCACGTAGACGCGCTCACACAAGCTGGACAGGAAGGCGAGGTCGTGCTCGACGAGCAGGACGCCGATGCCGCGCAGGCGTAGCGACCGGATCATGTCGGCGAGCCGTTGCGAAAGTGCGGGGCTGATTCCTGCTGCGGGCTCGTCGAGCATGACCAGGACCGGGTCGAGCCACAGCACCTGCGCGAGTTCGACGAGCTTGCGTTGCCCGTAGCTGAGCTCGGCGGGGCTCGTGTCGGCATACGCGGCCAGCCCGAGCTCGTCGAGAACGGCGAATGCCTGGGCACGTTCCGCGGCGGTCACCCGGCGCAGCCACAGCCGGGCGAAAGACAGGCGCCGCTGCGGGATGACAACATTTTCGATCACGGTCAGGCTCGGGAACAGCCGTGGGAGCTGATAAGTCCGCGCCAGCCCGGCATGCGCCCGCGCCGGGCGTCCGCGGCGCTCGACGTGCCGGCCAGCCAGGATGACCTGACCCGACGACGCGGCGACGGTACCGTCGATGAGATTGAATACCGTCGTCTTGCCCGAGCCGTTGGGGCCGAGCAGCCCGGTGATGCTGCCGCGGGCTACGGCCAGGTCGACCCCGTCGACCGCGCGGAGGCCGCCGAAGACCTTCAACAGCCCGCGGGTCTCGAGCACGTCCGCGGTGCGGTCCCGGCGCGTGCCGCCTCCCGGGAGCGCGGCGTCGCCAGGACCTGTGCGTACCGTCGCCACCGGTGCGGCGCGCCGGGCCCTGCTTCGCCGCCAGTAGGTGGTCACGGTGGGGAGCACACCACGCGGCAGGAAGAGCACCACGGCACCCAGCAGGCCGCCGAACAGCAGCAGCCGGATCGCCCCGGCATCGGCGCCGCCCAGGCTGGTGCTCGTGATGTTCGCAAGCGGTTCGATGATGAACGCCCCGAGCACCGGGCCCCACACCGTGCCGCGCCCGCCCAGCAAGGCTGACAGGACGATCAGCATGCTCGTGACGATGTCGAACACGGCGCTGACGTTGAGGAACGTCACGTAGTAGGCGTAGATGCCGCCCGCGATTCCGACGAACGTCCCGCCGAAGACGAACGCGATCATCTTGTAGACGGCGGTGCGCAAGCCGAGTCCGGCCGCCTTGTCCTCGTCGCCGGAGATCGCGAACAGGCCGAGGCCGAGTTTGCTGCGCCGGACAAGAACGGAGACCGCGACGGTGAGGACGAGCAGGCTGAGCAGGGGGTAGTAGAACGGCCAGTTCTGATAGGACAGGCTCCACGTCGGCAGCGGCAGGGCGAGGCCCTGGCTGCCGCCCGTCAGCCCGGACCAGGTCGTCGCCACCACGCCGAGCAACTGGAGCGCGGCGAAGGTGACGATGACGAAGTACATGCCGCGGGTGCGCCATGTGACCAGGCTCAGCACCGCGGCCGCCAGCGCGCACACCAGGCCCCCGGCGAGGCAGCCGACGAACGGCGAGACGTGGTGTTTCGCGGCGAGGATGCCCGTGGTGTACGCGCCGAGTCCGATGAAGGCGCTGTTGCCGAGAGAGATGTAACCGGCGTAGCCGCCCATGATGTTCCATCCGCTCGCGCCGATCGCCAGCAGGAACGTCAGGATGAGCACGTTCTGGTAGTACAGGTTGCCCGACACGAGCGGGAGGACAACCAGAACGGCCAGGGCGAGCGCGATGACCGCGCGGCGCGCGAGGGTCAGGGTCATGTGGCCACGTCCTGCCGCGCCGCCCGGGTGAATAGGCCCTGCGGCCGGATCAACAGCACCACGAGTATCAGCAGCGTCGGGACGGCCGCCGCCCAGCGCACCGAGATGTAGGCCGATGTGACCGCCTCGCCCACACCGAGCAGCAGGCCCGCCGCGAACGCGCCGGGAATGCTGCCGAGGCCGCCGAGGATGACCACGCTCAACGTCAGCCCGATCCATACGTCCTGCGAGTCGGGGGTGAACTGGTAGAGGAAGCTCAGGGCCGCCCCGCCGAACGCGGTGCTGGCCGTCGCGATCGCGAAGATCCACGCTCCGACGCGGGCTGGCTCGACACCCACCAGCCGGGCCCCTTCCGGGTTCTCCGACGCCGCCGTGATCGCGTGACCCAGCCACGTCCGCCTGACGACGAGCTGGAGCACAACCGTGACGCCCAGCGCGAGCAGGCAGGCGTAGAGCTGCGCGCGCGGGATCACCAGGGAGCCGAGCCGGAACGCCTCGTTGAAATACCGCGGTGTGGTGCCGGTCGGGTTGGGTCCCCAGGCCAGCGCGATGCAGGCCTCGGCGATGATGGCGAGCGCGAACGTCGCGACGATGGTCAGCCCGTGATCGATGCGCTGCACGCGCTGGATGACCAGCTTGTACAGCGCGACGCCGAGAACCGCCAGCGGGACCGTCACGATGAACGCGCCCAGGATCGGGTCGATGCCGAACCGCGACCACAGGCCATAGCACAGGTACGCCGCCAGGATCAGGAACGCGCCCTGCGCCATGTTGACGATCTTCATTACGCCGAACGTAAGGGTCAGCCCGGTCGCCATCAGCGCGTATACGCCGCCGATCAGCACGCCGAAAACGAGCGTCTGGGTCAGCTCGAGCATCAGCTCCCCCAGCCCGGCTTGGGGTTCACGACGTGGGTGGTGGTGGCCGCGGACTTGGGCGCGACGATCTGAAGTTCGCCGCTCTGCCACTGCGCGAGCAGCAGGCTGCCTTGAGGATCACCGGCCGCGTCCCACCTCAGCGGCCCGACGATGGTGTTCACGGTGTGCGAGTGCAGCCAGGTCGCCAGCGCCTTCTGGTCGATGCGCCCGACCGCCTTGACGGCCGCGGCGAGCACCTGGCCCGCGGTGTAGGAGTTCGCCGCGTCCTCGGTGGGAGCGCCCCCGAACTTCTTCGTGTAGGCGGCCACGAAGCCGGCGTTGCCGGGGTACTTGGCCTTTGCGCTCCATGCTTCCGCGGTGAACACGCCCCCCGTGTTGTGCTGGCCGATCGCGCTCGGGTAGGTCTCGACGGCCGGGGCGTTCGTCTGGAACATCATCTTCGGGCTGAACTTCAGCTTCTCCAGTGACCGGACGAACTGCGCGCCGTCGTCGGCGACCGCGCCCTGGATGACCAGTTGCGGCTGGGCGCGCGCGACGGCCGAGGCGATGGTGTCGAAGTTCGTTGTGCTGGGATCGTAGGTCTGGTCGTAGACCGTCTTGATGCCGAGCGCCTGGAGCTTGGTCTTGAAGACCGCGACCGCCGGGCTTGCGCTCGGATCGTCTTGGGTGATGTACGCGGCGGTCGCGGGCCGCTCGCTGGCCGGCAGCGAGCTGATCCACCCGACGAACCGGTCCGGCTCGGTCGTGGTGGTGCCTGGCTGGGCGAAGAACAGATTGGTGAAGCCGCGGGTGAACAGCGACGCGGACCCGCCGGATGGCTCGACGTACAGCATTCCCTGCCGCGCGGCGATCGCCGAGGCCGGCGCGTTGAGCAGCGAGGAGAACGTGCCGAGCAGGAGGGCGACCTTGTCCTGGCTGATCAGCCGGGTGTAGTCCGAGGCGGTCTGGTTCGGGTTGAAGCCGTCGTCGAGTACGTTCAGCTTCACCTTGCGGCCGAGCAGGCCGCCCGCCGCGTTGAGCTGCGACGCCCAGAGCTGGTAGCCCTGGTAGCCGGACTTCGACACGTCGGCGACGGGTCCGGTCAGCGGCAGCGACATGCCGATGGTCAGTGGGCCGGATGATTGCGTGGAGCTCTGCGATCCGGCCGACGAGCAGGCCGATACCGCGAGCGCTGTGATCGACACGGCGGCGGCGAGATACTTGATGGATCGCGGGTGACATCGTTGATCACTCATGGTGCGACTCCCCATTGGTGTGCGGATAGGGCTCTCCATCCAGCCCAGGGACGGTGACGGCTGACGGGTCGTTGGCGCCGCGGACGAGTTGGCTGCTGGCGTAGTCGGTGACGGCGCCGGAGAGCAGTTGCCGGGGGTCCTCCATCACCACGCGCAGCCTCGTGGTCAGCGCGAACCAGTCGTCGGGGCTGTTGACGGCCGGTTTCTCGTGGACGCTCACCGAGTCCGCGCCGACGCTGACGCGCTCGGCGGGACGCGCTTCGAATCGCGGGTAGCCCGCGAACATCTGCCCGCCGAGATCGGAGGTCGCGCGCAACGAGGCCCACAGCCGGCGGTACCCGTCCTCGAGCGAGGCGACGGCGGCCACGTTCGTTCCGTCGAAGGTCTCGAAGACCGGAGCGTGCGGCGCGATGAACAGCCGGTCGCGCGCCATCCGCCCGCGCGAGGTGGCGCGCATCACCCCGGCGACGCTGTTGGATTCCTCGGTCACGCCCGCCGTCGGTCGCCCGGCCCGGCCCGCGATGATCACCATCGCGCGCTCCCACGCGATGTCGAGTTCGTCGAACCACTCGATGAGCCGGTGAGCGATGTCCATGCCGGTCAGGAAGAACGTCGCGATCATGACCTTGTTGAACGGGACGGGAAGATCGTCGGCCGGACCGTTGAGGTAGTCCCGCCGCACCGTGGTCATGGTGAGATAGGACGGATCGTCCAGCGCCTGCTCCAGGCGACGCTCGGTCAGCCGGCAGCTGTAATCCACCATCGTGGCGATGGCCTGCTCGCGGCCAGCGAACGCGCGGACCGCGATCTGGTCCCGCCAGAGACCGGCCGAGCTGGCGGCACGCGCAGCCTCGCAGGCATCGAGCAGGCGCTCGGCGTCGGCGCGCCAGCCGCCGACCGCGTCGACCTCGCGCATCCGCGCGAGGGTGGCCAATGCTGGGCCGAGATGGGACACGGCGGCCAGTTCCTTGAATCCACGCGCCGACAGCCGGTAGGCCTCGATCGAGGGAAGCGAGCCGTTGCCTGGGAACAGCGCGAGGTCGGTTCCGGTGGCGACGAGCAACGGGTCGCGGGCCGTCTCGCGCACGACGGTCTCCGCGAGGTGCGCGCCGATGCTCGCCGGCCCCGCGGTGTACGTCGTGAACAGCTCGATCAGCTCGGCACTCTCGAACGCGTTCATCGGCGGCCTCAGCGGGATTCGAAAGACAGGGAGTAGCGGACGGTCTCGGCGGCAAAGCGCAGCTGCGGCGTCAGCGAGTTCGACACGACCAGCTCGATGCCGGCGGCATTGTCACCGAGCACCGCGACGTCGGTGCCTCCGCACGTCGGGAAGCAGGCGACGACGTGCAGCGACCCGCCGTCCCATTCGTAGATCTGCGAGTCGAGGACCGGGTGCGGGTCAGCCGGCGTCCCGAGGATGAAGTTGATCCGGATGACCAGCAGGCGCCCGTCCCGGCGCACGACTGCGAGCTCGCGCGCGCCGAGGCCGTCGAGAGTCTGGATGCCGGTGAACCGTTCGCCGTCCCACCGCATCACGCGGGTCGGTGCGGCGATGCACGCCACGACGAGGTATGTCGCAGCGCCGTCGTCGAACGTCGCGAACGCGCGCCCGGCCTCGGTGGCCAGCTTCTGGTGCGGTTGCAGCCGTTCGCCATCCCAGCGGTAGAGCACGCTCGGACCCATGTGCTCCGCGTGAGCGACGAAAAACGTGCCGCCGACGGAGAAGCCGTGCCAGTTGTAGGCCCAGCGCGAGGGGATCCGCTGGTGCTCGACGAACGAGGCGCCGTCCCACTCGTAGACGACCGAGTCGCGGTTGCGGTCCTCGTGTCCGGCCCGGACGACGCCCTGAGCCAGCCCGAGGAAGTGCCGCCCGCCGATGCTCCAGTGCTTCCACTGCTTCGCCGCAAAGGTCGCAACGCTCTGGAACGGGACGAATTGGTCCCGGTCCCACGCGAAGATCCGTGATTCGGTCGCGAACTCATATGGGCCGGACCCGGTCCTGATGCTGGCGATGGCGAGAAACGAGCGCTCGCCGATGGTGAAGAATTCCGCGTCTTCGCCGCCCGGGGCCGGCAGCGTCGACCAGGGCTCGAAACGTCCTCCCGACAGCCGCAGCAGCAGCAGTTCGGTATCGCTGTCACCGCCGTTCATACCGGGCGGGCTGCCGGGCATGTCCCGGGCGAGCTGCGGGATCGCGAGCAGCTCCAGGCCAGCCACCGTGAAGGCCTCGACGGCGCGCGCACCGGAAGTGGGTATCCGTTGCATCTCGGTGAGTGCGACTCGCATGGCATCACTACAGCAACTGCCAGAGACCGAAACAAGTAATCTGGAGTTACTATCGGCGACATACAGCGTTAATGGATGTGACGCATGCTTGATGTCCGCAAACTCATTATGTTGCGAGCTGTGGCCGCCGAAGGCTCCATCGCGGCGGCTGCCCGAGCGTTGAGGTACACGCGATCGGCGGTCTCGCAGCAGCTGTCGTCTCTCGAGAGCGAGGCGGGAACCTCCCTCGTCCTGCGGCGCGGCAACCGGGTCACCCTCACCCCGGCCGGCCGCGCGCTGGTGGAGCACACCGAACGGATCCTCGTTGAGTTGCGCGCCGCGGAAGCGACGCTGGCCCGAGACGACCTGACCGTAAGCGGGCTGCTGCGGGTCGGCGTCCCGTTCCGCGAAGGACCGCAAATCATGAGCCACGCTCTGATGCAGGTTCGCCAGCAATTTCCGAAGATTGAGATACGGCTCGTCGCCACCACCGACGAAACAGGTGCCGACGCGGTGCTGCGCGGCCAACTGGACATGGCGATCGTGTCGCGCATCGGCGCACCGCATCCCTCTCCGGTACCGGGCCTGCGCGAGTGGGACCTTGGCCACGACGCCCTGCGCCTCTGCGTTCCGGACGACCATCGCCTGGTCAAGGCCGACCGGTGCACCATGGCCGAGTTGCGTGACGAAGCCTGGATCGTCTGCCCGGCCAGCACGATCGGGCGCCTCACTGTGGCCCTGTGCCTCTCGGCCGGCTTCGAACTGCAACTCGCGGCCACCGTCAACGACATAGGAACAGCGATCGGCCTGGTCGGCATCGGCTGGGGCGTCACCATCGCCCCGGAGCGCACCCCCGCGGGTACCAATATGCACGTGGCGCGCATCCCCATCGACGGCGTCGACACCGTCCGGCACAGCATCCTGATCGTCCGCGACGGCGAGCACCTCTCACCCTGCATCGCGGCGGCGATCGTCGCCGTCCGTGGCGTGAGTGCGCAGCGGTGGGGGGCGCCCGTCTGCTGACGGAACGGACGCTGGATGCCGCACCCTAACGAGCGCAAATCCGCTCCGGGCTCGTCCAGGCGAGCCCAATTCCGCTCCGGGCTCGTTCCGGGATGCAGGCAGGCGTCGGACAGCCGTTCCAGCTGTCCTGGGCAGCGGGCCGCGGGTCCGGCCGGGCCTGTATCTAGCGGGCCGGGGCTTGCTCTGTATGGGTGCAGGGGAACTGCTGATGGTGCCCCATGGTGTGCCGGGCCCCGGCCTGCGGCTGAGGTTCGCCAGCTATCAATGCGCAGGCTCCCAGCCGGCTCTTGCCGAATCAACTTAATAATTCTACTATATAGCGGACGAGGCCCGGCAAGGGGAAAGCGCGGAGGCTTGCCATGACCCGGTTGAATGTGAACAATGCGCGGTGCGCGGCACTGTTCGTCTCAGGGCTCCAGCGATCGGACGCCCCGGCCGCTGACGCGGTGGCGGAGGTGATCAGGCGCACCGTGCGGGAATTCGGCATCCGTGGCTGCGCCAGCCAGATGGCGCAGGAGTTCGGCGACCACCCCGAGACGGCCTGCGACCGCATGCGGTGGGTCCGGCAGCTTGTCGGCGAGGTGCCGGCCCGCTCCTGCCCGCGTGCCGCCCAGCCAGCCACCGAGAATGCCTGGCGCGCTGCCTGAGCACCTCAGTCCCGCCCCGCGGTCAATCGGTTTCCTGACCGCTCATCGCACGGTGGCCCGGGAATTCTTCGCCCTGCCCGCCGGCGTCAAAGCCCGCTACGCCATCGCGGTCGGCGGCCGCGGCTGGATTCCACCTGGAGCCGAAGCCAACGGATACGCCGAGGGCACGCCGACACCACCCGACCTGAAGGAGTCTTTCTCGTTGGCCGCTGAGCGGCCGACTGGCGACGCCGCTATCGATGCCCGCTGGTTCCGGCCCAACATCTGGCCGGCGGAGGTGCCGCGGATGCGCCCGGTCGTCAGCGACTACATCGACCGCATGCACGCGCTGTCGGACGAGCTGATGGGGCTGTGCGCGGTCGCCCTGGGCCTGGAGGCCGGGTTCTTCGCCCCGTTCCTGGACCATCCCACCTACGGGGTGAACCTCAACTGGTACCCGCCGGCCGATCCGGCCACGCCACTGGAGCCGGGGCAGTACAGGATCGGGCCGCACACCGATTTCGGCACCGTCACGGTGCTCGACCGGGAGCCTGGCCTCGGCGGCCTCCAGATCTACACCCCCGTCGGAACCTGGGAAGACGCCCCTTACGATCCGGCCGGCCTGACCGTCAACATCGGCGACCTCCTCGCCCGCTGGACCGGTGATCGCTGGCGCTCAACCCGTCACCGTGTCCTGCCGCCGCATCCCGATGCACCTGAAGAGGACCTGCTCTCGCTGATCTTCTTCTACGAAGCCAACCACGATGCCGTCGTCGAGTCGCTGCCCCCACCCATCGGCCGCACCAGCTTCCAGCCGGTCATCGCGCACGAATACCTGCGGGACAAGCTCGACGCCATCACCGTGACGTGATCCCCGGCGCCGGGTGTGTCACCGGCGGCTGAGCCCTCCCACCTGTTCCCGAACTGGCCGCACAGGGTGACGCTGAGATACTGGCCGTTGTGAAGCCGCCGCGCATCCTGCTGTTCGACGTGTTCGGAACGCTTGTCGACTGGCGGTCCAGCTTGATCGACATCGCCGAGGCCACCGCAACCCGCTCGAGGGTGCAGGCTGATTGGGCGGGCATTGTCGATGACTGGCGTCACGCATATCAGCCCGCGATGGACCAGATCCGGCGCGGTGCCGCGTGGCGCGATCTCGATTCCCTCCAGCGCGAAACGCTGACCGCCGTACTTGGCCGGCACGGCGTCACGTTGTCGGCCGCCGACCGGGAAGCGCTCGTCAGAGGCTGGCGGCAGTTGCGGCCCTGGCCCGACAGCCGGGAAGGGCTCGATCGCCTGCGCCGCACGCACGTCACCGCCACGTTGTCGAACGGCCACGTCGCGTTGCTCGCCGACCTGCTCAAGTTCGCTGACCTCCGCGTTGATGCTGTGCTCTCCGCGCAGCTCGCCGACGGCTACAAGCCCGACGCCAAGGTGTACCTCACGGCGCTCCGCCTGCTCGATTGCCAGCCTGAGGATGCCGGCATGGTTGCCGCACACGCGTCAGACCTGCGTGCCGCCGCGGCGCTGGGCCTTCGCCCGATCTTCGTCCGGCGGCCTCTCGAATGGGGTCCCGACGCACTCCCAGCGGACGCGCCCACGCTGGACGGCCTGCTCGAACCCGGAGGACTCGTTGATCTCGCTGAGTCTCTGGGCTGACGCTGGACGGGAAGTTCCTGCTCTACCAATGGTGAGCTCCTCCGGGCCCCGATAGCCTCGCGCCCGAGAGTCATTCGTTTCTGCGGCCGGCCAGGACGCGGTGGAGCTGGTTGCGGGAGCTGATGTCGAGCTTGGTGAAGACCTTGTGCAGGTGGTATTCGACGGTGCGCGGGCTCATGAACAGCTGGGCGGCGATCTCGGGGTTGGACAGGCCCTCGCTGGCCAGCCGGGCGATCTGAGTTTCGCGGGCAGTGAGCTGGGCGGGGACGTCGGTGGTGCGGTTGCGGACCCGCTCGCCGGTGGCCCGCAGCTCGCGCGCGGCTCGTTCGGCGAACCCATCGGCTCCCATCCCAGCGAGCATCTGGTGCGCGGTGCGCAGCTGCTCGCGGGCGTCGACGCGGCGACGCTCGCGACGCAGCCACTCGCCGTAGAGCAGATAGGCGCGGGCGAGCTCGACCCGGAGGCGGGTGCGGCTGAGCCGGTCGATCGCCTCGCGGTAGCGGGTCTCGGCGGTCTCGCCCTCGCTGAGCAGTGCTCGCGAGCGGGCCTCGACACCGAGCGCCCAGTCGCTGGCACTGGCACGGGCGATCTCCGAGAGCCGCTGGAGGGCACCGGCCGCGAGCTCGGGTGCCCCGCTGCGCGCCGCCGCCTCGATGAACTCGGCGACCGCCCAGTTGGCGAACAGATCCGCGGGTGAGTCCTCACTGGCCTGCTGCGCCGCGGCCAGCGCGTCGGCATACCGGCCGAGGCCGTTGCCCAGCACCGCGGTCGCCCAGTGAACGAAGCTCAGCCCCTCGCCCTCACCCCGCCGCTCCGCGTCTTTCGCGCCGGCCTCGATCAGCTCGAAGGCCCCAGCTTCCTGGCCCGCCAAGGCGGCAAGCGCCAGCGCAGCGTAGGGCGCGATGCTGCTCCCGGTCGCATCGGTCACCGACCCCACCTCCGCCACCTGGGAGGCGGCCACGGCGAACTCCCCAGCGAACAGGTGCACCCCCGCGCGGGTGCTGAAGGCGATGGGTAGCGCCGTGAGCGCGCCGGCGTCGCGGGCGAGCTCGATCCGGCGGGCGGACAGCAGGTCCCAGCTCCCGTAGTCCCACAGAAGTCCGGCGCCATGGCAGGCCTGCCACATCCAGCGCAGCCCTTCCACTCCGGAGACATCCGCGCTGCGGAAGGCGCTCACCGCCCGTTTGAGCATCGGCGCGCCCGCCGGGTAGCCCTCCGTGATGACCAGCGCCAGGCCATCGAGCAGCAGGTCGGGCGCCCGCCCAGGCTGCGGCGGCGGGGGCGCGGCCCGCGCGGCCTCGGCGACCTCCCGCACACCGCCGCCCAGGGCTAGCCGGCCGGCGAACAGCGCAGCGAAAAGGGCCTCCAGGTAGGTCTCCCGCGCCAGCCGCACGTCCAGCAGTTCGAGGCTTTTCGCGGCCTTGAGCAGCAGCGAAGGTGCGTCACTGCCATGGCTGGACGCGAAGGCGATCTGCCCGCGCAGCAGATCCGCCCGGGCCTGCTGGAACTCATCCAGCGGTCCCGCCTCCGCGGCGCCCAGCAGCCCCAGCGCCGCATCGAACGCGCCGGCCTGATACTTAGCCTGCGCGGCGGCGAGTGCGCGCACCGCGCGCGCCGGCGGCCCGGGCGTCAGCGCGGCGGCGCGTTCGAGGAACGCGGCCGCCGCGGCCAGCCCGCCGCGCGCCTGCGCCCGGCTGGCGCATCGCTCCAGTTCGGCGGCGATGTCCTCATCGGGCCCCGCTGCGGCCTGGGCCCGGTGCCAGGCCCGGCGGTCGGGATCGGTGCCCGGATCGGTGGCCTCGGCGATAGCAAGGTGGGCGCGGCGGCGGTCGCCGGCCGGGGCCGCGTGGTAGACGGCCGAGCGGACCAGCGGATGGCGGAAGATGACCCGGCCGGCGATGGTGAGCAGCCCGTCTGTCTCGGCCGGGGCGGCGGCGTCGGCGCCGATGCCAAGATTTCCGGCGGCCCGCCACAGCAGCGCCGGGTCGCCGGCTGGCTCGGCCGCGGCCAGCAGGAGCAGCCGCCTGGTCGCCTCCGGGAGCGGCGTGACCCGCCGCAGGAAGCTCTGCTCGATCCGGCCCGTCACCGGGAGCGGGCCGGCCACGCCGAACCCGCCGGCCAGCTCCGCCGCGGTCGCCCCGTGCGGCAGTTCGAGCAGGGCCAGCGGGTTGCCGCCGGACTCGGCGATGATCCGGTCGCGGACCCGCTCATCCAGGCGGCCGGGGAGGACCGCGGCCAGCAGCGCCCGGGCGTCAGCATCGGGCAATCCGGTGAGCACCAGCTCCGGAAGGCGAGCCAGGTCGTCTCTGGGGCCGGAGTTACGCGTGCTGAACAGCATGGCGACCGATTCGGCGTCCAGGCGGCGGGCTGTGAACGCCAGCGCCTGCGCCGAGGCCTGGTCCAGCCACTGGGCATCATCGACCAGGCACAGCAGCGGCTGGTCCGCGGCCACCTCCGAGAGCAGGCCCAAGACAGCCAGGCCGACCAGGAACCGATCCGGGGCGCTGCCGGTGCGCAGGCCGAATGCGACGCCCAGAGCGTCGCGCTGCGGGGCGGGCAGCTGGTCCAGGCGATCCAGCATCCGCCCGCACAGCTGCTGCAGCGCCGCGTACGGCAGCTCCATCTCCGACTCGACGCCCTCCGCCTGGGCCACCTGGAAATCCTGTGCCGTGTCGGCCGCGTAGCCCAGTAGCGCACTCTTGCCGATGCCCGGCTCACCCCGCACCACCAGCACCCGGCTGCGCTCCGCCCGGACATCCGCCAGCAGCCCGTCGAGAACCTCGCACTGCTCCCGGCGGCCCCATAGTGTCACCTGGCGCCCCCTTCGGCGGCTCCCCGTCATCGTAGAACCCGGCTCCCCGCCCAGGACACCCCTGGAAAACTGCGGCCACAAGCCGGGGTGCCGGCTAGGGATCCCGCAGACGCGAACACGCCCGGCCCAGGCGGAGGGTTCTGGCATGGGCAACCCGCCCGCACCCGGGCACCGGGATCACCCGCCAGCAGAGGAGCACGTCATGCCGTTGGTGAATGTCAAGCTCGCCGAGGGGGTCTACACCGAGAAGCAGAAGCACGACTTGGCTGCCAGGCTCACCGACGTGATGGTCGCCTTCGAGGGCTCAGAGGCCTTCCGCGAGGTGGTCTGGGTGCTCATCGAGGAACTCCCGCGCGATGGCTGGCACATCGGCGGTCAGCCGTTCTTCGGGCCACCCACCCTGATGGGCACCCTCGGCCGGTCAAAAGCCGCGTATGAGGCCATCGACGGCACCCCGACCACCCGTGAGGACCTGGCCACCCAGGCCCCCGTCCGGCACCGATGACACATTGAGCGAGCCGGAGGGGCGCGGCGCTGCCTGGACTGAGGAGCGAGGTACGAGCGACGAGGGAAGGCGGCGCCTTCAAGCGCCCCGCAGGCGAGCGGAGACACAGTGAGCGAGCGGAGACACAGCGACAGGAAGGACCCGCGATGACGAATGCGGACGATAACGCAGCTGCCCTGGACCGCGCCACCGTACGGATCCCCACCGCTTCCGGCGACGACCTGGAAGCCCGGTTGTACCTCCCCGAAGGGGATGGGCCGCATCCAGCCGCTCCTGCTCATCGTCGCCGAGCACGACACCATGGCGCCAACCAGCCCGGCGATACACGTGGCCGAAACAGCCCCCCGCGGCGAGTTGTACCGCAGCCGCGGCGGTCACTACGACGTCTACCAGGGCGGCGAGAGCTTCGACGACGTACTGCGCATCGAGCTCGAATTCCTGCACAGGCACGCAAAGACTCCAGCGCCGTGACGAAGCTTGGGTGGTCGGTGGCTGCGCATACCCGCCACGGAAAGGAAAGACACCATGGAAAGCCCTCGCCTGGAGTACACCGCGGAACTCCTGCGCCATTTCGCTGACCTGCGGGATGGCACTCATGGCGGCGCCATCTCCCGTCAAGACAAGGAACGCCTCTTCATAGCGGCCGTCGCACTGCTCGATCCGCACGCCCGGCAGCCACTTAACGAGATCAACACAGACTTGCTGCTCGGCACCGGCGAGGTGACCACAACTGGCGTACGACGCCGCGGCGATGGCGCCGACGCGATCTGGGCTCTCTCATGGCCCGAGCAGCAGGCCACCGGGATCAATCCGATAGTCATCCGGGCCTATTACGGCGCCGGAGCTCACCACCCGCATCTCCAGGGAGGCACCGTCGGCGACTGGCCGCTCAATGTGTTCGACGAGAAGCAGGCGGCGGCGCAGGTGCCGACCCTGCGTGCGGTGGCCTCGGCCGACCTCCACAACCTGGTCTTCCAGCGTGACTACCGCATCATCCCGGCCATCGTGAACGGCTGGACTCCACTGGTGTAGGGAGGGTGGCAGGGCTTCACTCCTCAGGCCGGCATGTCCAGCCCCAGGTCGAGCGCGGGGCTTGAGTGGGTGAGGGCGCCGACGGCCAGGAAGTCGACGCCCGTTTCCGCCACCGCTCTGGCTGTTTCGAGCCGCAGGCCCCCGCTGGCCTCCAGGCAGACCGCTGGATACTGGCGGGCCAGGGCCACGGCAGCGCGCAGGTCATCCAGGCCCATGTTGTCGAGCAGGATGAGCTCAGCGCCCGCGGCCAGGGCGTCGCGGACCTGGGCCAGGTTGTCGCATTCGACCTCGAGTGGCAGGCCGGGAGCGGCGGCGCGCACGGCCCGGATCGCGGCCGTGATCCCGCCCGCGGCGGCCACGTGGTTGTCCTTCACCAGCGCGGCGTCGCCGAGTCCCATGCGGTGGTTCACTCCGCCGCCGCAGCGCACGGCGTACTTCTCGAGCTGGCGCAGGCCCGGGGTGGTCTTGCGGGTGTCGCGTACCGCGGTGCCAGTGCCCGCCACGGCGTCGGCCCACGCTCTGGTCGCGGTGGCGATCCCCGACAGGTGCGTGACGAAGTTGAGCAGGGTCCGCTCCGCCCCGAGCATCTCGCGCAGCGGGGCCCGGATGCGGAGGACCTCCGTGCCGGCGCCGACCTGGTCACCGTCGGCGCGCAGCGGCTCGGCCGCCTCCGGAGGCACCCCGGCGGCGTCGAGGACAGCAAGGGCGACCGGCAGGCCGGCCAGCACGCCCGGCTCGCGGGCCACGACGCCGGCCACAGCACGCGCGCCGGGCGCGGCCGTCGCCGCGGTGGTGACGTCCGGCCCGTAACGGAAGTCCTCGTCGAGCGCGCTGCGAACGGCCCGCTCGGTGTCCTCCGGCTCGACCCCCGCGGCGAGCAGCCGGCCGGCGACCGATGGGTGAAGTGTCATGCGCTGGCCCCGATGCCCGCACCGGCGGCGACAGCCACCCGCAACTGCCCTTCGCGGACGCGCAACACGGTGTGGCGGGCCCGCTCATCTGAGGCGGCCGGCACATTCCGCCACCGGTGGCAGCCCCGGCTCTCCGCGCGGGCCAGGGCGGCCACCGCAAGCACGGTGGAGACCGTATGCACGCTCGTCGCCTCGACCGTGGCGAGGTCGAGGCCCTCGCCACGGTCGAGGCCCGCATCTCCTGGCGGGGCTTGCTCCAGCATCCCCAGGAGACGCTCCAGTCCCTCCCGGCCGCGCACCACCCCGGCGTGCCGTGACATGGCCGAGGCCAGGGCTGACCGGCCAGCGGGGCTCATCCCCGGGCCCGCGGGCGGGAGCCGCAGGCCGGCCGCTGGCCCCGGCAGGCTCTGCCCGAGCAGGTCCCCGACGTGTCGTCCCGCGATCAGGGACTCGGTCAGGGAATTGGACGCCAGGCGGTTAGCGCCATGCACCCCGGTCGACGCGGCTTCCCCGACGGCGTAGAGGCCCGCGACCGAGGTCCGCCCGTCCATGTCGGCCCGGATGCCGCCGCAGGCGTAGTGAGCGCCGGGCGCGACCGGGATGGGCTCGGTGACCGGGTCGATACCCCGCGCCCGGCACATCGCGGTCACCGTGGGAAAGTCTTTCTCCAGGGCCCGGCGGCCGAGCGCGGTCGCGTCAAGCCACAGGTGACCGGCCGGGCCAGCGCCGAGGTCCATGCGCTGCTGCATGGCCGCCGACACGATGTCGCGAGGGGCCAGGTCGCCGAGCGGATGAAGCCCGGCCATCACGGGGCGGCCCGCCACGTCCACCAGCACCGCCCCGGCCCCGCGCAGGGCCTCGGTGATCAGGGGGCGCTGCCCGCAGGCCGCTTCCTGCCACAGCACCGTCGGGTGGAACTGCACGAACTCAACGTCTCGCAGCTCGGCTCCAGCGCGGGCCGCCAGCGCCAGGCCGTCGCCGGTCAGCCCGGCCGGGTTGGTGGTCGTCGCGAACGCCTGGCCGAAGCCGCCGGTGGCGAGGACAACAGCCCGCGCCGTCACCACTCCCGGGTGCAGCGCTCCGCCGTCCCCGCCAGCCCGCCCGGCGAGTAGCCCGCCGACGGAGCCCCGCTCGTCGGTCAGCGCCTCCAGGCCGACGCCCCGGGTGAGGACTTCGACGGAGCTGGCGAGCAGGGCGGCCCGCAATACCCGGTGCACCTCAGCACCAGCCGCATCACCTCCGGCATGCACGATCCGGCTGCGGCTGTGCCCTCCCTCCAGATGGAGCGCGGTGCGCTCCAGCCGGGCACCCAGCCCGGTCAGCCAGGTGATCTCGCCGGGGGCTTCGGACACCAGGGTCGCCACGGCGCCCGGGTCACACAGCCCGGCGCCCGCATCCAGCGTGTCCCGCTGGTGCAGGACCGCGCTGTCGCAAGGGTCGATCGCGGCGGCCAGGCCGCCCTGGGCCAGCGGCGTCGCACCCCCGCCGAGATCCTCCTTGCTGACCAGCAATACCCGCCGGCCGTGACCGGCTGCCGCCAGGGCGGCGCTCATCCCCGCCGCTCCTGAGCCCACCACCACTACATCGGCATCCCGCTCCCACAGCGGCGCCGGCCTGGGCAGGTAGCGGAACTGTGTTCCCCGCTCGCTTCCGGGGCCCCGCCCGCCTCCCCATTCCCCCTTCACTGCGTCGCCTTCCCTCGTCGATCGTGCTCTGCTGCCCGCTCGCCCGCGGGGCGCTTGAAGGCGCCGCCTTCCCTCGTCGCTCGTTCCTCGCTCCTCAGTCCAGGCAGCGCCGCGCCCCTCCGGCTCGCTCACTCTGCCGCCGACGGCGAGCCGACAGCGATCATCGCCTCCACGGCGTGCCGGGCCCGGGCCGCCACGTCCGGCGCGACGTGCACCTCCTCCACGCCCTCGCGCAGGCAGCGCAGCAGGGCCGCCGGGGTCGTCATCTTCATGTACCGGCACACGGCGCCCGGATTGACCGGCTCCCACCGCACCGCGGGGTTGGCCCGGCGCAGCTGATGCAGCATGCCCGTCTCCGTGGCCACCAGCACGGCGGGCGCCGTGGTGGTGCGGGCGGCCTCCAGCATGCCCCCGGTGGACAGCACCCTGGTCCGGCTGGCCGGCAGGTCACCGATGCCCGCCTGCCACAGCGCGGCGGTCGAGCACCCGCACTCGGGATGGATGAACAACTCTGCCTCGGGCTCGGCGGCCGCTTTGCGGCGCAGCTCAGCCGGGCTGATGCCAGCGTGCACGTGGCATTCGCCAAGCCATACATGCATGTTGGTGCGGCCGGTGGCCCGGCGCACGTGAGCGCCGAGGAACTGGTCGGGCAGGAACAGGACCTCCTGGCCCGCCGGGAGAGACTCGACGATCTGTATCGCGTTGGCCGAAGTGCAGCACATATCGGATTCCGCCTTGACCTCGGCGCTGGTGTTGACGTACGCGACGACCGCGGCACCGGGGTGCTCGGCCTTCCACGCCCGCAGTTGCTGCGCGGTGATGCTCTCGGCCAGCGAGCAGCCCGCCCGCGAGTCCGGGATCAGCACCGTCCGCCCGGGCGCGAGGATCTTGGCCGTCTCCGCCATGAAGTACACCCCGGCGAATACGATGACGCTCGCCGTGCTCGCCGCCGCCAGCCGGGACAAGGCGAGCGAGTCGCCGACATGATCGGCGACATCCTGGATCTCCGGAGCCTGGTAGTTGTGCGCGAGGATCACCGCGTCGCGCTGTGCCGCGAGCCGCCGGACCTGCGCCGCCCAATCCCCCGCCGGACCTGCGCTACCCAGTCCCCCGCCGCCCTGGTAATCGCCCACCACGCTGCTGGTCATCAGCTGCTCCCGTCACCCAACTCCGGTTTTCGCCTAATAGTCGAAAACCTCTGGGTGACACAGTATCATGCGAACGTGCCAGAACATCAGCCGCAGGCTGGCGCGGCCGCAGGCAACAGCCATGACGAGCGGTCCCGCCACGAGGCTGGCGCGGCCGCAGGCAACAGCCAGGACGAGCGGTTCCGCCATGAGGTGCTCGCGGTGGTCCTCCAGGTCCGCGGGACCAGCCTGGATGTCCTGCTCTGGCGGCGGGGCGAGTCGCCGTTCGAGGGACGGTGGTCTTTGCCCGGCGGACCCCTCGGAGCGAGCGAAAGGCTCGGCACGTCCACGGGACGCCACCTGGCCACCAAGGTCGACCTCGCCGGAATCGCCCACCTCGAGCAGCTGGAAACCCGCAGCGACCCCGGGCGGGACCCCCGGGGCCGCGTCCTCGCCACGGCCTACCTCGCGCTGGTGGCCACCGACGCCGAGCCGCGCATTCCCGCGGACACGGCGTGGCACGCCGCCGGTGACCTTCCGCCGACCGCGTTCGACCACGGGTCGATCATCGGATCGGCCCGAGAAAGACTGCGGGCCAAGCTGTCGTACACCAACATCGGCTTCGCCCTGGCGCCCGAGACCTTCACGATCGCCCAGTTGCGGGACATCTATGCCGCCGCGCTCGGCCACCCGGTCTCGGCCACCAACCTGCAGCGGATACTGACCCGCCGGGCTGTCATCGAGGCCACGCCCGCGGCCCTCCGGCCGACATCACTCGGCGGCCGGCCGGCCACGCTCTACCGGTTCGCGGCCCGGACCCTGGTGATCACCAACCCCTTCGCCGCCTTCCGCCCGCCCGCCCCCCTCACTCACGGGGCGGCCCGGCTGCCGTCAGAGATCCCGGACAATGTCGGCTGCGGGCCGGCGCATGGCGCGAATGACGCTGGCCCCGCCGGCCACGATGGTCCCGCACGTCACGACGCCCAGCGCGGCCAGGTAGAACCACGGGACGAACAAGTGTGGCGGGGGCGGGTCGAACACGCCGGTCAGGATCTTGACGATGATGAACGACAGGCCCCAGCCGGTCAGCACTCCCAGCACGATGCCGCCGACAGTCACGAAGATGGCCTCGCCTGACCCGG
>DASWFT010000147.1:0-15637 GCA_036394075.1 Streptosporangiaceae bacterium
CGCGATCTGCCGGGTCGGCGGAGGGCAGGCACGCGCCGACCGCGGCCCCCGCGTCGCAAGCCGCCCAAGCCGCCCAAGCCGTCCAAGCTGCCCGCGGCGCGCGGCCAGACGATCAGGAGCGGCGGGCGAAGACCCAGGCACCGGAGCGGGCGGGGCTCGACTCGGGCAATGGGGTAGCCGAGTCTGCGGCGGGTCCGGCGCGAGCTGGCCAGCGGGTCGGCCCAGCGGCAGGCGACCGCGCTGAGCGGGCCGAGCGGGCCGGGGATCCGGGCCGGTCAGCCAAGGCCGACTCGCCGGTCACCCCGCGCCCCTCGGCCAACGAGTCGGCGGACAAGGCAGAATGACCCAGGTGACCCGGCAGAAAGGCCTGGCGGGCATCGCAGAATACGGTGCGGATCACACCGAGTAACTGACGATCGCGCGGCCTGCGGGCTGGCCGGGCAGCCCCGGGGTTCACGGGGGCAGCGCGTCCAGCCGCCGTAGGATCACGCCTTCACGCAGCGCCCACGGGCAGATCTCCAGTTCGGCCAGGCCGAACAGGTCCATAGCGGCGTCGGCGACGATCGCGCCCGCCACGAGCTGTGGTGCGCGGCCGTGGGACACGCCGGGAAGGTCGGTGCGCTGCTGCACGGTCATGGTGGCCAGCCGTTCCGCCAGCCCGGTCACGTCGGCGTGGCTCACCAACCGCCTGACGTAGAAGCCCTCGCTGGATGGCGCGGCGCCGGCGATCCTGGCCAGCTGCCGGAACGTCTTGGACGTGGCCACGGCCCGGTCGGGCCGGCCATCTCGCATCACCTCGCCCGCTCTCCTGGCGATCTCGGTGCGCACGTGCTTACGCAGCTGCCGGATCTCCGCGGGTGGCGGCGGATCGCCGGTGAACCAGTCGCGGGTAAGCCTGCCCGCTCCGAGCGGCAAAGAGATGGCTACGTCGGGCTCCTCGTCGACACCGGAGGCGATCTCCAGCGAGCCGCCGCCGATGTCGAGCATCAGCACCTTCCCCGACGACCAGCCGAACCAGCGCCGCGCGGCCAGGAAGGTCAGCCGGGACTCGTCGATCCCGGGGAGCACCTGGATGTGGGCCTGTGTCTCACCGCGGATGCGGGCCAGGACCTCGTCCCCGTTGGCTGCGTCCCGGACGGCCGACGTGGCGAAGGCGAGCATCTCCTCCACGCCCTTGTCCTCGGCGATCTGCTGGGCCTCACGGATGAAGGCCCGCAGCTGTGTCTCAATCCTCTGCGACAGCTGATTGCCGTCCTCCAGGTGGTCGCCGAGGCGCAGCTCGGCCTTGTGCGAGAACACCGGTGTCGGGCGCGCACCCTGGTACGCGTCCACGACAAGGAAGTGAACCGTGTTGGATCCCACGTCCAAGACACCAAGTCGCATACATTGACGCTACTCAATCGGCGGCGCACTTTACGTTCAGAGCCGCCAGGGAACGGAGTATCCATGGCCAAAACCGCCGGCCGGGTCCGCACCGAGACTGGCCGCAAGCGTGTCCGCGCGTACCTGGCGGGTGAGCTCGTCGCCGACACCTCGCACCCTGTCCTGGTCTGGGAGTGGCCCTATTTTCCCGTGTACTACATCCCCGCCGCGGACATCCGGGCCGAACTCATCCCGGCTGGCACCACCGATCATTCGCCAAGCCGGGGTGACGCGGAGATCTACCACGTCAAGGTGTCCGGCGCCAGCGCGGACAGCGCGGCCCGCCGGTACCCGGACTCCCCGCTGGAGGAACTGCGCGAGGCGGTCCGGCTGGAGTGGGCCGCGATGAGCGAGTGGTTCGAGGAAGACGAGCCGGTCTACACCCACCCCCGCGATCCCTACACGCGGGTGGACATCCTGGCCAGCTCCCGGCATGTCCGGGTCGAGATCGACGGTGTCACCGTCGCCGATTCCCGCCAGCCCCGGATCCTGTTCGAGACCGGCCTGCCGCCCCGCTACTACCTGCCGCTCACCGACCTCCGGATGGACCTGCTGCGGCCCTCGGCCACCGAGTCGCACTGCCCGTACAAGGGCACCGCGGCGTACTGGTCGGTCGACACCGGCAGGCAGCTGCACGAGGACATCGTGTGGATCTACCGGACCCCGCTGCCGGAGAGCCAGAAGGTCGCCGGCCTGGCCTGCTTCTACGACGAGAAGGTGGACGTCTACCTGGACGGCGAGCGGCAAGTCAGGCCGGTCACCCACTTCAGCTGAGGAAGCGGCGGGTCAGCGGCCACCGAAGTCCCCGATGCGCGCCGTGGACGGGCCGCGCTGCGCGCCGATGGCCCGGGCGGCCGCCTCGGCCTCCCGCATGACCCGCAGGATGTTGCCGCCCGCCAGCCGCCGGCAGTCCTCCTCACTCCAGCCCCGGCCCAGCAGCTCGGCGATCAGCGCCGGGTAGCAGGAGACATCGGCCAGCCCTTCGGGGAGCTGGTCGGTGCCATCGAAATCCCCGCCGATTCCCACGTGGTCGATGCCCGCCACCTCCCGGACATGCTCGATGTGGTTGGCGACCTGAGCGAGCGTGGCGACCGGCCGGGGATGGCCCGGTGCCCACTCCTGCCGCACCGTGGCCCGGCTGGCCAGGTCCCAGGGCTCCATCCCGCGCCGCTCCATCTCCGCCCTGAGATCGCTTTCCCAGTCCCGGCATTCGGGCGAGACGAAGGACGGAACGAAAGTCACCATGCACACCCCGCGGTTGGGCGGCAGCCGCGCCAGGATCTCGTCGGGGACGTTGCGCGGATGATCGCAGAGTGCGCGGGCGGCGGAGTGGGAGAAGATGACCGGCGCCTCGGCCGCGTCCAGCGCGTCACGCATCGTCGCCGGGGAGACGTGGGACAGGTCCACGAGCATGCCGAGCCGCTGCATCTCGCCGACGACCTCGCGGCCGAAAGCGGTCAGGCCGCCCGCCTTCGGCTCGTCGGTGGCCGAGTCGGCCCACGGGACGTTCGCGTTGTGGGTCAGGGTGAGGTACCGGACCCCGATCCCGTAGAGCACCCGGAGCACGCCCATCGAGGACGCGATCGAGTGCCCGCCCTCGGCGCCGATCAGCGACGCTACCTTCCCGGCCGCGAAAATCCGGTCCACGTCGGCGGCGGTCAGCGCGAGCTCGAGCACGTCCGGGTAGCGGCGGGTCATCCGGCGCACCAGGTCGACCTGCTCCAGGGTCGCGGCCACCGCCCCGTCGCCCTGCAGTGTCGCGGGCACGAACACCGACCAGAACTGGGCGCCCAGCCCGCCCTCGGCGATCCGCGGCAGGTCGGTGTGGGTGAACGGGACCGGCGCGGCGAGGTTGGTCTGGTCAAGATCCTCGCGGCCTGCCTCCCGCAGCTCCCAGGGGAGGTCGTTGTGCCCGTCCACGAGCGGGAAACGGCTGAGCAGCGCGCGGGCCGCGGTGTGCTGGCTGGTCACCCAGACAGCCTACGAATTCACGAGCAGCAGCGATGCGATTACCGCCCGCTGGGTCACATCGAGAGGACCGCCGCGCCGTGCACCCGTTCGGCGGCGAGGTCGGCGAGCGCCTGGTCGGCCCGGCCGAAGGTGTACGGGGTGGTGGTCACCTTGATGTGCAGCCGCTCCGCCAGGGTGAGGAACTCGGCCGCGTCACCCCGGGTGTTCGAGGTGACGCTGCGCACGGTTCGTTCCTGGAACAGGTGCTCGGCGTAGTTCAGCGACGGGATGTCGGTCAGGTAGATCCCGGCGATCGCGAGCGTGCCGCCCCGGTCGAGCGCGGCGAGCGCGGGCAGCACCAGCTGACCGACGGGGGCGAACAGGATGGCCGAGTCGAGCGGCTCGGGCGGCGGATCATACGAGTCCTGCGCCGAGGCGGCGCCGAGGGTGAGCGCCAGGTCCCTGGCAGCCGCGCCCCTGGTGAACACGTGCACGGCCGCGCCTTCGGCGATCGCGATCTGCGCGGCCAGGTGCGCAGAACCGCCGAAGCCGTAGATGCCCAGGGTGCCCCCCGGCGGGACTTCGGCCCGCCGCAGCGCGCGGTATCCGATGATCCCGGCACACAGCAGCGGCGCGAGTTCCGCGTCGCTGAACCCGTGCGGCAGCGGGTGGGCGAACGCGTCCGCGACGACCATGTACTCGGCGTAGCCGCCGTGATAGTCCCAGCCGGTGTAGACCGACCCGGGGCACAAGTTCTCCTGGCCGCGGCGGCAGAACCGGCACGACCCGTCGGTCCCGCCGAGCCAGGCGGCCCCGACCCGGTCACCGGGCTTGAACCTGAGCGCACCGGGCCCGGCCTCGACGACCTCGCCCACCACCTCATGACCGGGCGTGATGTCCGGCGCCTTCGGCGGCAGGTCACCCTCGGCGAGGTGCAGGTCGGTCCGGCACACGCCACAGCAGCGGATCTTGACGAGCAACTGGCCGGGACCGGGCTCGGGAACCGGCCGGTCGATCAGCCGCAGCGGGCCCGAGGCCATCGGCCCGGGCTCGTGCACCACCCATGCGCGCATGCTCCTACGTTACGGGCCCGCCTGCGTCACGGGGTCTGCGCCTGCGTCCCTCCCGACCGGGTGAAGCGGGCCACAACGGACACGGTAGCGAGGCCTTTCAGCATGCCCATCTGATTCCAGGTCATATTGAAGCTCGCCCGGTCCACCTCCACCTCCGCGCGGAGGGTGACCGCATCGGCGCTGGCCTCCAGCACGGTGGCGGTGAAGTCGAGTGGCCTCGTGATCCCGGCCGCCGTCAGGTCCCCGGAGACGTTTACGCTGCCGCCGGACCGTGTCGCCCGCCGCACGTCCACGACGATCCGGGGATGGGCCTGCGCGTCGAAGAAGTCCGCCGACTTCAGGTGCGTATCCCGTTTGGCGTTTTTCGTGTTCAGCGAGGCCGCCCCGATGTCCACCCGGCCGCGTGCCGAGCCGTCCGGGAGGATCTCGGCGCGGCCGGCGAGATCGGAGAACGTGCCGCGGACCGTGACCAGGCCCCAGATGGTCTTGTGCCGGAAGGCCGCTGATGAGTGGGCGGCATCCAGCGACCAGGTGCTCGGCCCGGCGGCCGCGCGGCCGAGTGCGTCCGCGGTGACGCCATCGGCCAGGACCTGCGGCTGTTGATCTGCTGTGGTCATGGTGTCCTGCCTTCCTCGGCTGGCGGGCGCGCTGCCCGTCGTGACTTCCTGTCGCGTGTTAAAGTCACAGAAATGATATTACCGAACGTAATAATCGTGTCAACTGAACCACCCGAGTACTCTGAACTGGTGGAACTGGATCCGGCGTCGCAGCAGGTAGCCGACGAAGGCTGCCAGGGCGCCGATCCGGGCTCGATCGAGGGCCTGGGCGAAACGGAACGCCGGCGGGCCCTGGTGGCGCAGACGGCCCTCTTCGCCGCGGCTTTCCTCCGGTGGACGGACGGGCGCTCCTGCGGTGGCCTCACCTACACCCGGCTGCGGCTCCTCGAAGCGCTGCACTGCGGGGGCCCAGCCATCATGCGCGAACTGGGCGTGCAATTGGGCGTCAGCCCCAGGAACATGACCGCGATGGTCGACGCGCTTGAGGACGCGCACCTGGTGGTCCGGCGCCCGCATCCGACCGACCGCCGGGCCACCCTGGTTGAACTCTCACCCGCCGGGGCCTTGGAAGCCGAGCAGGCCCTGGCCCCCCGGCTCGACGCGGTCGCGGAACTCTTCGAAGTGCTCTCACCCGGGGAGCAGCAGCAATTCTTCACCGCGCTCAGCCGCCTGGGGGCGGCCATCGCGGCCCGCCAGGAAGTCTCGGCCGGACACGCCTCCCGGGTCTCTCCATGAGCGCCCCTGGCCACGGGGTTACTGAGGGCGCCGGCCGGAGGGGCAGGTGAGGGCGGCGAACCAGCGGCCCGAGTCGGTCCAGAGTTCAGTGACCGCAAGGCCCGCGGTGACGCCCAGGTCGGCGATCTGATCAGCGCCGATCCAGGCCCAGGGGAACCAGTCACTCAACGTGCCCCCATGCCTCAGCCGCACCCGTTCGCGCAGCAGGGGCGCACCCGGCGGTTCCACCTCGACCAGCGCACGGCCACCCGGCATCATCAGTTCCACGGCCCGGCGCAGCAGCGCGCCGGGATCCCCGCCGATCCCGATGTTTCCGTCGGCCAGCAGCAGCGTCGCCCAGCGACCGGCGCCCGGCACCGCGCCGAAGACATCCCTGCGCAGCGCGAGCGCCCCGGACCAGCGGGCGAGCCAGACGGCGTACGGGGTGACGTCGATGCCAAGCGCCGGAACGCCCCGCTCGGCCAGCGCCACAGTCAGCCGCCCCGGCCCGGAGCCGATATCCAGGGTGTGTCCCTGGCAACGGTCCAGGATCGACGCGTCACCCGGCAGCACCCGCATCCATTCGTCGGTCTTGAGCGGCGTTCGGCGGCCATCGGTGTGCTCGATCTCTGGCTGCGCCAGGCCCGCCAGCGCATCCTCATACAGCTCACCGAGCACGAGGTCACCTCCCTGGCGGGCACACGGGCAGTCTGGACAGGCGACGAGCCTAGCTTCCGGCGGCGGCGCACGGCCCCTACTCAGCCTTACGGAAGGGTGACGGATTCGCTCCGGTATGCGGCGCTCACCGCGATCTGGTTCTACCGTGGACACTGTGACCAGGAATTCCGCACATAACGATCGAACCCAAGCCAGCCCCCCGAGCCGTTGCCGGCGCCGGGGGGTGCCGTCGTGACTAGTCCCGACCGTCCCGGCCGCATCGTCGTCGTCGACGACGACGCCACCCTCGCCGATGTCGTCGGGCGCTACCTGGTCCGTGACGGCCACCACGTGGAGTGCATCAACGACGGCTTCGAGGCCCTCCGCCGCATCGCGGACGAGCCGCCGGACCTGGTCGTGCTGGATCTCATGCTGCCTGGCATCGACGGGCTGGAGATCTGCCGCAGGCTGCGGGCCCAGTGGCCGATCCCGGTGGTGATGCTGACCGCGCTCGGCGAGGAGACCGACCGCGTGGTCGGCTTCGAGACCGGCGCGGACGACTACGTCACCAAGCCCTTCAGCCCGCGCGAACTGGCGCTGCGGGTCAGGTCCGTGCTGCGCCGGGCGCGCGGCGGTGGCCTGCCCGACGCGCACGCGCTGGGTGTCGTCAGGGACGGCGACCTGGTGATCGACCTGGGGGCGCACGCGGCGACCATCGGGGGCAACGCGCTGGCCCTTACCTCACGGGAATACGACCTGCTCGCATTCCTCATGCAGCATCCGGGCCAGGCCTTCACCCGCGAGCAGTTGCTCGGGCACGTGTGGAGCTGGACGTTCGGTGACACGTCCACGGTCACCGTGCACATCAGGCGGCTGCGCGAAAAGATCGAGTCTGACCCGACCATGCCCAGGCGGCTCGTCACGGTCTGGGGCGTTGGCTACCGCTACGAACCGGAGCACGCATGATCGCCGCCCTGTCCCCGATCGCTCCCTCCGATCTCTTCCACGTTTCCGAATGGGTCGCCTCGATCGCGGTCATCACCTGCCTGATCGGGGTTTTCGCGCTGCGGCTGCTGGCCGGCCGCTCGATCTCCGCCATGCTCACCATGATCGCCGCGGTCACGGTCGTCACCTCGCTGGCCGGAGTGGGGGCCATCGCCCATTTGATGCTGGCCAACTCTGGCGACCGCGCGGTCATGCTGGAACTGCTCGGGATCGCGGGCCTGGCGGGGTTCGCCGTGGCGCTGCTCGTCGGCCGGAAGATCAGCAAAGCGAGCCGCGTCCTCCTCGGTGCCGTGAAGGAGGTCGGCGAGACCGGCTACTACGAGCCGCCGAACGTAACGCTGTCGGCCGAGCTGGCGGGGCTGTCCGATGGGCTCACAGCCGCCCACCAGCGGCTCGCGCAGGCCCGCGAGCGGGAGCGTGCCCTGGAGGCGAGCCGGCGGGAACTCGTCGCCTGGGTCAGCCACGACCTTCGCACCCCGCTGGCCGGGCTGCGCGCGATGGCTGAGGCCCTGGAGGACGGGATCGTCAGGGACTACGAGACGGTGAGTACCTACCACACGCAGATGCGGCGCGAGGCTGACCGCCTGACGACCATGATCGATGACCTGTTCGAGCTGTCCCGCATTCACGCGGGCGCGCTGCGGCTGTCCCGGCGCCTGGTCGGCCTCGACGACCTCGTGGCCGAGGCGCTGGCCAGCACCGAGCCGCTGGCCCGGGTCAAGGGTGTCCAGTTGCAAGGGTCAGCGGTCCGCGGGCTCCCGGTTCTGGTGGACGCCGACGAGTTCGGGCGCGCGCTCCGCAACCTGGTCACCAATGCCATCCGGCACACTCCGTCCGAGGGCATCGTGCAGGTGCAGGGCGAGGTCGAGCGGGGCATGGCCAGGGTGAGCGTGGCGGACGCCTGCGGCGGGATCGCCCCCGACGCCCTGCCGCGTGTTTTCGACGTGGCGTTCCGCGGCGAGACGGCCCGCACGCCGGGCGGGGACAACGGCGCCGGGCTCGGGCTGAGCATCGCCCGCGGCATCGTTGAGGCGCACGCCGGCCAGATCGCGGTCAGGAACGCGGGCCCCGGGTGCCTGTTCGTTATACGGCTGCCGCTTGCTCACGCGCCGCAGCCTGAGCATCCGGTGTACGCGCGGCAGCAGGGCTGACCGGGGGCGGGCCCGCGGGATCCCGCGGCGCCAGCCTGGCCGGTTCCCGCAGCTGCGCCCGGGCGAACTCGGCCATTCCCGTGCCGAAGCTCACCTCCGCGCGGAACCCGAGCCCGCGTTCCGCGGCCGCCGGGGAAGCCACGATATGGCGCACGTCGCCGAGCCGGAACTTGCCCGTCACCACGGGTGGCGGGCCACCGAATGAAGCGGCGAGCGCCTCGGCCATCTGGCCGACCGTGTGCGGCTCGCCACTGGCGACGTTGAACGCCTGCACCGTGCCCGGGTCCCCGGCGCCCAGCGCGCGCAGATTCGCCTGAGCCACGTCGCGGACGTGGACGAAGTCGCGGCGCTGCCCGCCATCCTCGAAGACCTCGGGCGCCCGGCCGCCTTCCAGCGCGGAACGGAAGATCGCGGCGACGCCGGAGTACGGGGTGTCACGCGGCATCCTCGGGCCGTAGACGTTGTGGTAGCGCAGCGCGACAGCCGACCCGCCGGTCATCCGCGCCCAGGTGGCCGCCAGGTGCTCCTGGGCGACCTTGCTGGCGGCATAGGCGTTGCGGGGATCCAGCGGCGCCGACTCGGCCACCGTGGCGGTCGTGAGTTCCTGGCCGCAGTCCGGGCAGCGCGGCTCGAACCGGCCAGCCGACAAGTCGTCCGGGCCGCGCGGGGCGGGCCGCACCCGGCCGTGCCGCCGGCAGTCGTAGGCGCCCTCCCCGTAGACGACCATCGACGACGCCAGCACCAGGCGCGGGATGCCGCTGCGGCCCATGGCCTCAAGCAGGACCGCCGTGCCGGTGACGTTGACGTCGGCGTAGGCCGGGAGATCGGCCAGGTCAACGCCCAGTCCGACCATTGCTGCCTGGTGGCACACCGCGTCGGCGCCCGCCACCGCCCGGCCGACCACCCCAGGATCGCGGATGTCGCCGACGGTCAGGTCAAACCCCGCGGGCAGGTACCCGGGCGGCCCGTCATGCACCGCGGGCGCGAGCGAGTCCAGGCCCTGCACCTCATGGCCGGCCGCCAGCAGGGCATCGACGATATGGGATCCGATGAAGCCCGCGGCCCCCGTCACCAGTATTCGCATACAGGTAGCCAAACACGCGGCCGGCCTGCGGCGATTCGGCCCAGACGATCCGTCACCGGTCTGTAAGGGTCGATCAAGGCAGTTCGTGGCTAATGTCGTTCGGCATGGTAATCGATGTCGTTTTGCCGTGCCTGAACGAAGCCGAGGCGCTCCCATGGGTGCTCTCCCGGATGCCGGCCGGCTTCCATCCGATCGTGGCCGACAACGGCTCCACCGACGCCTCGGCGAACATCGCCGCAGACCACGGGGCGACCGTGGTCCGGGTGCCCCAGCGCGGATTCGGCGCCGCCTGCCACGCGGGGTTGCTCACCGCCACGAGCGAGGTCGTGTGCTTCATGGACGCCGACGCGTCGCTCGACCCCGGCGACCTGCCGCTGGTCGCCGACCCGATCCTGGTCGGGCAGGCCGACCTCGTGCTCGGCAGGCGTGTCACGCATGGCCTGCGCACCTGGCCGCTGCACGCCAGGCTCGGCAACAAGGTCCTCGCCGCGCAACTGCGCCGGCGCACCGGCGCGCGCGTGCGCGACCTGGGGCCGATGCGGGCGGCGCGCCGCGAGCCGCTGCTGCACCTCGCCCTCACTGACCGCCGGTTCGGCTACCCGCTGGAGATGGTGATGGCCGCCGCCAGCGCGGGCTGGCGGATCGAGGAGGCCGATGTGCCCTACCTCCCCCGGTCCGGGCGTTCCAAGGTCACCGGCACCGTCGGCGGGACCGTGCGCACCGTGCGCGACATGCGGAAAGTCCTGGCGTCGTCATGAGAAGGCTCGCGGCCCAGGTCGTCGTCATCGCCAAGGCACCTGTGCCGGGCCGGGTCAAAACCCGTCTCACGCCGCCGTACACGCCGCACGAGGCGGCCAGGCTGGCCGAAGCCGCGCTGACCGACACCCTGGAAGCCGCGGCCCGCGCCCCCTTCGCCCGGCACGTGCTTGCCCTGGCCGGGGCGTCCGCCGCGCTCCGCGGCCCGCGTCCGGCGGGCAGCCCGCGCGCGGGCTGGCTGCCACCGGGCTTCGAGGTGACCGGGCAGCGCGGCGACGGGCTCGATGAGCGGATCGCCGCGGCCCTCGATGAGGCCTACGCCCAGCTGGCCATCCCGGTCGTGCTGATCGGCATGGACACCCCCCAGGTGACCCCCGGGTTGCTGGAAAGCGTGGCGCGCCCGCTCGCCCGGGGCGAGGCCGACGCCGTGTTCGGGCCGGCCCGGGACGGCGGTTTCTGGCTGCTCGGCCTGCGCCGGCCCGATCCCGGCCTCATCCTTGGCGTCCCCATGTCGCAGACCCACACGGGCCGGGGGCAGCTTTCCCGCCTGCTGCGCGCCAGCCTCCGTGTCCGCCTCGCGCCTGAGCTGATCGACGTGGACACCGCCGCCGACGCGCATGAGGTCGCCAGGGAAGCGCCGGACAGCCGGTTCGCGGCCACCCTGCTCGCCATGGGCGACAAGCGGGACCTGGTCAGCCCTCGTGTCCTGGGCGAGCCGGATGACCAGGTCCCGGTCGCGGCGCCGCTGGCCGGGGCTGGCTCGGGGCGGTGAGAATGGCGGCGCGAGATGCGGCGTCGAGTTGGATGAGCCGGTAGCACAGCTCCACCGCCGCGAGCCCGAGAGCCGCCTCCACCAGCCCTTCACCGACCCGGATGCCGAGGAAGACCAGCACTGCTCCGGTGCTGGCCGGGTGGGGGAATGCGGCCGGGATCTGGCTGGCGGCAATCGTCGGCAGCGTCGCGAGCAGCACGACCGGCCAGATCCGCTGCCGGACCAGGTGAGCGGACCTGCGCAAGGCCGCAACCGCCGGGCAGTTCTCGATCTCGCTCACCGGCTCCCAAGACTTCCGCTCCCCCGGTTACGGAAGGTAACGACATGCTAACCCGGCCCAGGTCTGCGCCGATCAGCGTCGGCGCGGTGATGCTGGCCTCACCCGTTCCCTGGTAGTGACGTTCGACTCGCAGTCGGGGAGATCACGGCCACTTGGGTGGCTCCTCAGAACATCGACGGGCACCAGGGCGCGGGGTCGGAGTACATGGCGGCCGAAAGCCTGGCCAGCGCGCCGTGCTCCCGCTCGGTAACCAGGCCGGCTGCGGCGAGGGAGCCCAGCCTGGTGCCGCCCAGATAACCGGCTCCGAGAACCGCGACGGGTAGCACGACGTGAGGAGCCGCCGTGGTGCGCTCGCAGCTGGCCGTTCCGCCCCCGGCGGGCCCGGGGCACTGCAGCCGCCAGCGGCCCGCGTTGGCGGGCAGCAGTTCGTCGGTCACCTCGATCACGACGTCAGCCGCGCAAGAATAGCGCCGCTGGCGGAGTGCGGCCGGGACGTCGGTGAGCCGGATCCAGAGCCCGTCGGTCAGGTAGGCCCGCGCCCGGCGCCGGTCGGCGAGCATGTCAAGCAGCGGATCGTCGACCGGCCGCTGCCGGGCGACGACCTCGTCGATCAGGTCCCTAGTGAGCAAGTCGGTCCACAGCGCCGCCGTGGCCGTGGCGTCGGAGGCAATCAGCTCGCGGACCGACAGGCTGCCTGCCGGCAGGCCGTCTTCGGCCCAGTCAGACCTCGTCCGGTACAGGGCATAACCGCGCGGACCCGAGTCGTCATCCGCCAGCAGGCACTTCAGTGAGGTCATTCCCTTTCGGGAGAATTCCGGATCAGCGAGCGTGCCCTGCCACCAGCGCTCGTCCCTGGCCATCATGCCGGGCCGGTGCGGGACCGCCGAGTCATAGACCTTGGCCAGCTCGGTGCGCAGTTCGGTGGGCTGCGCGTCCCGCAGCCGCACCGCGCCGCGGTCCAGGCCCGCGCCGCCAGCCACGGCCGGGCTCAGCGCACCCTCGCCGCGGCGGATCGTCAGGCGCAGCTGCTCTGACGCGCAGCCGTAGCCGAACCTTCCGTAGAGGCCCGACTCGGACGCAAACAGCGCTGCGACGGCCTCGCCCCGGCCGACGATGCCGGTGAGCTGGTGGCGCATCATCGCCGACAAGATGCCGCGCCGCCGGTGACTGGGCAGGACGCTGACGAAAGAGACACCCGCCGCGCCCGCGATCCCGCCGGGGACAGTGAGCTGGAAAGAGTACGCGCTTGCCGTCCCGACGATCGCATCGCCGTCAAACGCGGCGAGACTGCGATCGAACTCGAAGATCACGCGCTCCTGGTCGATGGCCTCAGCCGGCCACGCGCTGTCATTGAATGCCCGGGTGGGCACCTCGCTGAAGGCGTCGAACTCATCGGGCGTGATGGGCCGCAGAGGATAACGCTCGGTCATGCTGCTACACCTACCCCATGGGCTGCCCAGCGGGCGAGTCTTTATCGCCGCGCCGATCGCCCGTAGCCAGGCTCAGTCAGGCAAAGTCCGGGGAAACCCGAAACGGGGCAGCACGCTGTTGTCGAAGCGGGTCATGGCGCAGATCCGGTTGCCGGCGAGGGTCAGCACCAGCAGCCCGTTCGCGTGGGCGACTTTGGCCCGCGGGTCCCGGACGTATATCCCGAATGCGGGCTGGCCGTTGGCCCGGGTCGCTACGAGCCGGGAGGTGCGGCCCGGCCGGAAAGCGGTCGCAGTGAGGAACCGGGCCGCCAGCTCGCGGCCCTGGTATTCCAGCGGGACCGGCGGCATGGCCAGCCAGACGTCATCGGTGAGCAGGGCGATCACGCCGTCGACGTCGCCGCTGTCGTAGGCCCGGGTGAGCCGGGCGACGAGTTCCTGCTCGACCGCGGAGTCCGGCGGCGGTGGCGGTTCCTGGTCCGCCGAAGGTGCCAGCCGGTGCTGCAGGGTGGCGCGGGCGCGTTTGAGAGCGCTGGTCACCGACGCCTCGGTGGAGTCGAGGATGTGTGCCGCCTCGCCGGCCCGGAACCCGAGGACGTCGCGCAGGATGAGGACGGCACGCTGCCGCGGCGGCAGCAACTGCAGCGCGGTCACGAAGGCCAGCGAGATGGCTTCTGTGGCCTCATACCGGGTCTCCGGGCCGGGCGCGCTATCGGCGAGCCCTTCGAGGAGGACGTCCGGGTAGGGCTCGAGCCAGACCACCTCGCCGAGCCGGGTGGGCTCCGGCGGGTCAACCTCGGGCGTGCGCCAGCTCATCGGCGGGCGGCGGCTGGCTGATCGCAGCGCGTTCAGGCAGCGGCTGGTGGCGATCCGATATAGCCAGGTCCGGACCGAGGCGCGTCCCTCGAAGCCGCCAAGTCCCCGCCAGGCCGCCAGCAGGGTCTCCTGCAGCGCGTCCTCGGCGTCCTGCGGCGAACCGAGGATCCGGTAGCAGTGCACGTGCAGCGCGCTCCGATAGGGGTCGACGAGCTGGCGAAACGCCTCCTCGTCCCCGCCGCGGGCCCGGGCGATCAGGTCTGCGGCCATCGCGCCATCCTCCCATCACTCTTCCGGCTCCTTCCGACCCTGTCATCCGTACTGACACCGGCCGCGCGCCAAAGTGGGCGCCCGCCGCCGCCCAATTTCCCGGTTCGCGGGTGTCTACACCATCGACAGGTAGTGACCATCGACAGGTAACGCCGGCGCCACGCCGGCCGAGCCGCCGAGCAGAGGAGGAGATCGATGGCAAAGTTCTTGCTCTCGTACCGCGTGCCGAAGGACTACACACCGGGCCGCCCTGAGACTGTGGCCGCCTGGACTGCCTGGTTCGACAGCATGGGCGCCAACCTGGCGGACCAGGGCCTCCCGGTTATCGAGTCCAGCTCGCTCGGGAACTGCGGAGCGGACACTCGCCTCGGGGGTTACTCGCTGGTCATCGCCGACGACCTCGAGGCTGCGCTCACCGTGGCCAAGGGATGCCCGGCCCTGGAAATGGGCGCGGGCATCGAGGTCGGCGTGATCATGGAGCTGAACCGCGGCACTCGTCCGGTCAGCGAGGATTGAGCCCGCGCATACCGAGCGACGAGACGGTGGCGCCGGCCCCCGGCGCAGCCATAGGCGGCTGGGGGCCGGCGCAGCGTCGATCCGCGGCGCATAAGCGGCTGGGGCTGGCGCCACCGTCGGGCCCTCCGCCGGTCGTTGTTATCCGGTTCTGGCTGGCCGATATAGCGACGGCCGGTATGGGTGGCGGAGAACCCGGTAAGTCAGAACTGATCCGGTGAGGCGACCGCATCAGTGATGGTGACCTCGGGTGGGGCTGGGACGGCGCCCATCTCCCCGATGAACGCCTGCAGGTCGGGATTGGCCATGAACTGCTGAAACTGCTCGGCCGTCGCCCACTCATCGACGACCAGGACGAAGCCGTCGCCGACGCCGAAGCGATGGTGGATGGCGCCGGCCGAGCGGGAAAGGTCCGCGAACTTCGTCAGCTCGCCGGCCCGCTCAGCCAGGGCCTGGCGGAACTTGGCCGTGTCGCCCTGGAACTTCGCGGTGATCAGTACGCTCATGACAGAAATCCCCCCGTGTAGAAGTCTTCAGAAGCCCCGTGAGGCGCAATGTTACAGGAGCGCACACGTCCAGCCGCCCCCTGGCTCCTGAAGGCTCACGATGGATCTATGACCGAGTCTCCAGCTGCTACCTGTCCTGCTCGGCCGGTCAGGGATTCCTGGCCGGCGATCAGGGCGAGCGTTGCGGCCGCTGCCTGTTCGGCGGCGGCCTCGGCGGCGTGGTGGCCAGAGCCGAAGGTGCCATCAAGCATCAGCATGGCGTGGCCGTGGGCGGTCGCGACGATGACGGAGGTGAGCCGCGCAGCGGCCCTTTCGTCGCCGTTGACCAGCCTGGCCGCCGGGGACAGGAAGGCCATCCCGACCGCCTGTGCGGCGCGCTCGACTTCCGGGTGACGGCTCTTGTCCAGCCCGGACCCGGCCAGGGCCTGGAACAGCGGCCGCTGATCGGAAGCGAACCGGACGTAGGCCCGGGCCGCGGCGGCGAGCCGCTGAGCCGGGTTCCGGATGCGGCGCCTGCGAGGGTACCGCGAAAACCGCCAGCAGGCCATTCCCGTCGCCTGAGCCGCGGCACCGAGCCTGGCGAATTACTCCGGCCGCCGCAGGCCCTCGTCGGCGTACTCGATCAGCAGATCGCTAACGGTGACACCACGTCGGTCGGCCTCGACCGCGAGCCGCTCGGCCAGT